>JAFQQU010000117.1 GCA_017410445.1 Clostridia bacterium | reverse complement strand
TATAAAAGAAAATTCAACCCTGTGTCTGATTATGCCGCAGCTGTCTGAACGGGAATTCAAGGCAATGAAAATTGACTTTAGTCTCCCCATCAAGGCCAGAAATCGAAGAACCCATGAAGGCAGAAACGGTAATTTCAACATTGCAATGGAATATATTATGTGGGGCACCGGTCTGGTCATCGTAAAATGGCTTCGCCGCGGAATGAATCCGTCCATTGAAGTACTCGCAAAACAGCTTTGCGAAATCAACGGATTCCTTATGAAAATCAACGATAATATATAAGCAGAAAGACCTGAGATATTCTCAGGTCTTATTTTATACATGAGTGATTTTTGCATCGGGATACGTTTCGTCCGAAAAACGAACGGTAGCATGAAAGGATACACTGCCATCGAATTTCACACCGCTGCAATAGTGTAGTCCGTCCTTCATTGCATGCTTTAAATACACCACGTCTCCGGGGAGACATTCTTTCAAATAGTCTATCTGTACGCGTTTAGGCAGATGCAATTCTCCATGCCAATGTCCCGCCGTTTCCATTACTAAGTCCAGATAGCGGAATGCTGTCATATGCTTATTGGAATCACAGTCACGATAATGTACGTGATATTCTTCTACTGTTTCCATTTGCCGGGGCGGCACAATAAAGCTGATTGCTTCACCGCAGGGGGCATGCGGTGTTTTCCAGAAGGGAATCAAAACAGATGGCGGAACAACCTTACGCTCATGAAAATATACCGGCAGCAGCTTTGCCGCAAACCGCATCGCCACTTCCCCATTGTGATACATCACACAGCGGCGCACAGTCGTTACACCGAATTGCTCATGCCCTCCGCATTCCACTTCCACTTCTTCCGCACAAGGAACAAACTTTTCATTTTCAATGACACACTGTCCCAACATCCAGGTCACGCCGATTGTGGGAAATAAATGAGAAAATCCAACGCCGTCATTAAAGTTCGCAGCACCAACGCCTTCGTTGATTGCACGCATCATATGATTGGGAGCAACATATCCTGTATAATCCACTGCAGATGCAGGAAAAGTCGATTTCAGTCGCATAATCAATCACTCCATTACAAAATATGCTCTAAACGAGGTCTTCCCGTCATCACGGCATCCGGAAACATAAACAGCCTCCGGTGTGAACTTACGCTGAATAATCAGTTTCTCGCCTGCTTTGCATTCACCCATAAATTCCACATTGAGAGCTCTGCCCTTCTTTTCACGTACCGGTCCTGTCCAATACTCGGCAGCATCACAAATTAGATTCACATATTCATAGGCACGCAGATGCTGATTATGGTCACAATCAGAATATCGGACCACATATTCTTCATATTTTTCCATATCCGTAGGCATCCCCAAACGCGCAGGCGCCCCGCTTGCCACAATATAAGGCACACCGAAATGGTCCGCAACAAACTCGGGAGGCATTACTTTACGGGTATTGAAATTGACCGCCATGGTATTCATATGAAAACGAGCAATCTCAATGCCATTGCGCAGAATATGTCCTGTTCTGGTAAATACAACCCCGTTTTTGATAAAGGGGTCCACAAATACCTCTACAGGGCCAACGTAAAAAATATCCTTAAAGATTTCCAGCTGGAAAGACGCAGTCATCCATGTGGCCTGCATCTCATCAATCATCCGCTGCATCAGCATGCCTTCGCTTTCGGAAGCGATAAAACAGGCGGTTTCCGCGATTTTCAAATAACTGGTAGGAGAAATACAGCGATAATAGTCGGTATCATGGCCGGTAATGCTATAGTCAAGAACTTTACGCATCTTCTACATCCTTCATTTCCACGTATGCTCTAAAAGACAACTGTTCGTGATTTCGAATACCCTTTACGTACCAACCGTTTTTGGTTTTCTTTATATAAATACTCAAAGTATCTCCCGGCACACATTCCCCGACAAATTCAGTACGAAGTCTGTTCATGATTTTATGATTGCCTTCCCAATACCCCAGAGTTTCACAAATCTCGTCAATATATTTCCCCGCATTCATATGACGATTGATATCACATTGACTGTATTGCACTTTAATTTCACGGGCAAGTTCCATATCGTCGGGCAGCACCAATCTTCTGGGAGCAGTCATGGTGCTTTTCATGACATCCGTTCCCATTGCTTCACAGACATAATCCGTAGGAAGCACACGGCGAGTTTCCATGCTGACAATCATGCTGACCTGATTCATCATAGCAAGGATTTCCCCATCAAGAATTGCAAACACACGTGCCATAAAAACACCCTTTGTCCGCATCAAGGGCAAAGAATACAACTCAACAGACTGATAATCTTTGATCACTTGAATCGGCTTGAGGATATGCAAATCTGCCATACCTACCATGTGGGTCGCGTTGATTTTAGCGCGAATCGCAGGATAAGGCAAACCACTGTCTCTCATATTACCGAAGTAGCCGCCATTGCATATCCGATGCATAGCCGAAGGAGGATAGTATCCTTGTCCTTGGGATCGTTTCCGTAGGGCCAGGTCGCGCCGGCGGCGGTCATGGTCACGCCGGCTTTCTTGGCGAGGGCGACAATTTCCTTTGCGCAGCCGGGCAGGGAATCGAACATGATGAAGTAGCCGCCCAGCGGGCAGGTCCACTCGCCAATGCCGAGGCCGCCCAGATCGTAATCCAGGATTTCTTCGGTCGCTTCGAACTTCGGGCGGATGATATCCGCGTGCTTTCTCATGTGCTCGACCATGCCGTGAATGTCCTTGAAGAAGCGGACATGGCGCAGCTGATTCACCTTGTCGTGGCCGATGGTCTGATGGCGCAGGTAAGTGAGGAAATCTTCCATATTATTCGGGCTGGTCGCGATGGCTGCAATGCCGCTGCCCGGGAAGGTGATCTTCGAGGTGGAGGCAAACTTGTATACCAGATCGGGATTGCCGGCGCGCTTGCACTCGGCGAGAATCTCGATCAGGTAATCCTGACGATGGTCGTAGAGATGATGCATGCCATAGGCGTTATCCCAGAAGATGCGGAAGTCGGGCGCGGCGGGCTCGAGGCGCGCGAAGCGGCGGACCGTCTCATCCGAATAGGAGATGCCCTGCGGGTTGGAATACTTTGGAACGCACCAGATGCCCTTGATGGTCTCGTCCTCGCGGACCAGCTTCTCGACGAGGTCCATGTCGGGGCCGGTGGGCGTCATGGGGACGGGAATCATCTTGATGCCGAAGAACTCGGTGATGGCGAAGTGTCGGTCGTAGCCGGGGACGGGGCAGAGGAACTTGACTTCCGGCAGGCGGCACCACGGGGTGTTTCCCATGATGCCGTGCGTCCAGACGCGGCTGATGGTATCGAACATGACGTTAAGCGAGGAGTTGCCGTAGATGATGATGTCCTTGGGGTTGTTTTCCATCATATCGCCCAGCAGCTCACGGGCCTCTTTGATGCCGGTCAGCTGGCCGTAGTTGCGGCAGTCCAGACCGTCCTCGCAGGTCAGATCGGAGGATGAATCCAGTACGTTCATCATGCCCATGGAGAGATCCAGCTGCTCCTGGCAGGGCTTGCCCCGGCTCATATCCAGATTCATGCCCAGAGCCTGCACTCTTTTGTACTGAGCGTTCAGCTCTTCCAGCTCGGCAATCAGTTCTTCCTGAGTCATTTCGATATACGGCTTCATCACGATTTTCCTTTCAGAATATATTTTGCATGCTTGGTTTTGAAGACTTGCGCATTCGACGGATGCGCAATATCGGTATTATACCAAATGCAATTGAAATTTGCAATATGAAAAGCAACAAACTTTCAAAAAAATCCGATTTTTCTGCTTGAAAATTGCGGGAATGGATTCTGAATGCAGTGTCTGTGGAGTTGTTCCATCAAAAATATGATGATGATCGGAATGATGGAGGATGCAGGATTTTAAATGGACGGATTCAGGAATGCTGTATTTATTGACAAGGCGCACTGTATCTTGTATGATGAAAAGAAAAAGGATATTCTCAGGAAAGGGCTTATCTCTTGCGGAGGCCATTAGCTGCGACGGAGCGACACAAACGGAGGAGGATAAAGAAGAATGAAAAAAGCGATAGCGGCCTTCTGTGTATTGGTGATCGCATTTGGAATTGTACTGGCGCTTGAATCGCTGGGAGTATTGTATATCCATGGGGAAACAACGCTGACTCCGAGTTTCCAGAAGGCGTTTGACCTGACGAAGCTGGATCCTGTGCGCGTCCGAGAATACCTGCAGCGGGAAGGCGGATATAATGTGATCCATAAAATTGATGGCGGGGCAGATTCGGATTCGTTTTTATGGTTTTCTATGCCGGAGTGGCCGGACCATTGGATTTATGATGTCCGGCTGGATGGATCAGAGCGAGTGGTGGAAGTGCCAAGGTATAGAATGGAATGGCACTTCAGTTTCCTCCCTTCCCGGTTCCTGGATGAAGACCGGGAAGAAAGTATATATTTCAGCAGAGCTTACCGACCCGGCGTCAGCTGCGATATACATATCTTGACGTCCGGAGGAGATGTTGATATGTGGGTGTGCGGCGGCAGTATCGGCGAGTGCCGGGAGATTGCCGAGACAAAGCTGCTGGAATTCTACCGGGAAATGCTGAAGTCCAACATTTGGCAGTAGAAGAGGAGGTTTTTTATGAAGCTGAAATTCGACGTTCAGGGCCGGACGCAGCCCGATCCCTTCATCTTTGAGGATGATGGAAAATTCTATCTGTACGTGACTGCGCATGACGGCGTGGAGGCCTATGAAGCCGATTCCCCGCTGGGCCTGTGGCATTTCCGCGGAATTGTGGCCTCGTTTGAGGGAAAGACCGATTACTGGGCGCCTTCGGTCACGAAGATTGATGGGAAATACTATATTTATGTATCCTGCTCATGGCCGGGCGCTTTTGAGCATATGCATGTGGCGCAGGCCGATTCTCCGCTCGGGCCGTTTTCAAAGGAGAAGGAGCTGTATGACCGTTTCTCCATCGATTCGCATGTGGTGGAAACGGAAAAGGGCATTTTCCTCTGGTATGCGGAGGACAACCTCAATGCGGAGAACGGAAAAGTCGGCACGCGGGTGTATATCGACCGGCTGATTGATCCGTACACGCCCGCGCATGAGCCCAAGGAGGTCATCATTCCTGAGTTCGGCGAGGAGAAGTTCACTCCGCAGTGCACGCCGGAAAGAGACTGGTACACCATCGAGGGCGCGGTCTGGTTCGAAGAGGGCGGCTGGCAGTATGTGATGTACAGCGGCGGCTGCTATCGGGACGATACCTACCACATCGGCTATGCCGCGGCGAAGACGGACGAGAAGGACCTGACTCAAGTCGATTTCGTGAAGCACACGGAGGACGGCAGATTTTCGCCCGTGCTCATCAAGAATGAGTTCGAGGAGGGCACCGGACACCACAGCGTGCTGAAATGGAACGGCGAATACTACGCAGTCTATCACGGCCGCGACTGGAAGGAAAAGACTACGCCCGGCTACGAGGAGGCGCGAACGGCCCGCATCTGTCGGCTTCATGTGAAGGACGGCATGATTACCGCCGAGCGATACGAGGATCATATCTGAACAGGCAAACGGCTGTCCTGCGCGGGCAGTCGTTTTTCGTTGACTTGCATACGGCTGCGGGGATATAATATTGGAGAGCACTGGACAAAGGCAGATGATAGCATGGAAAAAGATTTGATCATCCGATGCGCGCGGAGGGAGGACGCCGGGAGTCTGCTTGAGATCTACGCGCCGTATGTGGAAAAGACTGCGATTACATTTGAATACGAGGTGCCGGCGAAGGAAGAGTTTGCCGCGCGCATGGAGAAGGTTATGGAGAAATATCCTTATTTGGTCGCGGAGAGGGACGGGGAAATTCTCGGATATGCGTATGCCTCGCCGTTTCATTCGCGGGCGGCGTACGGCTGGTGTGTGGAAACCTCGATATATGTAGATATGGAAAAGAGGAGCGGAGGAATCGGCGGAGCGCTTTATAACAGGCTTGAGGAGGCGCTGAAGGCGCAGGGGATCCTTAATCTCAACGCCTGTATTGGCTTTGCCGACCCCGAGGACGAATACCTGAAAAACGACAGCGTCTCGTTCCATGCGCATTTTGGCTATAGCATGGTCGGGCGGTTTCACCGGTGCGGCTGGAAGTTCGGCAGATGGTATGATATGGTCTGGATGGAGAAAATGCTCGGCGACCACGGAACGGACGTAAAGCCGGTGAAGCGGTTTGACGAGGTCCGGGCGGAACTGAAGCTGTAGGAGAAGAACATGAGAAACACGATGCACTATTCGGGGATCATTACGAATTATTCCTGCTCCGCGGCGTGCAGGCACTGCATGTTTGCATCCTCGCCGCGTTCGGGGAAGGCGTTCATCACCGGAGAGACTGCGGAGAGAATCGTGCAGCGCCTGAAGAGCGCGGGCGTGCGCTCCATGCACATCGGCGGCGGAGAGCCCTTTCTGAATTTCGACGCACTGTGCGCGCTTCTGAAGGAGATGCAGCGGGCGGGAATCGGCGTGGACTATATCGAGACCAATGCCTTCTGGTGCCGCGATGAGGAGGAAACGCTTCGAAGGCTCAGGATCATCCGCTCTCTTGGCGCTGACACGGTGATGGCGTCAGTTGATCCGTTTCATATTGAGTTTGTTCCGCTGGAGCGTCCCATCCGTCTGGTTCAGGCGCTGAGGAAGCTGGGAATGGACTATTTTATCTGGCAGGATCGGTTTCTCGAGCGCCTTCTGCCGCTGGATCTGAAGACGACGCATACCCGGGAGGAGCTTGCCGCCCTTCTGGGAGAGGATTATATTGAGGATACCGCGCAGGAATACGGCGTGAAGGTGAATGGCCGCGCGCTCGCGATTGCGAAGAAGCTGTATGTCAGACAGCCTGCAGAGAAGCTGGCGACGGCAGAGCCCTGCGCGCATCTCCTTTCGGGACAGCACTGTCATGTGGATTTATATGAGAAGGTCGTTCCTTCGGGGTGCCCGGGCATCGCGATTGATATGGAGGATTTCTTCGAAAGAAGACTTCCGGTGGAGAAATACCCCTGCGCATACCGCCTGTACACGGGCGGCCTGAAAGCGCTGTATGAATATGCCTGCGGACTGGGCTTTGAGGCGGATCCGGCCGGATATCCGACCCGGTGCAGCCTGTGCTATGCTGTGCGCGAATGGCTGCATAAGAACAGCCCGTCCGATGACGTCGCGCCGGGCTGCTTCTACCGGGAGATGGAACGGACGATGGAGGAAGAGTGAGAAAGGATACCGGAAGATGCATGTAGAACTGCGCGAGAGAACGGAGCGGCATGTCCGCATACATTTTGAGAAAACGCGCGATGATGAGATTCAGAAAATGTGTCCTCAGAGAGCGCAGACACTGACCGAAGCGATTGCCGATTACAGGCGCTCGGCAGAGCCCGGCTCGGCCAGCTTCGGGCGCACGGTTTATGCGGACGGCGAATATGTCGGCGACATATGGTGCTTTGCGATGCATGAGGAGGATGATCCGGACGCGATGCTCAGTTACTGTCTGTTTGAGAAGGCAGCATGGGGCAAGGGCATTGCGACCGAAGCGGTGCGCCTTTTTGCTGCAGAGATTTCAGTTAGATTCAGCATCCGGCGGATCGGAGCGTTTACCTATCTGGACAATGCGGGATCGGTGCGGGTGCTTGAGAAAAACGGATTTGTTCTCAGGGAAATCGTGGAGGAGGACGGCGTGAAATCAGCCTATTACACATTGGATGTGGAGGAAGAAGTATGAAAGTCATTGACCTGACGCATGTGATTTCGCCGGATATGCCGGTCTATCCGGGAACGGAGGGGCCGAAGTTCGAGGCGGCGAACACCTATGAAAAGGACGGGTTCAAGGAAACAAAGCTGAGCATGTATTCGCATACCGGAACGCATATGGATCCCCCAGCGCATCTTTTTGCCGGACGGACGACGCTCGATCGGTTCCCGGTGAGCCAGTTTGTCGGGAAGGCGGTCGTGATTGAGTGCGGCGAGCTGGGCGCGGGCGGCCGGATTACGATGGAGCATATCAATAAGAAGAGGGAGCTGGCGGACAGCGCGGAATTCCTGCTGTTTCATACCGGATGGGACCGGTACTGGGGCGGCGCGGAGTATTTCGGCGAGTATCCGTACATCGATGAGGAAGTGGCCGATTATCTCATCAATACCCGGAAGAAGGGCATAGGTCTGGACGTCATCGGGCTCGATCCGATTGCGGATGAGAACCTGACGCTTCATAAAAAACTGCTGAAGGACAGCGAAATCGTCATCATCGAGAATCTGACCAACCTTCAGGATGCCGGAGACGGCCTTTTCACTTTCTGTGCATTGCCGCTCAAGCATATGGATGCGGACGGTTCGCCCATCCGGGCTATCGCGATGCTGTAAACCGATGAATCAGACGGGAGGATCAGAATGCAGAAGAGGATAATGACGGTTCTTTGGGCGGCTGCAATGCTCATACTGACCGGCTGCGCGCAGGAGGCGGCGTCTGTCGGCGTGATCGGCGGTGCGGACGGGCCGACGGTGGTCATGGTGTCCGTCGGGGACGGTTTCTGGCTGATGGCGGCAGCTGTCCTGCTGATTGCCGCGGGATGCATTGCTGCGGCGGTGATTTTGATCCGGCGCAGACGGAAGAAACATTGATACATAGCAAGGAGAGGAAGCGTGCCTGCCGGCGGATGGGTGCGCTTTCTTTTTTGCTTGACAGGCCGCAGGACGAGTGTTATACTCAGGTTAAATGAATGAAGGCGAGGTGAAACGAAGATGTATTCTGCATACAAGCCCTATGTAATCGCCTGACCGCTTTAGACGGATAAGCATCCGGCATCATGTTCAGAAGAGCAGATTTTCTGGGCCTTTGTTGCTGTGTCCCTTTTCGGGAAGCTATCAGTCTGGAGCGGTATTTTTATGCCCAAAAACAGACTGAATGCGGCAATGGAGGTATATTTTTATGTTTAAAGGGCTCAGATTCTTCCTTTCTGAGGGCTGGAGATATGATAAAAAGTATGTGCTGTGGCTGGCGCTTTATCAGATTGTCAATTCGATGATACCGATTGCGGCGTCGCTGCTTCCGAAGTTCGTCATCGACGAATTGACAGGGCTTAAGCGGATAGAGTATCTGATCGGCTGTGTCGGCGTGTTTGCGGGATACGTGTTTATTGCCAATGCGCTGTCCGGCTATTTCTTCTATGACGGCTTTTCGCGCCGGTGCGTGGTTGCCGAAAGATTCTATGACCGGATGCGCGAGCATCTGGCGCTGGCGGACCTGGAGCAGCTTGAAAGCCCGGCATGTCATGAGATGCGGGCGCAGGCGGAGAAGTTTCTGACTTGCGCGGGCCGGGGATTCGGATATCTTCTCGACCGGGCGGTGCATATCGCAGGTCAATTGATAACGCTGATCGGCCTGATTGCCATTCTGAGCACGCTGAACGGCTGGTTTGTACTGGCGTTTTCGGCGCTGGCAATACTCTGTTCGGCCGTTGAGAGCCGGGCGACGGAGAAAAGCATGAGAATCCGAATGGAAGCGGCGTCGACAGAGCGGTACTGGACGTATTTTTCGGGTCTGTTCGAATCGACGGAGATGGCCAAGGAAATCAGGCTGAACGGCGCGAGGGACTGGCTGCTTAGAAAAAGCAGACACTACGCCGGCCTATCCAACGACTGCTACCGCCGCTCCAATAACTGCTATATCCTGTCCGGGGCGGCCCGCTCGTTTTTGACATTTGTTCAGCAGTGTATGGCATATGCATTTCTGGCGGCGCGCGTGCTGACAGGAGGAATGGGCGTGGGATCGTTTTCTATGTGTATCAGCGCCGTGGCTTCGTTTTCGGATGCACTCAGAAGGATCATGGACAGCTTTGCAGAAATCAGGGCGTTTGACCTATATTATGACAAGCTGGAAGAGTATCTGAACCTACCGAAGAAGCTGAGGGAGGGAAAGGGACTTCCGGTAAAGGGAGAGGAGCACAGGATTGAGCTTCACGACGTTTCCTTCCGGTATGCCGGAGCCGAAAGGTGGGCGCTCAGGCATGTGAATCTGACGATCGAACCGGGAATGCGGCTCTCGCTGGTCGGTGAAAACGGATCGGGCAAAACGACGCTGATTAAGCTCCTCTGCCGCCTGTATGACCCGACCGAGGGGCATATCACCATGGACGGAACCGACATCCGTGATTTCGACTATGACTCGTATCTTACGCAGTTCTCGACTGTGTTTCAGGATCTTCGGCTGTTTGACTTTTCGCTCCGGGACAATCTGTGCATGGGACGTGATATCGGCGACGGAGAGCTGATGAGAGTTCTTGATCAGGTCGGGCTCAGGGAGAAGACAGAAGGGCTTCCCAAGGGGCTGGATACGCACATCGGAAGGACGTTTGACGAGCAGGGATTCGAGCCTTCCGGCGGTGAAGCGCAGAAGATTGCGCTGGCGCGCGCACTGTGCAGGAATGCGCCGATTGTGATTCTGGACGAACCGACCGCCGCCATGGACGCCCGGGCCGAATATGAGCTGTACCGGCAGTTTGATGGACTGGCCGGCGGAAAGACGGCGGTATACATCTCGCACAGAATGTCCGCTTCCCGGTTTTGCGATGCGGCGGCAGTGCTTCATCAGGGCCGATTGATCGAATACGGCACGCATGATGAACTGATAGCGAAAAAAGGCAAATATGCGGAGCTCTATGCTCTGCAGGCGCAGTATTATACTGAGTAGCGGTTTGCGGCGGAGGAGCGGAGAGGCGCTTCTCCGCTATTTAGATGATGAGGAGAATGTGCGGAAGGTTAGCATGGGTTATCCCGGAATTCGAGCGAGCAGGCTGAGGACGATACCTGCGGAAAATGTCGGGCGAAAATACTGGACAATAAGATTTTTTCGTGATATAATGAAGAATCGATACCGAGTTTTAGCGGAGGAAGAGCATCATGCCCCAGAAAGGCGTTAAGGGAATTGCACAGAACCGGAAGGCGCGTCACGACTACTTCGTGGAGGAATCCTACGAGGCAGGTCTTGAGCTGCGCGGAACGGAAGTCAAGTCAATGCGCATGGGCCGGTGCAATCTGAAGGACAGCTTTGCTCAGGTGGACCGAAACGGCGAACTGTTTGTCCACGGGATGCATATCAGCCCCTATGAGCAGGGCAATATATTCAACACCGACCCGCTTCGCCCGAAGAAGCTTTTGATGCACAAAAGTGAGATCAGAAAGCTTCAGCAGCAGGTGATGCAGAAGGGTCTGACGCTGATTCCTTTGTCCGTGTATCTTAAGGATGGGCGGATGAAGCTTGAACTGGGTCTCTGCCGGGGTAAAAAGCTGTACGATAAGCGCGACGACATGGCCAAGAAGGACGCCCAGCGCGATATCGAGCGGCATATGCGCGACCGGCAGCGCGACTGAATACGGGGGCGTATTTGGTTTCGACGGGGATCATGGGGATTTGAGAAGCGAGCGGCGGCCCCTGTCCGCCTTAAAACGGGGAAAGCAATAACTGCGAACAATAACGATTTCGCTTTCGCGGCCTAAGTGCCGTGAACGTCGGCCTTAAGCCTCCCGCGGCGTAAGTCACCGGCGTCATAAATGCGGGGTACGATCCGGCCTAAGCTTTGCAGCCGGACGGATTTTATGAAGCTACTGAAGCCGTAACCCTGTCTGCGGGGGTCCGGCGGAGGGAATGTTAAAACACAGACTGCGCTCGGAGATGCTCAGGTCGTCGGGTTTTCGGACAGGGGTTCGACTCCCCTCGCCTCCACCATAACATCCGATAGGATTTGATACAATCCTGTCGGATGTTCTTTTATTCTGTCCGTTGAGTGTTTGCAAATCTCTGTCCATGAAAACCCCCCCCCCGCATCCCAGATAGCATACGCGAGTCGCATATACTATCCGCTACTTTACGGGAGTATTGTTTCATACCTGAGAGCTTACGGCAAGTCGCCGATAAGTTGTACGCTTAACTTGGTTCGCTTATCTTTTGTTCTCGCTTTATTACAAATTGCTCTTTCAACAAATCCTGTAAGTATTCAAGCGAGCCAATGGAGTATTCACCATCCTTGGATGTCATTATAAACACCCAATCTGTGTCAATGGCAATTACCAGCTGATGGTAGACTTACGACTTCGCCTTTGGAAAGTTTCGTGACAGATGCCCAGCTAATTGAGGCAGCTAATTGAGGCAGCCACTTGCAGATCCTTCTTTTTCATGTCTTTATCGATGAGGATTTTCCATAATTTTTTGTAACTTACTCCCATTGTTGTCACCTCGCGTAGAATAATGTATAAGTATAGATTTACAGAATTGTGGCTCAGTATTCGTTATTATAGCATAATCAAACCTTGAAACAAGAGATTATCTTCACATTCGCAAGAATAAATCCTATATCTTATTGAAAAACTATGTAATTGTGATGTGGTGTAATAAGGCGATATATATTAGCCTTATTGGCGATGAAAACCAAGCGATATGTATAAGTCCGGGAGGGGTGGAAGAATCAAAAACAGAGCTGGAAGATATGTTCGACATTCAGTTTATTGCTGATCATTTGTCAGGGGTTACCGCAAAAAGGAAGGAAATACAAGCAAAACAGCCACAATTTTACACGATATTTTTTCTGATAAAATGTGTAACCGGTTTTATACTTTTGATATATTCGCAGCGCGAAAACAAACTGCTGTCGGTGCGGAAGGAGAAGAGGAGGTGGTGTTCGGGCGATGCGATGAAATAAGATGTTGCGTTCTTGATACGGAATTAACATGCGGGCGAAAACTGAACTTGAAATGTTCAACCGAATATAGTACAATCATGATGGGCGAGGAGGATGTATATGAAGGACTTGAACATGCTGGTTTGGCTTACGCAGCTGGGCATGAGCGTGGCAATGCCGCTGGGCGGATTCACGCTGCTTGGGCTGTGGCTGAAAAACCGGTTTGATCTGGGCGTATGGGTCGTGCTGACAGGATGCGCAGTGGGCTTCATCGCGGCGATCGACGGGTTCAGATATTCGCTCAAAGCCATGGAGAGCATGAATAAGTTCAGGAAAAAAGAGGAAGAAGAACCTCCGTCCGTATCGTTCAACGACCACGAATGAAAATATAAAGAGGGAGGAGAAGAATGGATTCCCGGAAGATTGTTTATCGAGAGACCGGTATCATTGCCGTGGGTCAGATCATTTGCCTCGCCGTGATGTATATCGTGTTTGCTCTGCTGGGGTATTTCGACAGGGCGGTGCTGCTGGGCGGAATCATCGGAACCGTGCTGTCGCTTGCCAATTTCTTCTTTATGGCGGTCAGCGCGTCGCTGGCGGCAGATAAAGCGGTCAATCAGGACGTCAAGAGCGGCACGGCGCTGATGAAGGGCTCGTATCTGGTCCGGCTGGCGGTGATTTTTGTGATTCTGCTGGCGTGCGTCAAGAGCGGTCTGTGCAACCCGATTGCCAGCGTACTTCCCCTTGTGTTTGTGCGCCCAATCATTACGGTCGCGGAATTTTTCAGAAAGACAGGTGACGAGAAAGCATGAATGTGAATGTTGACGGCGCGTTTGTCTATTTTACGATCCCGATTCTCGGCGGAATCCCGATCAGCCAGACCACGGTTTCTTCCCTGATCGTGACCATCATTCTGGTACTCGCCTGTCTGAAGCTGGGCAAGAACCTGAAAAAGAAACCAGACGGCACGCAGGTCATCGTCGAGAAGGCGATCACCATGC
>JAFQQU010000116.1 GCA_017410445.1 Clostridia bacterium | reverse complement strand
CGGGCGTTACCAGTCTTCTGTTTTTCGTGACACTGAAGAAAATTCACGCGATTGAGGGAGAGAAAAAGAATGGCGAAACTGAAGAGTAATTACGAACAAACGCTCTGGGTTCGCTTTATCCGCTGGATGAAAGGCGGCAGCGACGCCCTCGAAAACAGCATGATCGCTTCTCTGGAAGAGAAAGCCGAGCCGAATCTGATCAGCGCCGAGGAGCTCGCCGAACGAGAGCACGCACTGGAAGAACAGCATCGAAAGGATCTTGAAAGCGAGCGTCAGTTCTTTGATAAGATGCACAGCTGGAGCCGAACCCGCGGTTCCCGCATTACGGATTTCCTTTACCGACTGATGTCGGTTGTTATCTGCCTGGCAATCATCTACATCCTGCTCAACACCGTCTCGCAGCTTCCCAAATTCGGCGATTCGAACAACCCGCTGAACAACGAAGTTTCCGAGCGTTACATTGAAAAGGGCATGGAAGAGACCGGCGCAGTCAACATCGTCGCCGGCATGATTCTTGACTACCGCGCATTTGATACGCTGGGTGAGAGTCATGTTCTGTTCATCGCAGCCTGCTCCGTCCTCATTCTGCTGAAGCTGAATCTGGACAAGGACGGCCGTCCCGCCCGTGAAAAGCTGGACGCCGAGGCTAACGACCGCGTCTATGAGCCCAAGAGCGACGACATCCTTCAGAAAATCGCCGCACTGCTGGTTCCCATTGCGATGCTTTTCGGCATTTACATCGTTCTGAACGGTCATATTTCTCCCGGCGGCGGCTTCTCCGGCGGCGCGATCATCGGCGCGGCTCTGATTCTTCATCTGAACGCCTTCGGGTATGAGAAAACCGGTCGGTTTTTCAGCTATACGACCTTCCGCGTCGTATCCTACGCTTCCCTGTCGTTCTATGCGATTGCAAAGGCTTATTCCTTCTTCACCGGCGCCAATCACCTCGAAAGCATCATCACCCCCGGGAATCCCGGCGACCTGATGTCCGCCGGCCTGATCCTGCCGCTGAATATCGCTGTCGGTCTGGTTGTTGCATGCACGATGTACGCCTTCTACACTCTGTTCAGAAAAGGAGATGTGTAACCGATGCTTGACAATCTTCTGATTAACTCCGAAGAAGCTGCTGCGATCATTCTGTTCGGCATCGGCTTCACGACGCTTCTGCTTCAGCGGAACATGATCAAAAAGATCATCGGCTTCGGCATGATGGACAGCGCCATCTATCTATTTCTGGCCGCTAAGGGCTACATCGACGGCCGAAAGGCTCCGATTGTCGTAAACGGCGTTACCGAAATGGAAGCCTACATCAATCCCGTGCCCAGCGGACTGGTTCTGACCGGCATCGTCGTATCGGTCAGCGTCACAGCGCTCATGCTGGCGCTCACCGTCCGCCTGTACCGCCGCTATCATTCGCTGGACATCGATGAAATCACCGCACTGTCCCGGAAGGAGGAACCGTAAGTGGAGCTTTGGCAAAACATACCTTTCTTCTGTATTCTGTTCTCGCTTGCTTCGGCTGCGTTTACTTCCGTTCTTCCTGTAAAGCATGCTCGCCGCACAGCTTTCATCGTCATCTCCGCAGTGGCCCTGATGAGCGCTCTGCTGATCGTCAAAATTCTCCCTACCGGAACCAGCTACACCTACATGATGGGTCATTATCCCGCGCCTTGGGGCAATGAAATCCGAGCCGGCATTCTGGAAGCAGTCACTGCGCTGATCTTCTCCCTGATCATGCTGTTCTCCCTGTTCGGCGGTCTCAGCCGTCTGGATGAGCACATTCCCGATAAGCAGAACCTGTATTATGTCATGCTGGAGCTGCTGCTGACGGCTCTGCTCGCTCAGATTTACTCCAACGACCTGTTCACCTGCTATGTCTTCGTCGAGATCATGACCATCGCAGCCTGCTCGCTGATCACGGCCCGCTCGATCCGAAGCATCACGCTGGTTGCCGCGACCCGCTACATGCTGATGAACCTGCTGGGCAGCGGTCTGTTCCTTCTGGGCCTCACACTGCTCTACGATCTGACCGGCCATCTGCTGATGAGCAACATTCAGGAGCAGGTAACGGCGATTGCTGCAGCCGGCGCATATCAGCAGCCGCTGACGGTCGTCATCGTTCTCATCTCCATCGGTCTTGCAATCAAGAGTGCGCTCTTCCCCTTCCACACCTGGCTGCCCGACGCCTACGGCTATTCCACGCCGACTTCCAGTGCCGTGCTGTCCAGTCTGGTTTCCAAGGGATATATCTTCCTGCTGATCAAGATCATTTATCGCTGCATCGGCTTTGAGGTGTTCGCCTCCACCCGCATTACGGATATCCTGTTCATTTTCGGTCTGGTCGGTATTATCATGGGATCGGTCAGCGCAATCCGCGAAAAGGACATCCGGAGAATGGTTTCCTTCTCCTCCGTCGCCCAGATCGGCTACATTTTCATGGGTATCGGCATGGGCAGCGAGAACGGTATGGTTGCCGCCATTTTCCACATTTTCGCGCATGCCGCGGCCAAATCCATGCTGTTCCTGTCCACCAGCGGTCTGGTTGAAGTGTCCGGCGACAGCAAGATGTTCCGCGACCTGCGCGGAGCGGGATACCGGAACCCCTGGGCCGGCGTCGCTTTTACGATCGGCTCCTTCTCCATGGTCGGCATTCCTTTCCTTGGCGGCTTCATCTCTAAGCTCTACTTCGCAACCTCCGCGATGGCGATGCCGCCGGAAAGCATGATGCTGGTCATGCTCGTACTGGCTGCCAGTACCATTCTCAATACCATCTACTTCCTGAAGACAGTGATTACCCTTTACCGGCCTCCGATGGACGGCGTGGAATACCCTGAGTTCCGTCCGGCAAAGAGCTTTGTATTTGCAATGGTCTGCCTGTCCGCCGCCAATATCGCGCTGGGCGTCTGCTCGCAGCCCATCATCGAAGCCATCCGCAGCGGTCTTCACATGTTCGCATAGTAAAAGGAGATGTTATTCTTGAAAGGCAATTTCTTTCTGCTGATTCCCGTACTGCTGCCGGTTATCGCCGGTATTGCTTCCATGAGAATCGCCGAGCGCAGCAAACGGAACATCATGAACATGGCCGTTCTGATTGCGACCGCTGCTCTGATGATCCTTATTTCTGTTCTGCCCGGCCTGAGTTCCGAGTTCACCTTCCTCCGGCTGACCGCCGACCTTCCCATTCTGCTCAGCGTTGATCATGTAACCCGTCTGTTCTCCGTGCTGATCGCCGTCATGTGGGCGGTTGTCGGCTGCTTCTCGTTTGAATACATGAAGCATGAGCATGACGAAGGCCGATTCTACTGCTTCTACATGATCTCTCTCGGCGCGCTGCTGGGTCTGGCCATGAGCGCCAATCTCGTGACCATGTACATGTTCTACGAGATGATGACTCTGGGCTCCCTGCCGTTGGTTCTTCACGAGAAAACCAAGCAGTCCATCGCCGCCGGCATCAAGTACCTGCTCTACTCGGTATTCGGCGCTTCCTGCGGCCTGATGGGTATCTTTGTCATCGGCGTTTACAATCCGTCCCTCGCTTTCTCGGCAGGCGGTGCGTTGGACGCTGCCAAGGTTGCCGGCAACGAAACCACTCTTCTGGTCATCATGTTCATCATGATCCTCGGCTTCGGTGTAAAGGCGGGTATGTTCCCCTTCCACGGCTGGCTGCCGACCGCTCATCCCGTCGCACCGGCTCCTGCCAGCGCAGTGCTTTCCGGCGTCATCACCAAAGCCGGCGTTCTGTGCATCATCCGCGTCGTGTTCTATACCTTCGGCACTGACTTCCTGCGCGGTACCTGGGCGCATTATGCCTGGATGACCCTCGCGCTGATCACCGTGTTCATGGGTTCCATGCTGGCGCTGCGCGAGAACATCCTTAAAAAGCGCCTTGCCTATTCCACCGTCAGCCAGGTTTCCTACATTCTGTTCGGCCTCTCCACCCTGAATCCGATCGGCATGCTGGGCGCGCTGCTGCACGTCGTATGCCATTCCGTAATCAAAAACGGCCTGTTCCTTTCCGCCGGCGCAATCATCAACCGCACCGGCAAGACCCGTGTAGATGAGCTGAACGGCATCGGCAAGCAGATGCCCATCGTCGTCTGGTGCTACACGCTGGTTTCCTGCGCTCTGATCGGTATTCCTCCTACGTGCGGCTTCATCAGCAAGTGGTTCCTCGCCGAGGGCGCACTGGCCATGAGCATTTCCGCCAACTGGGTCGGCCCCTGCGTCCTGCTTGTCAGCGCCGTACTGACTGCCGGATACCTGCTGCCCATCACCATCCGCGGCTTCTTCCCGGGCGCTGATTTCAACTACGGCACGCTGGTCAAGGCCGAGCCCAACTGGCTGATGACCCTGCCCCTGATTCTTCTGGCCTCTGCTGCCGTCCTTCTGGGCATGTTCCCCGGACCGCTCTCCGGTTTCCTGCAGACGATCATCGACGCCGTCCTGTAAGGCAGGAGGAAGATTGATATGAATATGCTGCTATTCCCCATTCTGCTGCCGATTTTTGCCGGCGCGCTGCTGCTCAAGCTGAAGTTTCCCAGCCGCGAAGCCCGGAATATCTATGTCGGCATTGTCACCGTGCTCAACTCGGTGCTGCTCTTTCATCTGATCCTCGGCGGCGAACAGCTTGCCTGTTCCGCGCTGCGGCTGACGGAGCATCTGACCATTGCTTTTAAGATGGACGGCCTTTCCCGCGTATTCTGCGCGCTGATCGGCTTCCTGTGGCCGCTGGCCGCGCTGTATGCTTTCGAGTATATGGAGCATGAGGAAAACGAAAACCGTTTTTTCATCTTCTATACCATGAGCTACGGCGTCACCGCCGGCGTTGCGATGGCCGGAAACCTGTTTACCATGTACGCCTTCTATGAGCTACTCACGCTGGCCACGCTGCCGCTGGTCACTCATAAAATGGACATCAAATCCGTCCACGCCGGACGCCGCTATCTGTATTACTCCATCAGCGGCGCGGCCCTCGCCTTCATCGCTCTGATCTTTATCATGACCTACGGCGTTGACAGCAGCACGACCTTCCGTCTGGGCGGCGTGCTGGATCTTGCCAAGGTGGGCGCGAACAAGAACCTTCTGCTGCTCGTCTTTGTACTGGCCTTCATCGGCTTCGGCGCAAAAGCCGCCGTATTCCCGATGCACGCATGGCTGCCTGTCGTTTCTGTTGCGCCGACTCCGGTTACCGCACTTCTGCATGCCGTGGCCGTCGTCAAATCCGGTGCGTTTGCCATCATCCGCATCATCTTCTACTGCTTCGGTGCAGATTTCCTGCACGGCACCTGGGCTCAGATGATCGTCGTTCTCCTATCGGCCTTTACGATTGCATACGGCTCGGTTATGGCGGTCCGAGAGCAGCATTTCAAGCGCCGCCTCGCCTATTCGACCGTCAGCAATCTGAGCTATATTCTGCTTGGAGCCGCCCTGATGACTCCGGCCGGCCTGACCGGCGCTCTGACCCACATGCTGTATCACGGCGTTATGAAGGTCACCCTGTTCTTCTGCGTCGGCGCGGTTCTGGTCAAGACCGAACAGGAATATATTCAGGATCTGCGCGGCTTCAGCAAGGTCATGCCCCGCACCACGCTGGTATTCACCATTGCATCGCTCGCTCTGGTCGGCGTTCCCCCGCTGATCGGCTTCGTAAGCAAGTGGAATCTGGCGAGTGCTGCGGCGATGGACGGTCAGTGGTTCTCGCTGGTCGGTATGGGCGGCCTGATTATCTCCGCGATCCTGACTGCCGTGTATCTGTTCACCATCATCATTCCCGCGTATACCGTACCGGTCAATCCGCCGCTGAAGCATCTGGAGAATGCCAAGCGCGATCCCGGTCTCGGTATGAAGGTTCCCTTCGCTCTGCTGATCATCGCGATCATTGTTCTGAGCTTCTGCTCGGTTGATCTGGTCGACTGGCTCAGCGGCGTTGCCAACGGATTGTACTAAGAGAAGGAGGCATTGATCATTATGTTCGGAAACATCATTCTGCCGCTTCTCGTATTCCTTCCGATGGCCGGAGCATTCATCTCCTATCTGACCGGACGCGTTTCCAAGCCTGCGCGCGACGCTGTCGTCTCTCTGATCGTGCTGATCGAGGCTGTGCTTGCAATCGTGGGCCTGTCGCTCGCCTTCAAGGGCGTCAGGATGGATTTCGTGCTCCCTGATTTCTACGGATTCGGCCTGCATCTCAGGCTCGATGGTTTCCGCGCCCTGTACGCCTGCGTCGCGGCGATCATGTGGCTGATGACTTCGCTCTTTTCCCGCGAGTATTTCGCTCATCACTACAGGAACCGCAACCGCTACTATCTTTTCGTCCTGATCACTCTGGGCGCGACGGTCGGCGTCATGCTGTCCGCCAGCTTCTACACCACGTTTATCTTCTTTGAGATCATGTCTCTGTACAGCTATCCGTGGGTTGCTCACGACGAGAAGCCCGGTGCAATGCGCGCCGCCGAGACCTATCTGGGCGTTGCCGTTGCCAGCGGCATGGTCACGCTCATGGGCATGTTCCTGGTCTACCAGCAGCTTGGCACCCTCGAAATGGACGAGCTGGCCGCTCTCTGCGCCCATATGGAGGACAGAAGCGCGCTTTACCTGCCCGGTGCGCTGGTTGCCGTCGGCTTCATGGCCAAGGCCGGCATGTTCCCCTTCCACATCTGGCTGCCCAAGGCCCATCCGGTCGCTCCCGCTCCTGCCAGCGCGCTGCTTTCCGGCGTGCTGACAAAGACCGGCGTATTCGGCGTGATTGCGCTGACCGCCAATGTATTCCTCCACGATAAAGCCTGGGGCAATGTGTTCCTCGCCATCGGTACGGTCACCATGTTTGTCGGCGCACTGCTTGCCGTTTTCTCTGTCGACCTCAAGCGTACCCTTGCCTGCTCATCCATGTCTCAGATCGGCTTCATTACCGTCGGCATTGGCATGAGCGCTCTGCTGGGTCACGCTGACGGTCTGGCCGCACACGGCACGGTACTGCACATGGTCAACCATTCGCTGTTCAAGCTGGTGCTGTTCATGTCTGCCGGTACGGTATATATGCGCCTGCATCAGCTCAACCTCAATGACATCCGCGGTTTCGGCCGCAGGAAACCGCTTCTGCACATCGCGTTCCTGCTGGGCGTTCTGGGCATCACCGGCGTTCCCATGTTCAGCGGCTATGCCAGCAAGACCCTGCTGCACGAGAGTATTCTGGAGTATGTCATGGAGCTGCAGGCTGAAGGACATGCAAGCGGCATCTATCAGTTTGTCGAGACGGTATTCGTCGTCAGCGGCGGCATGACGGCTGCGTACATGACGAAGCTGTACATCGCCATCTTCTGGGAGAAACACCCGACCCGTCAGGCCGAGTTCGATGAGAAGAAGGACCTGCGCGGCCTCTCTGCCCTCGCCGTGTGTCTTCCCGCTCTGCTGATCCCTGCGCTGGGCAGTTTCCCGAATCAGCTGATGGATCCCATCGGCAGGCTGACTCAGGACTTCCTGAAATCCGAGGGCCCGCATCATGCGGTTCACTACTTCTCCTCGGTCAATCTGATCGGCGGCGGCAAATCGCTGCTCGTAGGCGCGGTGCTGTATCTCGGCGTCATCCGTCCCTTCCTGATGAAGAAAGATGAAACCGGCTGCCGCGTATACGTGAACCGCTGGCCGCAGAAACTGGATCTGGAAGACGGCTTCTATCGTCCTCTGATGAATCTTCTGGTTGCGGTGGGCGGCCTGTTCGGCCGGATTGCCGATCAGCTGATGGACGTCGCAGTTCCTGCCCTGATTCAGATCGGTACGTTCTTCGCACGCTGCGCTGACGGCCTGATCGACGGAACGGTTATGCTGCTCAACGGTTCGATTTTCCACAAATCGAGCAAGCATCTCATCGTCACCGTCGGCACCCGCTTCACCTATTTCCTCGGCCGTCTGTTCGATATGGGCGCCGCCCTGCTCAACAAGACCTTCCGCCGCCGCAATCCGATTACCACAGATTTTGTTTATGTGTTTGCTGCTGCGTATGATGAAATCCGCGATTCCGCACACCGGCTGGTCCGAAGCGTTTCCTTCGGTCTGCTGCTGATGTGTATCGGCCTGTTCCTGGCATTCATGTATCTGCTGATGCATCACTGATAAAAAGGCGCTGTTGCAGAAGAGGAAATCTGCGACAGCGCCTTCACTATATATCGAAAAACGGGGAAAATGAAGTTAACGAGTGAAAAAAGAGTACAACATTACAAGCCCTCATGGTCG
>JAFQQU010000009.1 GCA_017410445.1 Clostridia bacterium | reverse complement strand
GCCTGCTTGTTCATGCCGGTGGCGGCGTATGTGCCGGCGGTCAGGATTCTTTCGAGCGCTTCCGGGCAGACCGGGTCGGGCTTGTAGGAGCGGACGCTTCGGCGGGTGAGAAGATTGGTCATGGCATCCATGAATTATGCACCTCCGGATATTATTATGATGTTTTCAGTATACCATTCTGCTACGCCGATTTCAAGTTTTTTGTCCGGGCAGGATGACAATGTGTTTTCTGCATGTTATAATATTTACACATGCTGTGATCGAAAAAGGAGGGTATACCATGAAACTGGCTCGGGACGGAAAAGCGTTGGCTGCCATCGTGATTCCTGCGGATTGTACCGAACAGGAGCTCTACGCCGCTTCGGAATTGAGGAATTATCTGAGTCTCATGACGTCGGCTCCGTTTGAAATTGAGAAAGCGCCGTATGAAGGCGCGCAGATTGCCGTCGGACGTGCCGCTGCGCAGTTCATGGAGCCGGACGGCGGACTGGGAGAGGATGGCTTCCGGATTGAAAGCTATGATGAGGTCATTGCGGTTGAAGGCGGAAAGCGCGGCGTGATTTACGGCGTGTATGAACTGCTGGAGGCTTTGGGTTGCCGTTTCTTCACGCCCGAATGCGAGAAAGTTCCCTGTATTGTCGATGCCGATGCGCCTGAGATGCATACCCGTCAGGTGCCGGTGCTGGAATACCGCGAGCATAATTATCATGCGATGTACCGGAACAATACGCGCTTTGCGGTCAAATCCCGTCTGAATGGCAACGGAACGCAAATCAAGGAAAAGCACGGCGGCCATCTTACATATCTGTGGTTCGTGCATACCTTCGAAAAGCTGGTACCGACCGGAGTCTGGGCGGAATCGCACCCCGAATACTTTGCGATGTATGACGGAAAGCGCTGCACCCTCGACGGCGGGCGCACACAGCTCTGCCTGTCCAATCCGGCGGTCCTGGAGATTGCGATTGACAGCGCGAGAAAGGCGCTGCGCGAGAATCCCGGGGTAAAAATCATCTCCATTTCGCAGAACGACCATCCGTACGGCTGCGAGTGCGAGGAATGCAGGAAGATTGATCTGGAGGAAGGCAGTCCGGCGGGCACGCTTTTGAGATTTGTTAACGCCATCGCCGAAGCGCTCGAGCCCGAATTCCCGGACGTCATCTTCGATACGCTGGCCTACAACTACACGCGCCCGGTTCCGACGAAGACCAAGCCGCGCCACAATGTCTGCGTGCGCCTGTGTTCGATCGAATGCTGTTTCGCGCATTCCTTTGAAACCTGCGATCAGGACCGGAGCGTGGTGCTGCCCGACGGAAGCAAATCTTCTTTTATCAAGGACCTGAGGAACTGGGGCGCGTATCACGACCGGCTGTATATCTGGGACTACACCACCTGCTTTGCGCATTATCCTGCGCCGTATCCGAACTGGCGCGTGCTGCAGCCCAATATGCAGGCGTTTGTAAAGAATCACGTCAAGGGCGTGTTCGAGCAGGCGTGCGGCGCGGCAAAGGGCGGCGTTGATTTCAACGAACTGAGGGCATATGTCATATCCAAGCTCCTCTGGAATGCGGATTGTGACGTTCAGAAACACATTGAGGAGTTTACCGACTACTATTACGGCGCGGCGGGGGAATATGTCCGGGAATACATCAACGCGCTGTGCGACAAGGCTGATAACGACAACATCCACGCCGGATTCAATGATCAGACCGACTCGCCGCTGTATTCCGATGAGATGCTCGATCTGCTGGATTCCATTATGGACAAGGCGGAGGCAGCCGTTCAGGGCGACGCGCTCAGGATGTGGCGCATCGGCAAGGCGCGCCTGAGCGTCAGATGGGTGCGTCTGAAGAACCGGACGATGCTGAAAAAACAGCATGATCCGGAGGAGATCAACAGGTTCTTCACCGATTGGCGGGCCTACGGCATGAGCCGTATCGACGAATGGGTGAGTGCGGAAACGACGCACAGGGCGGTTCTCAAGAATGTCTGGCGCGGCGTGGAGTTCTATGAGCACTGGACGGCGGAGGGACCGGAAGAATTCTGATGATGACAGGGGGAGCGATGTTCAATGAATAAGCCGTTTGATTTCATGAAAGACGCCCGAAGCCGTACGCTGATTGTCGCGCACCGCGGAACGAGCGGCGGAAATATCCCCGGAAACACCCCAGCGGCCTTTGACGCTGCGCTGAACGACGGCGCAGATATGATCGAGCTGGATGTAGAACGCAGTCTGGACGGCACGCTGTACTGCTTTCATGGCGGAGAGGAATGGTCCATGCTGCAGATCCGTGACCGCCTGCGCAACCTGACGGACGATCATATCCGGCATCTTCGTTATTATAATGCGGATCTGGCCAAGACCGAGCATCCGGTATACAAACTGGATGAGATCTTCGAGCATCTGAAGGGCCGCTGCTATATCAATGTAGATAAGTTCGTGCTCAATATGGGGCCGATTGCGGAGTGCATCCGCCGGCACAGTATCCAGGACCAGTGCCTTGTGAAGTTCGATGTAACCCAGCCGCTGCTTGACGAACTGGAACAGACCGCGCCCGATCTGCCTTTCATGGCCGTGCTGACCGAGCAGGACGATTTCACCGAATGGCTGATCAGGAGCCGGATCAATTATGTCGGCGCAGAGGCCTGCTTCCATACCGAGCAGGCTCAGCTGTGTCAGCCCGAGTACATCGAATCCATGCACAGAAAGGGCCTGATTCTGTGGGCAAACGGCATTGTGTACAGCTATAAGAATCAGCTGGCTGCGGGCCACAACGACGATATTTCCGTCGTCGGCCGGGCGGACGAAGGCTGGGGCTGGCTGCTGGACCGCGGATTTGACCTGATTCAGACCGACTGGCCGCTTCAGCTGCGGACCTATATGAACCGCCGCGGCCTGTAAGCGCTCTCTATTCAATATATAACCGCCGCTCCGTACGGATACGGGGCGGCGGTCTGCGCGTTGACAAAGTCAACGCTTGTGGACGGGGAACTGCGGTTCCCCGCCACTGCCACCCCTCAAGGCGGCATTTTCTGAAAATCTCACGATTTTCCGGGCGAAAATGCAGGGAAAGAAGCATTTTTCTCCGCTGCG
>JAFQQU010000115.1 GCA_017410445.1 Clostridia bacterium | reverse complement strand
TCTCCATGCCTCGGTCTGAAGCGCTTTGAAGGTGATTCCCTTATTGCCCGACGCCGACGTCCACGGCTCGCCGAGGCCCAGAAATCTCGGTCCGAAGCACCAGAGCGCGTCCTCCTGCGGAAGAAACACGCTGTGGCTGTTGGCGTAGGAATCCGATGATGCAATCACCTCGGGCGCGGTCCATGTGCGGCCGCCGTCATCGCTCCAGCGGATCATCAGCTTTTCGGTAATGCTGTTCTCCCTGTGCTCGTTGAAAGCGAAGCATACGGCCAGCCGCCCGTGCCACGCTTCTACTGCTGCGCCGTGCAGGAAGTGATGGCTTCCGGTCTCCCTGACCGTATCAAAAACGCAGTGATATTCAATGTTTGCCGGGCGCCTCGCGATGGGGACTCCGGCCGCGCCGTTCATCAGTTCATACATGGTTTCAGCTCCGTTCCGCCGTGTAGTTTTCTATATTATATGGAATGCTTAAGCGGCTGTCAATCCCGCAGAGAACGGAACAAGGCTCCTTCGTCCCGTCCGGTTGCTGCCAGCGGAGGAAGGAGCCTTGATTTCGCTGTTTTTATTTCGCCCGTAAACGCCCTCTGAGCGCTTACAGCCCGAAGGCAGACATGTCCAGCTTGTCCGCCCCCTTGCCCACCAGAGCGGCGGCGCAAGGCCCGGAGAGCACTTCGCGGATGACTGCGTTCACCTGCTCGTGCGTTACGGCGTTCAGCTTCTCGAGCATCTGATCCTCGGTCTGCGTGTTGCCCATCAGCAGCATCCGGCGGCCCAGCGCGTTCATGCGGGAGGAGGAGCTCTCCATGCCCAGAACGTGATTGCCCTTGATCTGTTCGCGGGTCTGCTCGAATTCATCTCTGGTGATGCCGTTTTTGAGCAGATCGTCCACTTCCTCGCGGATCAGCTGGATGACCGTGGGCGCATGGCCCTCGCTGGTGCCTGCGTAGATGGACAGGCAGCCGGTGCTGGTGTAGAACGCCGGGTAGCTGTATACCGAATACGCCATGCCGCGCTCCTCACGGATCCGCTGGAACAGGCGGGAGCTCATCGCGCCGCCCAGAATGCTGGAGAAGATGGTCATCGGATAGACTTCATTGGTACCCATCTTGTATCCGGGGAAGGACAGGCAGATATGCAGCTGCTCGATGTCCTTCTCGCGGCGGATCAGCGTCGCGGGCACGTCCTCGGTCACGCAGCCGGGGCAGCTGCCGTCGCCTATTTCCCAGTCTCCGAAGAAGCGCTCGGCCATTTCGGTCAGCTTTTCCCAGTCGTAATTGCCGGTCACGGCCAGAACGGAGCACTCGGGGCGGTACATGCGCTTGTGATAGCCGACCACCGTGTCGCGTGTGAAAGCGCGGATGTTCTCGGCGGGGCCCAGAATGGGGCGGGCCAGCGGCTGATCGCCGAACTGCGCGCGCATGATCAGTTCGCCCGCCAGATCCTCCGGCTCGTCCTCGACCATGGCAATTTCTTCCAGGACGACGCCCTTTTCCTTTTCCATCTCAGCCGGGTCAAACGCCGAATGCAGCACGATGTCGCTCAGCACGTCCAGCGCCAGCTCGGTGTGCTCGTCGATGACCTTGGCGTAAAAGCAGGTGCATTCCTTCGCGGTGAAGGCGTTCAGCTGACCGCCGACCGCGTCCATGGCTTCGGCGATCTGCCGGGCATTGCGCTTTTCCGTGCCCTTGAACAGCATGTGCTCCAGAAAATGCGAAAGACCGTTTTCCTCTTTCGTCTCATACTGGGAGCCGGCCGCAATCCACACGCCCACGGAGATCGAGCGGAAGTGGGGCAGCCGTTCGCCGATGATGGTCAGGCCGTTTTTCAGCTTGCATTGATCAAACATTTTCAAATACCTCATGAGAATAGTATATCCCGCCGCCAGCCGGCATATCCATATCAGGTGCGGCGGGACATGCGAACGGGAGAGGCCGCATGCGACGCTCTCCCGTAAATGATCTATGGATTAGTGATCGCGGCGCGGACCACGGCGGTCATCGCGGCGGGGAGCCGGACGGCGCACGGGCATGGCCTCGTTGTCGTAAACGATGTCGTTGCGGACCAGGTTGATGCGGCCCTTCTCATCGATTTCGGCAACCTTGCACTCGAGGGTATCGCCGATGTTGACGACGTCCTCAACCTTCTCCACGCGCTCATTGGCCAGCTTGGAGATGTGGATCATACCGTCCTTGCCGGGCGCATACTCAACGAACGCGCCGAAGGGCATGATGCGGGCTACGGTGCCGGTGAATACGTCGCCGACCTTCAGCTCGCGGACGATGCCTTCGATGATGGACTTGGCGCGCTGGGCGGCCTTGGAGTCCTCGGTGGCGATGTAGACGCTGCCGTCGTCCTCGATGTCGATCTTGACGCCGGTCTCCTCGATGATCTTGTTGATCATCTTGCCGCGCGGGCCAACGACCTCGCCGATCTTCTCCGGATCGATGCGGAACTGGATGATCTTCGGGGCATACTTGGACAGATCTTCGCGGGGCGCGGGCAGAACTTCCAGCATCTTGCCCAGGATGTGCATACGGCCGTCATAGGCCTGAGCCAGAGCCTGACGCAGGATGGGCTCGTCGATGCCCTTGATCTTGATGTCCATCTGGATGGCGGTGATGCCCAG
>JAFQQU010000114.1 GCA_017410445.1 Clostridia bacterium | reverse complement strand
CCGCACAGCATATCGGCTCCGCGTGCTGCTCCGCAATAGAAGGTATTATAACCGGCGTTGATGTACCGGTGAACTTCCTGCCAGATTGCTTTTTCCAAATGGAAATACCGGTCTGAATCTGTATCATCGATATATGGAATGGTTTCCGGACGGTGACCAGTAAAGGCGACGGCCTTGCACTTTTCTTCCATGGATATCCTCCTCGCGCAACGGAATACCGTCAGTTTAACTGATACAAGCAGCATAGTCAACGGTATTCCGTTAATCTTTTTGAAGGCATCCTGATACCATTTTAGTAACGGTATTCCGGTGGAGGGATGTAAGTATGAGGATATCCGAAGCCGTAGTGAAGCGGCTGTATCAGCTTTGCGACGAAAGAAACCTGACTGTAAACAAGATCAGCAACATATCCGGCGTTACCCAATCCACAGTAAGCGATATTGTGAACGGAACAACAAGCAATGCGGGGATTGCAACGATCAAGAAACTATGCGATGGCTTTGAGATCAGTGTCCGCGAGTTTTTCGATTCAGACTTATTTGATGATCTGGAACAGGAAGTAAAATAACAAAAGGAGAGCACATCAGGGAATCCTGGTGCGCTCTCCTTTTGTTCCGTGATTACACGTAAATCAATTCAGTTTTGATGATTTCTTCAGCACGATACTTAATGCTGTTCATTCTCTGAACCCACTCCAGCTGATTGCTGGATTTCAACTGTTCGGTAATGCCTTCTGAACGTTTCATGCCCTCAATCAACTGTTCCAGCATTTCATGTGCCTGCGTATTAACCTCCAGCAGATGCAGCTTCAGCGTGCCTTCCAGAATCATCAGTTGGTAGGTCAAAGGACGGTGCCTTTCCAGATAAGCCCTGCGCATACTGCCGTACTTGCCGATGTCGCCTACGGGCTGTCTGGGGAAATCGACGACGGGATATAGCATACCATCTTTTGCTTCTTTGTACTGGATTTCCGGCCACTTGATCATAATAACACCTCCGAAACACATATTGACTAACTTTGACTTTATGCCTATAATGATTATGGCATACAATTCGATGATTGTCAGCAGGAATACTCTAAAATAGAGTTGATTTTTATGCATAGATACGATATAATGAATTTGTGATATGGAGGTGGAACCATTGAAAATCGTAGCAGACAGGCTTCGCGGCCTGCGGAATGAGATGCACTTTTCCCAGACGAATCTGGCGAAGGTGCTGGGACTCACCCAATCCAGTATCAACCGCTATGAAAATGATGACAGCTCACCCAGCTATGAGGTTCTGCTGAAATATGCAGATTATTTTGATGTGTCCCTGGATTATCTCTTCGGACGCTGCGATGAACCGGAGGGCAGGCTGTACAAGCACCAGCCCAAGATCGGCAGAGGAAATCCAGATATGCAGCGTTTTGTTGAGATGTGCTTCGACCCGGCCTCTCCTATGAACGCCCGTTTGAAGGAAGCATTATTTAAAATGCTGGAGGAAGAAACATGAAAGCTGTAATCTATGCCCGTTATTCCTCCGACAGCCAGCGTGAGGAATCCATTGAGGGTCAGCTGCGCGAATGTCAGGAGTACGCAGAACGTAACGGCATCACCATCCTGTGCAGTTACATTGACCGTGCGCTTTCTGCCCGCACTGCGGACCGCCCTGAATTCCAGCGGATGATCCGTGACAGCGAAAAGGGCCTGTTTGATATTGTTCTGGTATGGAAGCTGGATAGGTTTTCCCGTGACCGCTACGACAGCGCCCACTATAAGCATCTGCTGAAAAAGAACGGTGTAAAGGTGATCTCTGCGAAGGAGAATATTTCCGATGGGCCGGAGGGCATCATCCTGGAATCCATGCTGGAAGGTTATGCGGAATACTATTCTGCAGAACTGTCCATGAAAATCCAGCGCGGCCAGAAAGAAAACGCTCTGAAATGTAAGAACAACGGCGGGGGAACGCCGCTGGGCTATGCAATCGGCAAGGACGGCGTTTTGGAAATCAATCCGATTACCGCGCCGATCATCATGGAAATCTTCAAACGCTATGACGATGGCGCAATGATGAATGAGATTGCCGATGAACTCAATGCTAGGGGCCTGAAAACCAGCAAGGGTAAACCCTTCCGCACGGCGTCCATCAGCCTGATCCTGAAAAACAGGAAGTACATCGGCGAGTATAGCTATAAGGATGTTATTATTCCAGACGGTATCCCGGCCATCGTAGAAAAAGCTATGTTTGACCGTGTGCAGGAGCGTCTGAAGCTCAATAGTCGAGCACCTGCGCGCAAGAAAGCCAACGAGGAATACCTGCTTTCCATGAAGCTGTTCTGCGGAGACTGCGGACGCCTGATGGTTGGCGAAAGCGGCACCAGCAGCACGAAGGGCGTTGTGCATCAGTATTACAAGTGCGGCGGTGCAAAACGCCACCTGGGCTGTAAGCGCAAAGCCATCAAGAAGCACTGGATTGAAGATGCAGTTATCATCCAGACGGTGAGCAGGGTATTGAAGGACAAAGAAATTGACCGCCTTGCTGATCGCATCATTGAATTACAGGAACAGGAAGATACCACCATCCCGGCCATGCAGCGCCAGCTGCAGGAATGCGAGAAGGGCATTGAAAACATGCTCAACGCCATCCAGATGGGTATCCTGACCAGCTCTACCAAGGATCGCCTGGAACAGCTGGAAACTCAGCGGGATGAGCTGAAAACTGCTATCCTGCAGGCGCAGCTTGAACGGCCCAAGTACACTAAGGAACAGATCATCAGCTGGATCAGCCGGTTCAAGAACGGCAATCCCAGTGATCCTGAATACCGCCGTCAGATCGTGGATACCTTCGTAAATGCGGTCTATGTCTACGATGACAGGCTGGTATTCACCTATAACTTCAAGGACGGAACGGAAACGATCACCAAGAGGGAGATCGAAGAGGCGTTCAGTTCGGATTTATCGGAGAGTGCTCCACCATAAGGATCGGCTTTAGGCCGATCCTTTCTTTCTTTGTGGAACCCGAAGGACATGGGGCGAATGAAGGTCCGGTGGACCTTCGGAGCATGGCCTGACCGAGACCGCAGGCGAGAATTGAGTCCCATATGTTCTGTCATAAGGATAGGCCGCAGGATTAGTCCTATTTTGTTGAAATCGGAATATGCAAAAGGGAACCGCGCTTTTGTGCGGTTCCCTTTTT
>JAFQQU010000113.1 GCA_017410445.1 Clostridia bacterium | reverse complement strand
TCCGTGCGGAGAAGTCCTACACCAGCAAGCATACCACCGAGTTCACCGGCTTTGACCTCGAGTTCAGCTATATCGAGTCCTTCCACGACGTCATGCAGATGGAAGCGGAAATCCTGACCTACGCCCTCGCGAAGGTCAAGGAGCAGTACGGCGAAGACATTGAGCGCCTGTTCGGCATCCCGCTGACCGTGCCCACCCTGCCCTTCCCGATCGTCACTCTGGCCGACCTGTACAAGGGCCTGGAGGAGGACTTCGGCTTCACCGTTCCCGAGGAAGAAAAGGGCGACCTGACCACCGAGGCCGAGAAGCTGAGCTTCGAGTGGGTCAAGAAGCACTATAACCACGAGTTCCTGTTCGTCACCGATTTCTGCGCCGAGAAGCGCGCCTTCTACCACATGCGCGACGAGCAGGGCGTCCCGCAGGGCTACGACCTGATCTGGCGCGGCGTCGAGATCACCACCGGCGCGCAGCGCGAGCATCGCTACGAAGTTCTGAAGAAGCAGGCCGAAGAGAAGGGTCTGGCCGAGGACGTCAAGTTCTATCTGGACTTCTTCCGCTACGGCTGCCCGCCCCACGGCGGATTCGGTCTGGGCGTAGACCGCCTGACCATGCTGCTTCTGGGCATGGGCATCAAGGAAGTCATGTTCCTGTTCCGCGGCCCGAACCGCCTGACCCCGTAATTCCGCCCGGAAACAACAGCGGAGGCTGCTTTCTGCAGTCTCCGTTTTTCATTTTGTCCGGTTTAACGATTGCAAATTGACCCACGTGCGCGTATAATATGCGGTGAAACCAATGAATCACCTTTTCAGGGAGGATTTACATCATGGAAGGACTTAAGAGACTGTCCGCAGAATACGGCAAGGAAAATATCCTCGTATCCGTATCCGGCAGAACCTATGACATGCACGGCGCGTTTCCCGCTTCCGTCAAAGTAGGCGGCGAAGAGATTCTGGCCGCGCCGATCGCGCTTCGTGCGAAATACTCCGGCGAGGAGCAGCCCTGGGACGCGCCCCACATCGTAAAGGTATCCGAATGCGCCGAGGAAATGGTCTACACCGTTCAGCAGAGCGCAGGCAACGCCTTTCTGAACGCCCGCGTAAAAATCGAGCAGGACGGCCTGATCTGGATCGACATGATGATGGTTCCCTTCGGCCGCTGGATCACCTACCACATGGGCGAAGACCTGACCGTGCCTACCCTCACTTCCCTCAAGCTCGAAATCCCGCTCACCAGAAAAGCTGCCGAGCTCTATCATTACTGGCCCATTCTGGCCTCCGGCATCGACCAGACCGCGCAGATCAACAACAGCGGCACGCTGACCGAAGAGGGCCTCGCTCTGCCGCTCAAGCCCGTTCTCTGGCTGGGCCGCGAGGAATGCGGATTCGCCTTCTACATGGAGAGCCCGAAAAACGCGCAGCCGGCCGATATGAACCGGATGTACACCGTCCGCACCGAGGGCGATACCGTCATCCTGACCATCGACCTGCTGGACAGCATGCCCCGCGACTGGGCGAATGTGGGCCGCGACAGCTGGTATACGCCGCTGCAGCCGGTGGAGTTCACCATGGGCATGCAGGCAACGCCCGTCAAGCCCTACGTCCGCCGCAAGGACTTCGAGCGCGTGTTCCACCGCGACTGGGCGACCGTATCCTCTATGACCGGCGACGAGCTGGAGGCCTACTGCGATACCCTGCGCGATCTGGGCGTCAAGTGGCACACCTTCCACGAGGACTGGACCATGATTCAGAACTACGGCCTTGCATGGGACGAGGACGCCTTCCGCAAGGTAGTCGACGCGCTGCACCGCCGCGACATCAAGGTCATGGTCTACTTCGGATATGAGTGCTCCACCATGGTCCCCATGTGGTTCGAAAAGAAGGACAACTTCCTCATGAAGGCCCCGGACGGACGCATCCGCGGCGGCTGGCAGCGCCTGCCCCATCAGCGGGACTACATCGTCTGCTACGGCGGAGACTATTCCGAGGTCATGCGCGAGCGCGTCGCTTATGTCATGGACAACTACGGCGTAGACGGCATCTACACCGATTCCACCTACATCCCGCAGGACTGCGCAAATGAAGCGCACGGCTGCGGATGGCGCGATGAGAACGGCGAGCTGCACACCAGCTTCCCTGTCCGCAAGCTGCGCGAACACGTGAAGAAGCTGCACGAAGTCGTCCATTCCCGCGGCGGCATCGTCGAGGCGCATCAGAGCTCCTGCTGCTCCCCCATGCTGCTGGCCTTCGCCGATTCCTACTTTGACGGCGAACACATCCAGCATCTCTTCGCCAACCAGACCGGCAGCCTCATGAACACCGGCGCAATGCGCAGCGAGTTCTCCGGCGTGAATTTCGGCGTGCCCTTCCAGTTCCTCTCGATCACCGAGACTTACAATGAGGGCTTCGGCATCATGCTGCTGCACAACTCCTGCACCAAGGTCTACGGCAAAAACGGCATGGACCGCCTCCGTCAGGCCAGCGCGCTGTGGAGGCGCATGGACGAGTTCGGCGCGGACGACGCCGAGTTCATCGGCTACTGGCAGGAGAACTGCCCCGTCAGAAGCCACACCGAAGGCGTTCTGGCCTCCGCCTGGGTGCGCCACGACGGAACCATGTTCCTCGCCGTCAACATGACCAAGGAAACCGTTCACGCCCGCTTCACCCTGTACGGAAAGGAATATGAGGCCGATATCGCGCCCAGCGAGCCCGTATTCTTCTCCACCAAATAAGCTGACCTACCCAAAAAACAAACCGCGCTCCTCGCCCTGAGGAACGCGGTTTGCTGTATTCTATCGCTATTTGAGCAGATTCCACACCTGCATGTCGCTCGGGCCTCGGTTGGCAAAGGCATAGTACGGGATGAATTTCACCCGCATCTCCTCCATCTCCGCCTTGACCGGGCGATACAGCCAACTGCCGGCTTCCGCCTTTCTGCGCCAGCCACGCACGATAACGACCGGCATCTTCACGGTATCACAGTATTCTACCTTTGCATCCAGCTGTGCATCCACGCGGATATCCTGAATGCGCTCTCCGTTATCCGCCGCCTCAATACAGTAGACCACCGGGCCGCGTCTCAGCGCGACTCTGCCCGCGTTCGCCTGAACCTCGGGATTGGCCTCGATGAGCTCAGGCTCCATCTCCATCGTGAGCGTCAGCTCGAATGCATCGCCCGCGCAGTCCACGACGGCATAGCCCTTCTCCATCTTATATCCGGCGCTCAGGCTGAACTTCCTGCACCAGCCGGGGATACGGACGGCCAGCTGAACGCCGTCGCCGTTCTCGACGATAAATCGGACGGTATTTCCGGTCGGATAGTCGGTCGTCTGACGCACGCGCACCGTTTTCCCACCGACCCCGAACTCCGCATTGCTGCCCATGAACTGATGGACGAAGATTCGTTTTTCGTCGGTCGTGTACATATACTCGGCGACGGAGGCCACAAACCGGGTGATGTTGGGCGGGCAGCAGGAACATCCGAACACTTCAACTCGTTCCATCGCCGGCAGCCATTCATACTTGTCGGCCGAAACGTTTCTACTGCGGTCGCGCACCGAAATGGCCATCGGGTTGGTATAGAAGAAGCGCTTGCCGTCGAGCGAGGTGGAAGAAAGGAATCCGTTGTACAGGATGGTTTCGACGACGTCGGCGTATACCGAATCGGCGTCCATCGTCAGCATGCGCCGTGCAAAATAGGCCAGCGCAATGGCGGCACAGGTTTCGGTGTAGGCCAGCTCGTTGGGCAGGTCAAAATCCACGGTGTAGGCTTCGCCGTATCGGCCCGAGCCCACGCCGCCGGTAATATACATGCGTCTGGTGACGATATTCTCAAAAAGCGTCTTGCACGCCGCCAGCAGCGTCTCGTCCTGCGTTTCCCGGGCGATGTCCGCCATGGCGCTGTACAGATAGCCCGCGCGGACCGCATGACCCTCGGCGGTCGTCATCTCGCGCACCGGCGCATGGGACTGGAACAGCCTCAGCTTGTGTTCCGGCGTATCGGCGGCTTTGTCCTTATCGTTGGCGCCGCGATTGTCGATGAAGAACTTTGAAAGATCAAGATATCTTTTCTCCCCGGTGTGCCGGTACAGCTTCACCAGCGCCAGCTCCAGCTCCTCATGGCCGGGCGTCATGAACGCCGCGGAATTCTCCTCGCGGAATACCCGGTCGATATAATCGGCATACTTCATCATGATCTTCAGGAACCGGTCGCGGCCGGTCGCCTCGTCATACGCCACCGCTGCCTCAATCAGATGGCCGGCGCAGTAGAGCTCGTGCCAGTCGCGGTTCGAAAACCGCTTGGTCGGCTCGATATTCGTAAAGAAGATATTGAAATAGCCGTCCTTGCCCTGACCGGCCTCGATGCGGTCGATAGTTTCCTCCAGCACCGCCTCATATTCGGGCGCAGGACCCTTTTTCAGCAAATACGCCACGCCTTCCATCCATTTGGCGATGTCCGAATCCCAGAAATAGTGCGGCTTGTTGGGCATGCCTTCACGCCAGTTCAGCCGGAACGCATCAAACCGCCCGGTATCCTGAAACCTGCGCATGACCGCGCCGGTTGTCACTTCTCGGTTGAGCTGCTGACGATATGCCCAAAATCCGCTGTCGATATCTATATCCGTATAAGGCACCATATTATAACGATTCATAATTAACCCTCCCGGTCCGTCATCCGTTGATGCGGATGCTCATTCATCCTCCGTACCAGTATAACAGATTCCTCATCCGAGCACAACGGAAAAAACACGCCTACCGTCAGACAGCCCGGACCATCCTTTTATACCGGATGGCCCGGGCCGTAACTTTATCTGAATTCCTGAAGCCGCTTTCTAAGATACAGATAATCCTCCAGCTTCACTTCCTCCGGAACACCGTGGTCGCAGGTGGGGATATATCCGCCGCGCGCCTTCATCACCGGCAGAATCCGGTCCACCATGCGGTCGATGGCGTCCTTACCCTTCGCCATCTCGCGCTTGTCCAGGCCGCCGGAAATCAGAAGCTCCGGGTACTCTCTGCCCGTCCGGATGACGTCCGATCCGGCCGCGACTTCAAACGGCGAAGCCATGCCCATGCCCAGTTCCCCGTAGAGATCCATCACCGGGTCGAAGAAGCCGTCCGTCGCGATGTGATAGCAGACCGGGCGATGCTTGTCCAGCTGCCTCATCCGGGCGTTGGTCATCAGCTGCTGATAATAGGGCATGAGGAACCGCCGGATCATATCGGGCGAAATCAGCGGACCGTGATTATAGCAGATATCCTCGTCCAGCAGGATCTCATCCACCGAAACCTGCGCCTGATGCCGCGCCATGACGCTGTCCGCCATGATCAGCCATTGCTCCATACACTTCTCGATCAGCTCCGGATCGTCGTAAAACATATACAGAAGCTGTTCCGGGCCAATCAGCGAGCGCAGATACATATATCCGCCGACAATATACTGCCTGACGACAAATCCTTTCTTCGCCAGCGCTACAACTTTCGGCAGCGCCTCGTTCAGTTTCCGGACGCGCTCGGGGGTATCGGGATTCAGCCGCCAGAGGCAGTTCTCCTCCCAGGTTTTCTGATCCTTGACCGGATGGTCGATATACTCAGGCATGAATCCGTTCCGCCGGCCCTTGAAATAGAGCACATGCCGGCCTGCGAAATCGCGCACCAGCTCATGCGCGCCCCGGTCCTCCAGCACTTCGACGTCGAACTGAGGCTCGAACGGGGCCTCGCAGCCGCCCAGGCCGCCCAGCGTTGCGACTGCCGGCGCATCGAAGCCGAACAGTTCAGAGAGGTTGGCGTCCGGGCTCAGCCCCTCTTCCCGCTGCCACTTTTCAAGGCAATAATAGCCGAATTCCCTCTGATAAATGGGCGCGCCCGGTTTCCGGTTCATGAAATCCCAGTATTTTTGTACGGAGGGCGCCATCTGCTCTCTCGGGAGCATTCCGTGGATTCCATCGTTCATTCCCCGATTCCCCTCTCCGCTTGAATTGAACAAAAGCCCGACCGGCGTAATAAATCGCCAGTCGGGCTTATTGCTCTTTATAGATCGTTCAGCAATCAGCCGATGACAACGCGTCCGCCTTCGGTGTACGCCTTTTCGATGGCGTTGAGCACCTTGATGGGCATGACGATGTCATGGTCGCACTGCGGAACTTCGCCGGTGTGCAGCATATGAACGAAGTGAGCAACTTCAGCCGCGTAGCAGCCGCCGATATCGATGGGCTTCTGCGTCGCGCCGTCCTTGGCCAGTACGGTCGCGCCGTAGCTGTAAGCGCCGTCGGTATAGCTGAGGGTTACGGCATAGCCTTCATACTCCAGCACCGCGGCAACGCCGGTGGCCGTCTTCGTCGCAGAGACCGCGATCGGATCAAAACCGAAGATGGTCAGCGCGATTTCCGCCAGATGGGAGGAGTAGAAATAGAAATTGCCGTAATCGTTGACCATGCTGACCGGAGCATACGCATGTCCGCCGACCAGCTTGCCTTCGGCCTTGGCGGCGTCGGCAGCGGCCTTCAGAGCCAGCGTATCTTCCACCATCTTGGTGGAGGAGCCGCCCATGACCGGAACGCCCTTGGCGCGGGCCAGAGCGATCACGTCTTCGGCTTCCTTGCTGCAGTTGGCGATGGGCTTATCGATAAACGCCGGCTTGCCCGCCTCGATGAAGGGACGGACATAACCCGGATGGAGCTTGCCGTTTCGGGAGGTGACCATGATGGCGTCCACCTTGTCCAGCATCTCTTCAGGCTTCATCACCGGAACGCCGTAGGCCTCGCTGATCTTCTTGCTGGCTTCTTCTTCCTCGCCATAAATGGCGACGACCTTGATATCGTCATACTTGCCGGAGGCGTTGAAAATATCGGTAAACGCCTTGGCATGGGAGTTTTCAGAACCGATAATACCTACGCGGAACATGATTTGTTTCCTCCCTTACTTCTGATCCATGCGGGGCAGCGGATTCTGGCGGTGGCACTCGCGGATAACGGCCAGCTGCTGACGGACCTGCTCGGGCTTGATGAGGAGCTCCTTGCCCTCAAGGATGTGCTCGTAGAGGTTGGTATACTTGTCGCGTACGGCGGCATGGAAAGGAGTGTCCATTTCGCCGGCTACCCAGTGGCCTTCCTTCCACGGCAGCGTCTCGGAGCAGTATGCCGGCTCGCCGTCGGGCTTGGACAGGGGCGTGCGGATGAGGTGCTGCTCGGGCGCTTCCTTGGGATCGAAGTACTTCCACTTGACCTCGGACAGGTTGCACCACAGGCCGCCGAACTCGCACTGGATGTTGTAGGTGCCGAAGGGATAGGCGTTGCAGCTGGAGATGGTCAGATCGATCAGAGGACGGTCGGGCGCAGTCATGATGATCTTGCAGTAGTCCTCGGCGTCGCCGAAGGAGTTGGCAATGTCCATCTTGCAGAGAATGTTGGGCATGCCGTCATAGTAGTCCAGCAGGTTCAGCGCCTGATCGACCGGATGGGGACCGGTGTTGTACAGGTTGCCTGCGTTGTATTCCTGAACGGTCTGCCAGTCCCAGCGACGGGCCCAGCCGCCGAAGTTAATGTCGATTTCGATAACGCGGCCCAGAACGCCGGAGGCCAGAACTTCCTTGATCTTCTTGAAATACGGAGCCATACGGGACTGCTGGAAGAACGCGACCATCTTGCCGCTTTCCTTCGCCGCAGCAACCTCGGCGTCGATGTCCTCGGGGACATAGCCGACGGGCTTCTCGGTCAGAACGTTGAAGCCATGCTTGAGCAGGTCGATGGTGACCGGAGCATGATACCAGCTGGGCAGCGCATTGACGACCAGATCGATATCGGTGCGGCCGAACAGCTCGGTGTAATCCTCAAAGGTCTGGCAGCCGAAGGTCTTTTCGGCCTTCGCGCGGCGCTCAGCCATCTTGTCGACTACCGCGACAACGGTGAATCTCTCGGTATCCGTCTGCAGATACTTGCCGTGGATACCCCAGCCGCTTCGGCCCTGACCCAGAATCGCAACATTCAGTTTCTTCATGGTCTTCACAATCCTTTCTATTTATCGTCGGCCGCTTTCTGGATGGTCAGAACAGCTTCCTGAGAAGCAAGAACATCCCTGAGCGCCGCCGCATCAAACGGTTTCACAAAATCGGTCAGCCAGGTTTCCTCAACCGGTTCGCAGGAAATTTCTATCGCCTCGGTGCATTCGCTGTCCGCATAGTACACCTTGCCCGTGCCATACTTGAACTCGACGCTGCCGGCCTCTCCCCAAACGGTAAAGCGCCAGTAGCTGGGCAGCTGCCAGCCGGACTTGGTCTGCGCGGCATAGGAAACATCCGCGATCAGACCCGCGCCGCCTTCATACTCGGCCATGAACTGCGCACAGTCGTTGAAGTGAGGAACTTCCTTGGCATAGGCGTTCCACGTACGCGCGGAAACCGGACGGACAAACTCAAGTCCAGTCATGTATCTGAGCACGTCCACGCCGTGAATGGCGATGTCGTTGATGGTTCCGCCGTGCTTGCCTTCCTCGAAATACCAGCCCGGGCGGCTGCCGTAGCTGAGCGGATGCTGTCCGGTAAAGCCCATGGCGTGAACCTTGCCCAGCTTGCCCTCAGCGATCAGCTGCTTCACCTTGCGCACGCAGGGATCATATCTCAGGTCCAGCATGCAGGCCACCTTGAGCTGCTTCGCAAGCGCCTTTTCGCGGATGACCGCCAGCTCTTCAAGAGACGTGCAGATCGGCTTGTCGGCGATGACATGCTTGCCGGCGTCCAGCGCGCGGATGACCAGCTGGCCGCGGATGCCGTAATAATCGCCGATGGCGACCGCATCGATCCCGGGGTTGTTCAGGATTTCATCATAAGTCTCAAAAAACGGCTCGGTGATGGTCTTCTGAGCTTCGGCGCGGGCTTCGGCGTTTTCTTCCCATGCGCCGACCACCTCAACGCCGTCCATTTCCTTCGCCTTGCTGTACAGGCCATAGATATGGCCGTGACGAAGACCGGCAAATGCCAGTTTCATGCTCATGCCCTCCTTACAGCTGGGCGCCGCTGTCCTGATCAACATACAGAACGGCGTGCTCGCAGGTTCTCAGAGAGGTCGCCGGGCACTTCTCGCCGATCGGGCCGTAAACGGTCTCGCGCACCGCGTTTGCCTTGGAGGCCGCGGGAACGATGCAGAAATGATAGTCCGCATTGACCAGCGCCGGAACGGTCAGCGTCAGGGCATACTTGGGCACCAGATCCAGAGAGGCGAAGCAGCCGTCGTGAACCTGCTGCATGCGGCAGACTTCGTCCAGAGAAACCTTCTTCACCAGCACGGGATCCTTCAGGTCCGCGACATGGGGATCGTTGAAGGCAATGTGGCCGTTTTCGCCGATGCCCATGCAGACGATATCGGTCGGGTTGTCGCGGAGCAGCTTCGAATAGCGCTCGCACTCGGCGTCGATGTCCTCGGCGTTGCCCTGAATGTAGTTGACCGATTTGAACGGAGCCAGGCCGAAGATATGGTCTTTCAGGAAGTTGCCGAAGCGCTGGGGCGCGTCGTCGTCCAAGCCGACATATTCGTCCATATGATAGGCGTTGATGCGGGTAAAGTCAATGCCGGGCGCCTTGACCAGCGCTTCCAGAAACTCATTCTGGGAAGGCGCAGCGGCGAAAATCATATTGATCTCATCTTTCTTGGCAAGCAGCTCGCGGATGACCTCGGCCGCTTCTTCGGCAGCGGCAGCGCCCATGGCCGCACGGGTAGGATACCTCTTGACTACGAAAGAAAACTTCTCGTTCTGCATGGGAATCTCTCCTTTTATGCCGTTATTGTAACAACAAAGAAAACGTTTACTTAAGCGTACAATGTAATTATACCATTTCTTTACAATGCATGTCAAGATGTTTAGTCCGTTTTCGGAAATCACAAGTGATCCACATAAAAAAGACCGCGCAGCCGGCCGAACAGGCCCGTGCGCAGTCCTTCAGAATCCGTTTTCCGATCTTTTGGGCACCCCATGCAGGATCAGAGGCTCACCAGATCATGCACCCGTTCCAGATCCCCGCATCCCAGCCGCTTCATCATATGCGCCGCATACCGATCGAACGAGGTATGGTCCACCAGCCGGAACGCCGCAGCCGCCACGTCGACAAACGCCTCGGCGTTCTCTTTCCCGCGCAGCCAGCCGATACCGAGGAACCTCAGCAGCGCATACACGCCGCACAGCGCGATGAACTCGTCCTTCAGGCTCTCCGGCCGGTCCTGGAAGGGAAATCTCGAGAAAAACATATGGTTGACCAGCATGTGTTCAAACCAGATCTCCCACTTGGGCAGCAGGGTTTCGAAATGCTCCCGAGCGGCTTCATACCGCTCGAAGGACCCGTCGAAGCAGGCCAGCGCAGTCTCGCCGTACCGGCGGATGCTCACGCTGCGCTCGTCCAGCAGCTCAATCATGCCCCGGGCGATCTTCAGTCCGAAGTCGAGGTGGCCCTGCGTCAGCTCGTTCGGATGCAGCGGCCTGATGCGCCTCTGTCCCTTGAGCAGCCGGTCGATCTGATGGGCGTCCTTCGTCTCAAGCGCTTCGTCGAGCGCCAACAGCGCATGCCCCATGGCCATCAGCCGCTGCGGCATGGGAAGCGCCTGATTCTGCATCTGTCTGATCAGCCACAGGCGGATTTCCTGCTCACGGCCCAGCGTTTCAAACACAATCCTGGGGCCCGCCGGTTTCGGAAGATCAAACGTCAGCTCCCTCTGAACAAACTCAATCGGCTCGTCCCGGCTGAACAGAAGCTCCAGCACCGCTTCGCAGCTGTTTGAGCAGGAGCATTCGTACCCCCGCTCCAGCCTTACGCCGCGCGGATACAGGCGGCATACATGGCTGAGCGCCTGCTCGCCCAGCTCGGCATGCAACGCGCAGCGGCCGTCCTCCAGCCGCATCGGACAGTTGCCATCGTAGCGCGGCAGGATTTCGGCATAGGCGTCCGGCGTCGGTTGGAGCTTGATTCTGAGTCCTTTATCGAGCCTTGTCCGCATCTCCTCCGAGCATTCGGCAGACACCAGATGATAATAGTCCTCCAATGAAAAGGAGATGGGCCAGCCCTCGCAGCATGCTGCGCGGCAGGAACCCATCTTACAAGCGAAATCCGGATAGTAATCCGGCGTAAGATATACATGCGTCTCCTTCAAGAGCATCACCTTCTTCAAATTTCAGGGAAATTATACACCCTGAAAAATTAAGAAATCCATCAGAATCCAAAAATACTACATTTTCACCTCAATTTGGTCAATTATTGAAAGATTATTCTCTCTTTCCGGAAAGTATGCAGAATCCGACCATAAACCAATAAAAGAGGCCGCCCTCCGCTTCCCGCAGAGCGCGGCCCCGAATGGTTCGTTTCGTTTTCCCAATCAGATACAGACCTTTTCCACATAAGGCGAGGTGCATGCGCGCAGAACGCCCACATAGCCCACCTTGAATTCCACGATGTCCCCTGTTTTATATTCCTTCTCCGTTCCGGACAGATCCAGCAGCAGATGGTCGCTGCTTCCGCCCAGAATGGAGATGCCGGGGTCCATCGCTTCCAGACATTCCAGCTCGACGTCGGCCCGCCCTACCGCAGCGATGCACCGGCGGATGCTGCCCCTGTCCACCCACTGATTGATGTGGCCGAAGGCGTCCGTACCCAGCTTGCCCCAGGGCATGGTGGGCTTCACGTTGCACTCGATGATTTCAGCCTTCAGCCGGTAAGCGTCGTCCCGGTAGCCGGGAATCTTCTCGTCCATCAGACCGATGCCCACATGAATCAGCGCGCCGGTCCTCAGCTGATTGACCTCGGTCGGCAGTCCTCCGGCGGTCATCAGGCGTTCATTGGCCGAGCTGCCGCCGGACACGATCGGGATAACGACGCCCAGCTCATGCTCAATTCTGTTCTTCTCGCGGATCAGGCGGGTCAGCGCCTCGGTAGACGGCTGCGCGCCGCCGTAACAGATAAAATTCATGCCGACGCCGGCCAGCTCCAGCCCGGGCAGCTCGTGCACGCGGCGGCAGAGCGCATGAAGCGACTCCTCGTCCGCGCAGCCCTCTCTCAGGTCTCCCGATTCCAGCATGGCGATGACCTTGTGCGTCCTGTTCATCTTCACCGCGGCCGCAGACAGCGCCTCGACGACGGTGATTTCGCTGTTGAGCGAGTAATCGGCCAGCGCCGCGACGCGCTCTGCCTCGGAAATCATCGGCAGACGGATGAGCATGGTCTCGCAGCTCAGCGAGCGGTATCTTTCGATGTTTTCAAGCCTTGAGTCGCCCAGAGTCCGGTATCCGGCGTCGATGAGCGTCTGCGCAACGGCAGGCTCGCCGCAGCAGACCTTGGTGATGCCGACCGGCTCAACGCCGTCCGCCCGGCACGCCCTGTACAGCTTTTCCGCGTTCCTGCGCAGAATATCCAGATGGATTTCAAGCCTCGGATACTTCATCTCCAAACGACCGCCCTTCCCGGGCGCCGCCCGGATTCTCAATCTCCCTGAAAACAGCGCGCCCGTCCGACGGAATAAACTGGTCAGACGGGCAGCGTCACACATATGTATTATACAGAAACAGAGTCAGATCTATGTTATTTTGCCGTTATGTTTCCGCACACTTTTACACATTCCTCACACGTCCGATGCATATTATGAATATTTCTCATCAGGAATGTTTTCAAACACAATTTCTGCTTCTCCGCTGACCGGCTCCTCAAAGCGGCTTTCAAGCTTTTTAAGAAGCCCTTCGTCCACAAAATAGGCCCCGGTCTTCCCGCGAAGAACCAGCTCGTTTCTCCGTTCGATGTTTCCGCGCCATACTTCGTCGGTCACGGAGACATAGTGAAGCTCGCTCTGTGCGCCGCGCTCCTCAAAATATGCCCGGGCAGCCTTCCGGCCTTCGCGCGTCCAGAAGCCCCAGTCCAGAATCACACTCACCTGCGCATCCAGCAGCTTTGCCGCCAGCCCGTACAGATACGCGCTGGCCTTCGCCGCGATTTCGTCATGTTTATCGCCCAGCAGCGGGTCGAACAGGGAGAGCATCAGCTCGTCGTGCGACAGAACGACCGCCTTCTCCTTTTCCCGCAGCCGCTCCGCATACCAGCTCTTGCCGCTGCAGATTTTCCCGCAAATCAGAATGACCTTTGCCATCCGCCCTCACTCCTCCGCCCGGATGATCTTCGGCTTCTTTGCATCGACGATGACCGACACCATGCCCAGCTTTCCCTCTTCCCACGAATTGCGCGTGTCGAACCGGAGAGACCGGCCGATGCGCCCGTCCGCCTCATTCCAGTGCCTGTAGTGAAAATCGCCGTTCTCATCGCAGTATTCAAGCAGCTCAACCTCAAACCCGGCCTCCTCGAATACGGAACGGAACGTCCGGAAATCGTATACGATCCTGTGCGTATATGCCGGATGATTCGGGTCCCCGTTTCCGCCGACCTTCACGATATTCTGATACCATTCGTTCCTGAAATTCGCATCCGGCACCGCGGCGCGAAGGTATCCGCCTTCCGAGAGATAGTCAAAGCAGTTTTTCGCCGCTTCCCTTCCCTCATCAAGCGTCATATGCTCCCACACATGCTCGGCCAGAAAGGCCTCCGCTTTCTCCGCGCCCAGCAGCCGCTCAAAATCCGCGCGGCAGAGAAGATTCAGTTCATCCTCCTGCGTGGAAATCCATCCGTCCAGGGCCGTTCGGCCTGCTCCGATGATGATCTTCATCCGGCATTTCCTCCCCCGTCAGTCCGGCTGATAGCCCGTCTTATCCGCCTCGGTGATTTCCCGGATGACCCTGCACGGGACGCCCGCGGCAATCACATTGGCCGGAATGTCCTTCGTCACAACGCTGCCGGAGCCGATGATCGAATTGTCTCCGATGGTCACGCCCGGGTTGATGTGCGCGCCCGCGCCGATCCATACGTTATTTCCGATGCGGACCGGCTTGGTGTAGCACGCGCCGTTTGCCCGTTCCCACGGGTCGACGGCATGATTTGCCGTGTACACGCCCACCCGCGGCCCGAACAGCACGTGATCGCCGATGACGATCTCGGCGCAGTCCAGCATGACGCAGTCGTAATTGGCGAAAAACGCATTTCCAATAGTGATGTTGCAGCCGAATTCGCAGCGGAAATCCGGCTCCAGATGGACGCCCTCGCCCACCGATTTCATCAGCCGCCTCAGAAGCGCCTCGCGCTCCTCCTGCGGCTTTCCGTAGCTTTCATTGTATTCCCGGGCCAGCATCACGGCCTTTCTCCTCAGCGGCAGAAGCTCGGGGCTTATGTCGTTGTACATCTGCCCGGAGGTCATTTTGTGCATTCTTTCTTCCAGCGTCATTTCTTTCTGCTCCCCCTGTTTCAGCGAAACCGCTTCATTGCCTCCCCAGTATATCACACTCTCCCTGAAATTCCAATGCATACGAAAAAACCGTCCGGACGAAGCGTCTGCTCCGTTCGGACGGTGAACAGGTGATTACGCGAAGAACAGCTTGTTCAGGGTCATGGGATCGACATACTTGCCGTCCTTGTAGACGCGCATGTTGCCGGAAGCGACCTCGTCGATCAGCATGAC
>JAFQQU010000112.1 GCA_017410445.1 Clostridia bacterium | reverse complement strand
TGGATTCATCGAACAGATGAGCATGAACCCGCTCGGATAGGTGGACTGCGCGTTGACGCGTGTGATGGTCACATGCCCGTCTTCCATGGGCTGCCGGAGCGCCTCCAGAACATCGCGCCTGTATTCGGGCAGCTCGTCCAGAAACAGCACGCCGTTATGCGCCTTGGATATCTCGCCCGGCTGCGCATGCAGACCTCCGCCCACCAGCGAAACAGACGACGCCGTATGATGCGGCGTTCTGAACGGCCGCTCGACCAGAAGTCCCTGTCCGGCCATCAGTCCCGCCGCGCTGTGAATCCTGGTGGTCTCCAGCGCCTCGTCAAAGGTCATATCCGGAAGAATCGTCGGCATGCAGCGGGCCAGAAGCGTCTTGCCCGAACCGGGCGGGCCGACCATAATGACGTTGTGTCCGCCGGCCGCCGCGATCTCAAGCGCTCTTTTTGCACTCTTCTGCCCCTTTACAAAGGAAAAATCCACCGCCGGCTGCCGCGCGCCCATGAGCGCCTGATAGCCGATCTTTTCAAGCGGATCAATCTTTTCCCCGCCGGTCAGGTGATCAAATACCTGCTTGAGCGTCCGCACGGGATACACGTCGATTCCCTCGACGCACCTCACCTCTTCGGCGTTGTCCTCGGGCAGGAAGATGCGCTTCACGCCGTGCTCCCGCGCGCTGATGGTCATCGGAAGGACTCCTCGCACCGACCGGATGCTGCCGTCCAGCGACAGCTCGCCCAGCGCAGCCGCGCCCGCGATCTCCTCGCACTCAATTCGGCCGGACGCCGCAAGAATGCCCAGCGCGATCGGCAGATCAAAGGCAGGCCCTTCCTTTTTCTGATCCGCCGGGGCCAGATTGACCGTCAGCCTTCCCTCCGGAAACGGAAAACCGCTGTTTTTGAGCGCCGTGCGCACGCGTTCTCTGGATTCGCGCACCGCCGCATCCGGCAGGCCGACCAGCTCAACCTGCGCCAGTCCCGGCGACAGATTCACCTCAACCCGGACCGGAAATCCTTCTATTCCGATCAAGCCATATCCCAGAACGACCGCCAGCACAGGCTTTCCCTCCATCTCTTCCGTTATTCCCGTCTGTCGATCCGTCCCGGCTGAAACATTGTCAGGACGGATCGGCAGACCGGCCGATCTTCCCGCGCCCCGCAGCATTATGCAGGGCGCAGGAAACAGTAATTTAGAAATTATACCAGTTGAACCACCTTAGGTACATCGCAAAGCTTCTCGGAACCGGCGTGCCGCTCATCAGCGGATAGAACGCCACGAACAGAACCGCCGCCGCTGCAATGATGCCATACATCACAAACCGGCTCCAGCGATGTCCGCGCTTCATCAGGAACTGCCAGGCCAGCATGGTCGCCAGAATGATGAAGGGCACGCTCGCGAAGTAGTGATAGATGAACATCGAACGCGGAACCAGCATCCACGGGACATACTGCGCCGCAAAGCCCAGCACGACGTACAGGAAATTGCGGTCGCCCTTATAGGCATGCAGTCTCTCGTGATATACGCCCATCGGATCGCGCTTCCAGCGGTTCAGAAGGTACATAACCGCCGTATACGCCACCCGGATCAGCACGAACGCCATCGCCGCCGCGCCGGTCCACCAGACTGCCGGATTGCCCATGCAGGAAATCGAGGAAATCACTCCGTCCGGCATGAACTCGGTGCCTGAGTAGAACCACATGGGCTTCACGATCAGCGGCCACTCATACCACGGGGACTTGAAGAAATGGTCGTCGTCGGTCAGGCCACTGTGGTAATTCAGCATGTATTCCTGCCAGCCCCATACGCCCTCGACAGACAGGCCGCCCATCGGCTTCATGAACCAGTAGTAGGAGAAGTAGTAAATCAGCACCGGAATGATGATGAAGAACACCACGCAGAACACACCGGTGATCCAGAAATACTTCCAGAAGTTCTTCCGGGCCTTTTCCTCCTCCGGGCTCATTTCTTCGCTCATTGCCGCGGAGCGGTATTCCAGATACCGCCTGCCGAGCGTGTAGAAGAACAGCACGGCAAGGCCGACCGCCGCATAAATGCAGATCCACTTGCTCGCAATGCCCAGACCCATCGTAATGCCGCACAGGCCCAGCGGCACCAGCGTCTTTTTGAAATCGTCGGTGTAGAAGTTCATCTGGCAGTATCTGAACATGAACAGATACATCAGCAGGATGAAGAACACACCGTAGGTATCGATGGTCGCGATGCGGGTCTGCGTGAAGTGCATGCAGTCGAGCGCCAGAAGAAGCGTCGCCGCCGTTGCATAGCGGGTCTTCTTGAGCAGCTGCTTGGTCAGAAGATACATCACCGGCACCATCAGGCAGCCGAACAGCACGCCCATAAAGCGCCAGCCGAAGGCCGACATGCCAAAGATCTGAATACCCAGCATCATCAGCACCTTGCCGAGCGGCGGGTGCGTCGTTTCGTAGGGTCTCATGCCGTGCAGATGCTCGTAAGCTGTTCTGGCATGATAGATCTCGTCGAAATAGGTGCTGTTGTAGTAGGACGGATAGGCCGGAATGGTATTCTGCTCGTCGATGAGCAGTTCGGGATTATCCGCCCATTCGCCGTCTCCGTTGTAGCTGACAACCGAGCCGATCGGCAGCGCCTCTCCGTTTTCATCGAGGAAGCCCACTTCATGAAGCACCAGCCCGGCCTTTTCCGTCGTCATGCGAATGTAGCGCGCCTGCTTCAGCGGATATCCGGTCTCAAGCGAGCGGAAATCTCCGTTGTCCTTGCGTTCGGACGGCTCAAACCAGATCCAGCGGAAAATCTCGCCCTGATCGTAAATCGCCAGCTGTTCCTCCGTCCATACCTCGCCGTCCTCGGAGAAGGATACGGTAAAGGAGGAATTGCAGATGCCGCCGTAATAGGTCATGTGGAAATCGCGCGTCTGACCCAGATCAAAGACAATCGTCTCGCCGGCGCGCGTGCTGGTCCACGCCGTCTCGGGCGCAGCCATCGTGCCGAGGTTGACAAACGCCACCACCGAGTATACCAGCGTGATCGCCGCCATGATGACGTAATCCTTCGCCTTCATGCCCAGCTTCCAGTTTTCCCGGACGATGCGCGTACGGCGGACAGGCATTTCTTCCGTATCGCCGGCCGCGTCAGCTGCCTTCCATTCGGGCAGCGGCGCGCTTTCCTTTCTCACGCAGATGTCCCATCCGGCCCACGCCGTCACCAGCGAACCGACGATGTTCATCATCGCCGCCGCAGAGTTGATCATCTGCTGCGAGGACTGCAGATGCTCGTTGTGCAGCACCAGCGCGCCGTTGATAAACTGGCCGACCGTCATCAGAAGCATGGCAAAGAGCAGCCGCCAGTCCTTATGAACCACAAAGGCGATCAGCAGGAACGCCATGACCGGGAACAGATACCGCTCGTGCATCTTCGCGCCGAACGCGAACACCAGCGAGAGCATCACCGCGCAGATCAGGAACAGGCTGCGCTTTCTGCCGGATTTGATATACAGGAAGAACGAATAGGCAAACGCCAGCACATACATGCCCCACGCCAGATACTGAAGCCAGCCGACTTCCGCCAGATCAGCCCAGTTCTTGCCCAGCAGCACATACAGATTGCAGGCATTGATGGTGATATGCGGATAGGAGCCGAGCGTGCCCGCATACATGTCGATGGCCCACTTAATGGGATTGACGCCCTGCCCCAGCGCAAACGGCGTGATGACCGCCAGCATGATGCCCGCCATCGCCAGAATACCAAGACCGATTTCCTTAATCGCCTGCCGGCGGTCCTTGCCGCGAACCAGCTCGTACACCACCGCCAGCAGGCCGATCGGGCCAAACATGAGCGCCTGCGGCTTCATGAGAACCGCCACGGCGTACAGGCTCAGGCCGCGCACCCATCTGCCGCGGACGACCGAATACATCGCCAGAGCCAGCAGAAGCGTCAGCACCGAGTCCACCTGACCCCATGCCGCGGAATTGAGGATGGACGCCGGGTTCAAAAGATACAGAATCGTCAGAAGCATGGCCGGCCATTCGCCCAGCCGCTTCTTCGCAACCTTCCAGATCAGCATGCCGGTCAGGCAGTCGCAGATCATCGGAACGGACTTGAACAGAATCCACACCGCAGGCGTATCGCCCGTCAGGCCGAACAGGCCGCGCAGCGCGCCCAGCAGATAGAGAACCAGCATGTATCCGGGCGGATAATCGCACCAGCCCGCAGCATAAAAGCCCGAAATTCCGTGCTCCATGATCCGCGAGGACCAGCCGAGGAAGCAGTTCATATCGGTTGCATATCCGCGAACCGCTCCCGCAAAATAAAGCCTTGCAAAGATCGCCGCAGCCAGACCGATAAAGAATACGTTCTGCTTCGTGCGCGAACCGACATTTTTAAACAGGAACAGCATCACTGCGCCCATCATCAGGGCAAACAGCGCCGCCGTCAGCCAGATGGTCTTTTCATGGCCGTCGCCGGGCTCAGACGGCTCCGCTTCAGCCTTTTTCGGCGGATGGGTCGCAAAGCTGACCGCAAGCACATCCTCCGGAAGCGACTTGAGGCGCACCAGCTCGATATCGTCGAACCATGCGCGGCCTACGTTCAGCGAGCCGTAGCCGCCGATGCGCGCCATGACGGTCAGGCTTTTCTGATCCGCTCCGGTCACGCCGTACAGCGTCAGCTTCACCCATTCGCCGTCCGTATCGTACGCATAATCCGAAGAAACAAACGTATCCTCAATGGATACGCCCGCGCCGTTGCGGCCGATCATGCAGCCCTCCGCCTTGACCATGCAGGTCAGCCGGTAGTAGCTGTCCGGCACGACGGAAACCTTCTGTTCATACCGCGCGTCGTTCTCGCCCGCGCTGTAGATCATGACCGACCGGCTACCGCTGTACGCTTCATCGGCTACCGACAGAACGCTCACGCCATTGTCCCAGTACCACTTGCCCTCCGTCCAGCCGTCTGGCAGGCCGTCGCTCACCTCTTCAAAGGAAGGGTTCGACAGGAGATTGAGCGTCTCGTCGATCTCCCCCTCATCCCCTCTGCCCGGGAAGAAGAACAGCGCGCCGGCAACCAGCAAGGCCGTCAGCAGTACGCCTCCGAGCAGAAGCCAGATTCTCTTTTTTCCGTTCATACTAATCCTCACATCCGTTGATCATTGTGCTTCTGCCGTCAGGCGTCCGCTTCCTTCTTTTCATACCGCTCCAGAATGACGCCGCCCTCCTTCAGGATTTCCACGGCGAATTCATCCGGATAGCCCTCCTGATACACCACGCGCACAATGCCCGCGTTGACGATCATCTTTGCGCACATGACGCAGGGCTGATGCGTGCAGTACAGGGTTGCGCCGTCAATGGAAACGCCCAGCTTGGCCGCCTGAATGATGGCGTTCTGCTCGGCATG
>JAFQQU010000111.1 GCA_017410445.1 Clostridia bacterium | reverse complement strand
GCTGACCTCCATCCGGGGGCGGGTCGATTTTTCACGAGGTCGGCGCAGCCGACTAGCGAAGGTCATTGCAAGCAATGACCAAGCGTAGCCAGCGCCGGAGTTATCCGGTGATGGCCGAGGTCAGGCGAGCTTGCCCGCCGGACAGGGAATCGCTTCCTTGCGCGATTTGCGGCCGGAGACTGCGAAGCAGGATCCAGCAAATCGCGGCAGGGGGTGGCCGTGGCGGGGGAAGCATTTCCCCCGTCCACAAGGCGCGTCAGCGCCTTTTAGTAATCCATTTCAAACTCGAGGGTTTCCTGCGCCTCGGCAAGGGCGGTTTCCGCGTCCACGTCGCCGAAAAGAACGTTCTGAACCAGTTCGTTGCGGATGGTCTGGAAGTTGGTGGACCAGGTCGCGCGCGGCATGCCGATGCCGTTTTCAACGCACTCGACGCGGACCGCATTCCACGGATCCATCGCGATGAACTCGTCGGCCAGAGAGGTCAGCGTTACGGGGATGTTGCACATCTCGGCGCGCTTCAGGGTGGACTCCTCGCTCATGGCGAACTCGATGAAGTCCCATGCGATATCGGTATCCGCGCAGTCGCGGCCGATGAAGAGCATGTTGCAGCCGGAGAAGGTGGCCTTGGTGCCGTTGTTCGGAGGCAGTGCGATGCCGACCTTGCCCTCATATTCGCTGCCCGCAGCCATCATGGAGGTCAGATCGACGTTGTTGATCAGCGTCATGGCCACCTGACCCTTGATGAAGGGATTGGTCGCACCGGAGGAATAGGCGATGTTGACGTCCGGCAGCAGGCCCTTCAGGAAGTTGATCGCCTCGACCTTTTCCTCGCCGGTCATGATCGGGTTGGATTCCTCGTCCATGTAGGCGCCGCCGTTGCCGTATACGAATACGTCCAGCTCAACCAGATTGCCGCCCGCGGACGGGAAGCAGAAGCCGGAGAAGATGATCTCGCCCTTGTCGTTCTTCTGAGTCAGAGCGCGGGCCGCGGAAGCCAGCTCTTCCCACGTGGTGGGAACGGCGATGCCGGCGGCGTCCAGCAGATCCTTGCGGTAGGCGAATACGAAGGGCGTGGTGGAATAGCCGATGCCGTAGGTGTGGCCCTTATAGACGCCGTTCTGCAGCACGCTGGCCATCAGGTTGTCCTTGCCCTCCCAGCCCGCGAAATACTCGTCGATGGGCAGATAATGGCCCTGCTCGACGCGGCCCGCAACCGACAGGATGCCGTGGCCGACCAGATCGGGGCTGTCGCCGGCGGCGTAGAGAGTGTTCAGCGTGGTGTCCATGTCCGCGCCGATGGCGGCGTCGTTATGGATGATCTTAACGCCCGGGTTGGCGGCCATATACTGCTCAACCACCCAGTCCCAGTAGGCGCTCTCGGCGGCGTTGGTGCCGATGCGCTGGAAGGTCAGTTCAATGGTATCGCCCTCGGCCATGGCCGGGATGCAGGACAGCAGCAGCATGGCTGCCAGCAGAATTGCAAAAATCTTCTTCATGAGCTTCATCTCCTTGATTAGTTTTCGAACGACGCGCCCAGATGCTTCTTCCCGTGAAGCAGCTGCCGCTGAATCCAGTCGCTGCCGACAAAGCGGTCGCCGTGCGCCTTCAGTTCATGGAAGAGCTTCACGCGCATGTCCGCGATGCGCGCCTGATGGCATTCCTCGGCGATCAGATTGACCTTTTCGCCGGGGTCGGATTCCAGGTCGTAGAGTTCGTCCACGTCGGTCAGGTTCCAGACGTATTTGTAGCGGTCGTCTCGGATCATGCGGGTCGAATACAGTCCGAACTGCTGGCCGTTGCCCGTGCAGACGACATGCCGCCTCGCATCCTCCCGGATTTCTGCGGACAGCGGGAGCGTGCGCCCGTGCAGGATCTCGGGCCTGTCCAGCCCCAGCCAGTCGATGAAGGAGGCGGGCAGGTCGAGCGTGTTCATGACGAATTCGTCGGTCACGCACGGCTCCACGCCGGGCACGCGCACCATCATGGGCACGCGGATGGTGTCCTCATAGAGCACATAGTGCTTGTCCAGCATCTGATGGCTGCCGCACATATCGCCGTGGTCGGACGTGAATGCGACGATGGTGTTCTCCAGCTGTCCGGTCTCGCGCAGCGCGTCCAGAATGCGGCCGACAGCGTTATCCAGCTGGCTGATGACGCCCATGTATCTGGCGACCATCGGGGCGAAATGCTCCTCCCACGTGAGGGAAGCGGTGTCCCAGCTGAGGGTCTGCTGCTTGTGGATGTAGGGCTTGTGCTCGAAGGAATCGCCGAAGCCGGCCCACGGCTCGATCTCCTTCGGATCGTACATCGTCGAATACGGCGCGGACGGACGGCACGGCAGGTGCGGCTCCTCATAGTCCACCCAGATGTGCCACGGCTTGCCGTCGGCGGCGTATTTTCTGATCATTTCGGCGGCGCGGTCGGCCATCCAGTGGGTGCCGGAATCCTCGACCGGAATCGGGCTCTCGCAGCCCAGCCAGCCGCCGGTATACTGAGCGTCCGGATACTTGTCCTTCAGCAGCTGCTTGTGTCCGGCCCAGGAAACCCACTCCCGGTAGCCGAAATCACAGGGCTTCAGGGTAGGCGATACATGGAACCGGCCGAGATAGGCGGTGTTGTATCCCCTGTCCTCCAGCTGACGCACCCAGCTCCATTCGGGCTGCACCGTCGGAGTGGGCATGAAGTCATAGTTCCACTGCGCGCCGAAGCTGTCCGGATGCCTGCCGCACAGGATGGACTGACGGGCGGGCGCGCAGACCGGCAGCGGCGTGAACGCGCGGCGATACACCACGGATTCTGCCGCAAACCGGTCGAGGGCCGGGGTTTTTACATTCCTCAGCCCTCGATAGCCTACACAATCGTGCCGAAGCTGATCGGCATTGATGAGCAGGAGATTCATTTGTATTACCAGGCCCAGGGCGTCTTGATGCGGGAGACGTCGCCGTGCAGCGGGGGCAGCATCTCGGGCACAACAAGGGCTCCGCCGTTCTCGTAGGACTTGATGGCGGCGAAGGTGTATTCCAGCGTCGCCAGCGCGTCGCGGCCGGATGCGCGGATGTACTCGCGCGGCACCTTATTGGTGACGTCCTCGAGGAAGGCGTTGATGCGGTTCGGGAAGGTAGCGCCGAAGTCGCTTACGCCGTATTCGGTGGTGATGGGCGCAGGCGTGGCCTGATTCATGGTGCCGCGGGTGGGATCGAGCTCCTTGGGATCCCATACATGCAGCTTCTCGACGCAGTTTTCGATGGCGAAGGTGCTCTTCGCGCCGCAGTGCTCATAGCTCCACCAGCCGCCGTAGCCGAACATGGCGTCGCCGCGCTGGGAAATCAGATAGCCTACGCCGCCGTTGGCGAACTTGCAGTGGATGGAGTTGATGGAGAGCATGGCGTCCTCGGCGGTCTTGCGCACGCCGGGCTTGTCGAGGAAGGCCTGAATGGCGACGATATCGCCGCAGAAGTAGCGCATGACCGAGAAGGGATGCGCGCAGAAGGCCTTCAGATGCGAATAGGGCATCTGCCACTGCTGGGGCATCATCTTTTTGTAGCTGTCCTGAGTGCCGTTGAAGCCGACCTTATGGATGCAGTAGATCAGCTCGCCGACCTTGCCGTCCAGCTGACGCTGCTTGGCGTCCGCAGCGGGGCCGGTGAAGTAATGGTTGAGGTCGCAGCCCAGATACAGCTTCTGCTTGTCGGCGTAGGCGACCAGCTCGCGGGCGTCGCGGACGTCCGCGCAGATGGGCTTCTCAACCAGAACATGCTTGCCGTAGGACAAGGCGATCATGGAGGGCTCAAAGTGCATGGAGCCGTTTTCATAACCGGAGGTGGTCACGGAGACAACCTCGATTTCCGGCATCTGCTTGAGCATTTCCTCTTCATCATAGAACGCGCGGCAGCCGTAATCCTCGGCAGCCTTGTCGGCCTTCGCCTTGTCCACATCGCAGACGGCGACCAGCTCGGCCAGGGGGTTGTTCTTGTAGCAGCGGGCGTGGGTGTTGCCGATGCCGCCCATACCGACGACGGCGCACTTCAATGCCATAGTGAGTTCCTCCTCTTTCTCTCTATTCTTCCTGATTCCGGTATTGCGAGGGCGTTACGCCCAGTTCCTTCTTGAATTCCCGCGAAAAATGGCACAGGCTGCTGAATCCGACCTCCCGGGCCGCTTCGCCGACGGGGATATCGGCCTGCAGCAGCGCCATGGCGCGAGCGAAGCGGTATCTCTTCAGATACTCCTGTGCGCCGATGCCGAGCGCTTTTCTGAACTGCCGCGAGAGATAGTCCGCCGATACGCCGACCTGCGCCGCGATTTCGCGGACGGTCAGCTCAGGCTCGGCAAAATGCGCGTCAATATAGCTCAGCGCCTGCGCGACATAGCCCGAATACACCGAATTTTCAGTATCCGCGCCCACATGCGAGGAAAACGAGCGCGCGTAATCCACCAGCACGCAGGTCAGCAGGCCCGAAAGCCGGAGCCCCCAGCCGGTCTGCCGCTCCGTGCATTCCTCCAGCATGATCTCCAGCTGACGGCGGCATCTCTTGCGCTCGTTCAGCGACAGGTGAAGCAGCGGAATGCGCTCATCCTCCGCCGAAAACAGCTGCTCCATGCCGGGCAGTCCGGCCAGCTTATCGCGGCTTCCGACAAACGCCTGCCCGGAGAAAACGCAGTTGAAAATCCGGGTGACCCGGTTTCCGATGTAGCGGTGCGCCACGCCGGGCGGGAGGATGAACAGATCGCCCTCCATCAGCAGCGTGACCTCGCCGTACACCTCGTGAAGGCAGAAGCCCTCGGTCACATAGACCAGCTCGTAGAAGTCGTGGTCATGCCGCCCGATGGTGGTGTGGTAGGACCGCATCACACGCACCGGCGGTTCGTCCTGCCTGATCAGCTCATGCAGGCGAATGGTTTTTTCCGGCATGACCCTGCCCTCCCGTTATTTTCAGATTCCCTTGACGCGTCCGCCGGGGAACATTTCGTCCAGATAGACCACCTTGCCGGTGTTCAGCGATTCAATGGCGGCATGGATGATCATCTGCGCCTTCAGGCCCTGCAGGCCGCTGCCGTCGATCTCCTCGGGCTTGGCTCCGGCGTCCACCTGACGGACGAAGGAGCGGATGCGGTCGCGGAAGGTGTCGTCGAAGTTCGAATAGCCGCCGAAGACCGGGTTGGTGTACACGCGCTTCTCCGGGTTGCCCGCCGGATACAGCGTGGCCTCGCGCCACATGTCCTCAAAGACCAGACGGCCCTTCAGACCTGCGACCTCGCACCGCTCCATGGGATGACCGCGGGCGATGTCGTAGCTGGAGGTCAGGTGTCCGACCGCGCCGCACTTGAACTTCATGTTGATGCTGGCGGTGGACCAGATGTTGCGGCCCGGGGCCATCATCGCGAAGCACTGAACGGCCTCGACGTCGCCCATGAAGTAGCGGATGATCTCGCAGGAGTGCGGATTCAGCGCCTTCAGATGATAGTAAGGAGATTCCAGCGCCTGGGGCTTGCCGATCCACAGCGCCATATTGCAGAACAGAAGATCGCCGATCAGGCCTTCCTCCTGCCACTTCTTCGCCGCGCGGGCAGCGGGGGTGAAGCGGTGGTTGAAGTCCAGCGCGAAGCAGCGGTTCAGCGCCGCCGCCTTGTCCACCATCAGCTGGCCGTGCTCGATGAGGTTCGAGATGGGCTTCTCGGTCAGAACATGGCAGCCGGCTTCCAGCGCCTGAATGGTGGGGATATAGTGATCGGAAGAATACTCGTAGCCGCCGGTCGCAACGGAGACCAGATCGGGCTTCAGCTCCTTCAGCATGGTGGGCGCGTCCAGATAATAGGGCACGTCGAACTTTTTGGAGGCCGCAATCGCGCGCTCCTCATTGATATCGCATACGCCGACCAGCTCGACCAGCTCGTCCTCCATGTAAATGCGCGAATGGAGATTGCCGATGTGGCCCAGGCCGATAACGCAAACTCGAAGCATGGTTATTACGCTCCTTTCCCAAACGGTTTACGGAAAAATCCGCCCCGAAGCAGCCGGACATGCGCCCATTGCCGTCCGGAGCGGACAAAGATCAATATTTTACTGCCAACCCGCAGGAGACGACTCCCTCCGTCTCAGCTTCGCCTCGACACCTCCCTCAGGGAGGGAGGCTATCTGCGCGGCAGCCGACCCACGGGTGGTCCGGAGGGCCGACGCCCTCCGCCGCATAGCGGCCGTTCCCCTTCTCCGGGGTAAGGCTTATCTGCGCGGCAGCTGACCCACGGGTGGTCCGGAGGGCCGACGCCCTCCGCCGCATAGCGGCCGTTCCCCTTCTCCGGGGTGGTTTGGAGGGGCCGCAGCCCCTTCATGTTCAATCGTACCCGGCGGCGTGTACGCCGGGGGCGGGGAAATTTCCGGGGAGGCGAGCTTGCCCGCCGGACAGGAAATTTCTTCCTTGCGCGATCCATGGCCGGAGGATGCCGAAGGCAGACTCCAATGGATCGCGGCAGGGGGTGGCAGTGGCGGGGGAAAGCCTTTCCCCCGTCCACAAGGCGGCCTCAGCCGCCTTTACTTCTTCTGCAGCTTCACCGCATCCTTGACGCTTCCGATGTACTTGCCCATGTAGGCTTCCTCACTGGTCTTGAACGGGCCCTCGGGGCGCAGGAAGTTGGTGTAGATGGGCGCGGTGCGGCCGGTTTCCTTCTCGCGC
>JAFQQU010000110.1 GCA_017410445.1 Clostridia bacterium | reverse complement strand
TTCTCCCTCTATGGCGTGTATTTTTTTGAGCGTTACGAAGAACAGAAGGCTCGTTACGCCGGCGCCTACCGCAGCTTCCGTAATGGCAAGGTCAGGGGACTCCAGCATAATCCATATGATGGACATGGCCAGACTCTGCGACATGAAGATAATGATGGAGGTCAGCAGATTCTTAGTCAGGCTGACCGAGAGTGCACATACGATGATAAAAACCAGCAGCAGGATATTCATAAACTCCATCAGAGCTTCACCTCCATCTCGCGGGAGATATCTTCGTTTGTAGTGATTTCGAGCCGTCCGATCAGGTGGCTCGATACGGGGCTGGACATCCAAAGAAGAAGGATGACCAGAAGCAGCTTGAGGGAAGTGAAGGTAAAGCCGCTCATGACGATCAGGCCCAGCATGACCAGACCAATGCCCATGGTATCGTTCATCGCAGCGGCGTGCATGCGGTTGAGCACATACTTAAAGCGGAAAACGCCGATGACGCCCAGGCACATGACAACCAGACCGGACAGAATCAATGCGGCGGAGATGATAAAGCGAATCCATTCAAGCATTCTCGGCATCCTCCTTGGCTTTCATTTCGTTCTGCTTCTGACGTTCCTTTTCCTTACGCTCAAGATATGCGCCCATGTATACCTTGGTCAGCAGGACGACGGCGAGGAAGGAGAGCATCGCATAGATGAGCGAGATATCCGCCAGATAGCCCTCTTTCATCTTGAGTGCAAGAACGCTGATGATGGTAATGGTCATCGTACCAACCATGTTGACGGCGACAATGCGGTCCGCAATGCGCGGGCCGAGAATGCTCCGGATCAGCCCCATGAACAGCAGAATGCCCAGAACGCCCAGAGCGATCGTCAGAAGCAGGTCGTAAGCATTGGCAACGGTCATTTGTCCATACCCTCCATTTCAAGCAGCTGCTTTTCAAATTCGGAATCCTCCAGGCCGTCCGCCAGCGTCTTATCCAGACAGTGGACGCACATCAGGTCCTCCTCGGAAGAAACCGTAATGGTGCCGGGCGTGAGCGTGATCGAGTTGGCCAGAAGAACGCGTTCAACATCCTTCTTCAGCTTGGTTTTGAAGTATACCAGCTGAGGCTCTACTTCATATTTCGGCGAGAGGATGAAATGCATAACGCCGACGTTGGCCTTGAAAATCTCGACCAGCAGCGTATAGATGTATTTCAGGAACTTGGGAATCTTGCGGACGGCAGCCCATTCCTTCTTGGGACTGTAGTCCATGAAGAAGACGATGAACAGATACAAAAGTGCGCTGATTCCCAGACCGAAGTACACGATTTCCATCGTAACGCGCTCGTTAAAAATGATCCACAGCAAGAAAAAAATGATAAACATAAGACACCCCCATCATGAATATCAACTGTGTATTTTACTCTTGTCCGGACCCTTCGTCAAGCAGATTCCAACCGAATTTGGGCGGCTTCATGTAATATCTTAGCGAAACCTTAATTTGCTGCCTTATTTCAGTTGCATTTGACGAAGAAGCACATTGAACCGAGAGATAATATGCGCCGGCATGACCTCCGGACACGGGTATATTATAAAGGAAGCGAATCCGATGATGAGGATATAATAAGCGCTTTGTGCGTTTCCTGACCGATGAGGAGAAAAGTTTTGTTAAGAGAAAAATGATTTGTCGATTTCTGTCGGTAAGCAGAGAAGCGGCGAGAGAAGAAAATGGCATATAGTTACACATTTCCTGTATATAACGTGGCTGTATTCGATGCATGCCGGATATATATACAGAGAAAAATCGACATGAACGTGCGCGGAAGTTCGACAACCAACCGACCGGAAGAACGGTATACTTTTTGTGTCAGACGGGAGGAGCGAATGCAGAGCATTGAATTGTTTGCTGCGATCAACCTGATGATGAACCTTTTGATTCTGCTGCTCGGTCTCCGGGGATTCGCGCACATCCGGCTGCGGCAGGTTCTGGCTGCGGCTTTTGCCGGAACGGCGTATTCTGTTGCGGCTTTGAGTATGCGGCTTCTGAGCGGGCGGGCAGCACAGATTATCTGTCTTATGCTGATGTCGGCCATCGCTCAGGGAGGCGTTCGGCGGGGATTCTGGTATATTACCTGCAGAATGACGGCAAGCGCATTTTTTCTCGGCGGGGTGATGCACCTCACCGCAGGGCGGATTCCGGTGTGTGTATCTGCAGGAATTGCAGCGGGAGCAGCTCTGATTGCTGTTTTTCTGACAGATGCCGACAGAAGGAAAGCAGAGGAGCGATATGTCCGGCTTCGAGTTACCGTTCTGGGGAAAACGGCTGTAGTGAATGCTCTGGTAGACACAGGAAACCGTCTGCGGGAGCCGATGAGCGGACTGCCGGTTCTGATTGTGGCCGGAAGCAGAGTTCCTGGACTGAATGCGGAAATCCGAGGACTCAGGGCAGGACGTTTGTGGGCATCAGAATCCCGTCTGATCCGGTATGGAGTGCTGGGAGCGGATGGAGAAATGATGTGTGTAAAACCGGAGTCGGTTTGTAAATGCGTGGATGGCGTGTGGGTCCGGACCAAGGATGTATGGATCGGAGTTTACGAAGGTGAGATTCCTTCAGGCCTCGAAGCGATTGCGCCGCCGTCGCTCGGATGACCGGCAAAGTGCGTACAACAGATTTTAAGCATTCATGACACTGACCGGGACGATTTAGAAGTTCGTCAAGAAGCAGATTTTCAGTCCGGAGGTGGAAGGAATGCATCAGTCGGCAACGGGGCATTTTCGCAGAGCTGTATGCGGGGTTCTTAGCAGAATCAGAAAACAATCGGTTTTGTATATCGGCGGGAGCGATACGCTGCCTCCGCCGCTAACAAAAGAGGAGGAACTTATGCTGATGGAACATATGAAAACGGATGAGGAAATGGTCCGCAACACGCTGATTGAGCGGAATCTGCGGCTGGTGGTATTCATTGCACGCAAATTTGAGAACACGGGTATCGGCATCGAGGATCTGATTTCGATCGGCACCATCGGTCTGATCAAAGCGGTGAATTCATTCGATCCGGAGAAGAAGATCAAGCTGGCAACCTATGCTTCCAGATGCATTGAGAATGAGATTCTGATGGTTCTCAGGAGAAACAGCAGGCTGCGGATGGAAGTGTCGCTCGATCAGCCGCTCAATACCGACTGGGACGGAAACGAACTGCTGCTCTCCGACATCCTGGGAACAGAACCGGATCTGGTTTCTAAGGACCTGGATGCGAGCGTTGAGCGGCAGCTGCTGTATGCGGCGCTTGCAAGACTGGAAAAGCGGGAACAGCACATCATCGGGCTCAGATACGGGCTCCTGAATGGCCGGGAGCATACGCAGAAGGAAGTGGCTGATATGATGGGGATATCGCAGTCGTACATATCCCGCCTTGAGAAGCGCATCATTCATCAGCTGCACGACGACATGGAAAAAATGGCTTAAGCGCGGTATACCGTGCGGAGCGGCCGGAGATACTTCATCTCATACGACGATGAAGAGGTGATGAATCAATGGCGGTCAATAAAGTGGAACTGTGCGGCATGGATACCTCCAGCCTGCCGGTCATCAAAAATGAGCGGATGCGGGAACTTTTCCCCCGGGTACATGCCGGCGATCAGACGGCGCGGAATGAATTTGTTCAGGGCAATCTCAGACTGGTTCTGAGTGTGATCAAACGGTTTCAGGGACGGGGAGAAAGCGTCGACGATCTGTTTCAGGTAGGATGTATCGGGCTGATGAAAGCGATTGACAACTTCGACGTATCGCAGAATGTGCGTTTTTCGACGTACGCCGTGCCGATGAAGGCCGGTTGTCGAAATCAGATTCCACGAAGGCGGTTTATAAAGAGAACTTTTCTTGACATTTTCGGGCGGGCGTGCTATGCTGATTCCCGGTTGTAAGGTTGCCGGACGGTCGCAGGCGCTTTTGCGCGTGAGGAAAGTCCGAGCTCCGCAGGGCAGGGTGCCGGGTAACTCCCGGTGGAGGCGACTCCAAGGAAAGTGCAACAGAGATATACCGCGACCTTCCTTCGGGAAGACGTAAGGGTGGAAAGGCGAGGTAAGAGCTCACCAGCGGCATGGCAACTTGTCCGCTCTGTAAACCCCACCTGGTGCAAGATTGATAGGGGAGTATATGTGGCGGCCCGTCACGCTCCCGGGTAATCGCTTGAGCCTGCTGGCAACTGCAGGCCTAGATAGATGGCCGTCTAAGACAGAACTCGGCTTACAGGCATCTCTTACAATCCAATAGACAGCACCGGCAGGCAGTAGAAATACGCTTGCCGTTTGTTTTAGGAAAACAAAGGAGAATGTTAGAATGGAACTGAAATGGCGCCGCACAAAGCTGGCCTGCTACATGGGGTGCATCACGCAGGCGATCAACGTAAATCTGGCCCCGCTGCTGTTTATTATCTTTCAGAATGAATTTGGTTTTACGTTTGAACAGATCGGCCGCATCATTCTGATCAACTTCGGTACGCAGATTATCGCCGATGCCGTCGCAACCAAATATGTCGACCGGATCGGATACCGGCCTTCGATTCTGGCTGCGCTTGCACTGAGTGTTGCGGGACTGTGTTCGCTGAGCTTTATGCCGCGGCTGCTTGGCGGCTCTTATGCGGGACTGGTTATCCCCGTTGTTCTGTATTCCTTCGGAAGCGGCCTGATCGAAGTTCTGATCAGCCCGGTCGTCGAGGCGCTGCCCGGCGACGAAAAGGCAAGTATGATGAGCCTGCTTCATTCCTTCTACTGCTGGGGACAGATGGCGGTTGTGCTGATTACGACGCTTCTGATCTGGCGGCTCGGCCCGGCGATCTGGCCGGTGCTTGCCGTGGTATGGGCGCTCGTTCCGGCAGTTGATTTCTTCATGTTCCTGAAGGCGCCGA
>JAFQQU010000109.1 GCA_017410445.1 Clostridia bacterium | reverse complement strand
TCATTGCTCCGACTCCCTTCAAGAAGAAAATCGAGCAGGAAAAGCTCGACCCGGATACGCAGCTTCCCATGCTGGATGCGGACGGGAAAATCATTACGGAGGAAAAGACCATCCAGATTCCCATGTACAAGCCGGTGACGGTGTTCGACGTTTCGCAGACCGAGGGCAGGCCGTTGCCTCAGCTGGCCCATGACCTGTCGGGCAATGTGGCGAATTACGATGTGTTCATGGAGGCGCTGCGCCGCTCCTCTCCGGTTCCCATTTCCATTGAGGTAATGGGCGGCGGTATGGACGGTTACTTTGATCTGGAGCATCAGGATATCGCCATCCGCAAAGGCATGAGCGAGGTGCAGACGGTATCTGCGGTCATACATGAGATGGCGCACGCGCTGCTTCACAATCGAACCAAAGATACTGAGGAGAAAACACCAGAACTCTCCCGCAGTACCGAAGAGGTGCAGGCGGAAAGCATCTCCTATGCAGTGTGCGCCTATTACGGCATCGCCACCGGTGATAACAGTTTCGGCTATATCGCGTCCTGGTCAAAGGATAAAACCCTGCCGGAGCTGCGGGAAAGCCTGGAGGTGATCAGCAAGACCGCCGACGGCCTTATCAACGATATCGACCGGCACTATGCGGAAATCCTGAAAGAGCGCGAGGCGGAGCTGATTGCTGCTGAACCTGCCATGGCGATGGAGCGCCTTTATGCCGTGGATGACCGGTATCTTCATGTTCAGCGCACGGACACCGGCGTGGATTACACGATTTACGATAAGGCATCCATGAAGGAACTCGACGGCGGTCAGCTGGATATGGAGATCAGCACGCTGGCCGAATCGGCACTGGAAATCTGCAACTCCCATGGAATCGGGCAGAACGCCCCGCTTCAGGTTGCGGACATCGGGATACTGGATGAATTGCAGGCCGCGCAGGATGCGGTGATTGCCATTGAGCCGCCTGTGCAGGAAAACCCGGAGCCGGAGACGGATACTCCGGCTGACCCGGCAATTTCCGTGGAGGCGCGGAACGCTTACGGCTATACGGATGATGCGATGCTCCCGCTGACAAAGGAACGCGCCATGGAGCTGTTTGAACGCGATGTGCCGGTATATCTTCTCTATGGGGACAATACCGAGGCGATGGCTTTTGAACAGACGGAGATTCTGAATCATGACGGCATTTTCGGCATTGACCGCGCAGACTGGGAGGCGGTAAAGGAGCAGTTTCCTGTCGCCACGGAAAACAGATGGCAGAAAGCCTTCCAGCAGAATCCGGCAGACAGCTACTGCATTTATCAGCTCCGCAGAGATCCGGAACTGGCCGAGCTTCGCTTTATGAATTCTCAGTATCTCCGGGAACATGGTCTTGAGCCTGCATTTGACCATTATGAGGCGGTTTATTCCGGCTCTCTTCCGTCTGACGGCAGTACAGAAGCCCGCCTGGATGACCTGTACATGAAGTTCAACACTGCCCACCCGCAGGATTTTACCGGGCACAGCCTGTCTGTCAGCGACATTGTTGTCTTAAAGCAGCAGGGTGCGGTAAGCTCTCATTATGTGGACAGCGTGGGCTTTGTTCAGTTTCCGGCGTTTCTTCCGGACAATTACCTGAAAAATGCGGAGATGTCCATGGAGGACGATTACGGGATGATCGACGGCATCATCAACAACGGTCCAAAGGAACAGCCGGAGACCAAACCCAAGGCTCCCGATTTATCGGCTCTGTTTGAAGCAGCCAGACAGGTCGTTCAGGAAGATAAGCAGGTTTCTGAACCGGGCAAAAAGCCTTCCGTGTTGGCAATGCTCCATGCACCCGCGCCGTCCAGAAGCGAAAAGACCGCGCAGACGAAAAGCGCAGAAAGGGATCTGATATGATGAATTTCACCAATGACGAGATGAATCTGATGTGCATCTACAGCGCCGGCAGCAGCCGCACCGGCCTGATACAGAAGCTCACGGAAATGAAGAAGTACCTGGAACGCGACGAGGTGCAGCTGTTGTCGCTGACCGAATCAACGCTTACAAAACTGGCAACAATGACCGATGAGGAGTTCGGGCAGCTGGAGCTCTACCCCGATTTCGATATCTGATTCTATTCCGAAAAAAGGTGCAGGCGCACCGGATTTCGGAATACGGCTTGATTCCTATTTCAGATTTTTGCGGGAAACCGCAAAAATCTTTCGTAGACCGGTTGTAAAATGACTTCGCGCGTGGTATAATACTATTGCGGATAATTGCAGTAAACCGCAAAAATCCGCAATAGGAGGTGCGCTGCATGGAAATTAAAAGAGACCGTTACCTGAATCTGCTGATCAGCAAGAAGCATAACGGCTTGATTAAAGTGATAACCGGCATGAGGAGATGCGGAAAATCTTATCTTCTGTTCACTCTCTTCAAGGATTACCTGCTTTCAGAAGGAATAGAAAAAAACCACATCATTGAGATTGCGTTTGACGCTTATGAAAACAAGCAGTACCGCGATCCCGATGTGCTCTATCCTTACCTGAAGGAGCAGATCAAAGACGACGGCATGTATTATGTGCTGCTTGACGAGGTGCAGCTGCTTGGGGAATTTGAGGCAATCCTGAACAGCCTGACCCGAATGAAAAATGTGGATGTGTATGTGACCGGAAGTAATGCCCGCTTTCTCTCCAAGGATGTGATCACAGAGTTCAGAGGACGCGGCGATGAAGTGCATATGTACCCACTCAGCTTTGCGGAATTCATGTCGGTTTATCCCGGCACGAAGCAGGATGGTTGGAATGAGTATATGCTGTACGGCGGTCTGCCGCTGGTGCTGAGCTTTACCACTCCGGATCAGAAAATTGCGTTTCTGAAATCGCTCTTTGAGGAAACCTATATTTCGGATATTGTCGGAAGGCACAACATCCGCAACAAGGCGGAGCTGGAAGAGCTTCTGAACATTCTATCCTCCGCAATCGGTTCGCTGACAAACCCTGAAAAACTTGCCGCAACCTTCCGGTCGGTCAAGAACAAGAAAATCAGCAGCAATACGATCAAGAAGTATATTGATTATCTCTGCGATTCCTTCCTGATCGACAGCGCTGTCCGGTATGATGTAAAAGGCAAAAAATACATTGATACCCCGGTGAAATACTACTTCACCGACATGGGGCTGAGAAATGCCCGCCTGAATTTCAGACAGCTGGAAGAAACGCACAGCATGGAAAACATCATTTTCAATGAGCTGAAAATCCGCGGCTTCAATGTGGATGTGGGTGTTATCATGCAGTATGATACCAACGAAAAGGGCAACAGCATCCGCAAACAGCTGGAAATTGACTTCGTCTGCAACAAAGGCTCCAAACGCTACTATATCCAGTCCGCTTACGCGATTCCGGATCAGGCGAAGATGGAGCAGGAACAGCGTTCTCTGATGCTGACCGGAGATTTCTTCAAGCGAATTATCATCACCAAGGATACTCCGGCACCGTATTATAATGAGAATGGTGTCCTGATTATGAGCGTCTATGATTTCCTGCTGAATGAAAACAGTCTGGACATTTAAGGCAATGGGAAAGAGCAATAAGACCTGCCCAAACTGCGGACGAAGGATGAAACAGTAGTTCATCGGCTTGCAGCATTGTAAATGCGGGATGAGCTGGAAAAAAGATATTGGCTTTTTTGAACGGACGCCAGATATGGTGTTCGGACTCCGGCACAATGCGCCGGGTAAAAAGCCGCGCCGGATGATTGAGATCAGACGGAAAAACTGAATACAATTCAAATCGGGAGCGTCCATGGCATGTGGGCGCTCTTTTCTTTTTGGAAAGGAGACGTGATCTATGGCAAGCAAATTGCAGGAGTACCGAAGAATGTCGGAAGAAGCTCAGCGGCAGCTGACCGGAAGCCTGGAGCGCTGGCAGTCCTTCCTCGCCACCGCGTCGAGGCTGTACAAATACCCGTATCACGAGCAGGTCATGATCCATGCCCAGCGCCCGGACGCAACCGCCTGTGCGGAGTTCGACGTCTGGAACAATACGATGCGCCGGTATGTGCGGCGCGGTTCTAAGGGCATCGCGCTCATCGATACCAGCGGCGACCGCGAGCGACTGCGCTATGTGTTTGATGTTTCGGATACCGGCACCCGACCCAATTCCAGAAGTCTGAACCTGTGGGAACTGCGGGAGGAGCACATTCCGGCTGTGTCTTCCATGCTGGAGAAAAACTACGGCGTTCCGGCAGGCGAAAGCCTTGCCGTTCAGCTGGAGGCTGTGGCCTCTCAACTGGCGCGGGAATACTGGGAGGACAACCGAAGGGATATCCTCGGCATCCTTGAGGATTCTTTTCTGGAAGAGTATGATGAATTCAATGTAGGAGTGGCCTTCCGGAACGCCGTCGAGGTCAGCATCAGTTATTCCCTGATGCTGCGCTGCGGTCTGGAACCGGAAAACTACTTTGAACACGAAGACTTTATGAGCGTTTTCGATTTCAATACCCCGGAAACGGCGGGCGCGCTGGGAACGGCAGTGAGCGGCATCAATCAGCAGGTGCTGCGGGAAATCGGAGCGACCATCCGAAACTATGAACGCGAACAGATCGCGGAAAGGAGCATGGCATATGAAAATGACGTACAGGCAGAACGGGGATTATCTGATCCCGGACATCAGACTGAGCGAGCAGGAGGATACACCCATCGGGAAGTACGGGCAGATGCGGAAACAGTACCTGAAGGAGCATCGCCCGATTCTGTGGAACCGACTGGTGCTGTCGGAGCAGTTGTATCCGCACCTTCGGGAGATCGACGGGACGGCGCACCGGAGACTGGACGAGCTGATGCCGCAGATGGCGAAGCAGGCCGGCGTGACGGAAGAACTGAAGCGCAGGGACCCGCTGAAATGGGCGGGCATGATGAATACGCTGAAGGCGCAGGCCGAGGAGATCATTCTGAACGAGCTGGTGTACAATTAACAGCCGATGAGCTGGAGCCTCCGGAAGAACTGAATAACGGATATCCTGCCGGGACAGAGTTTGAACAGCTTTCTCTGAACCTTTTCCTCTCGGAACAGGAGCAGATATCCCAAATTGATGAAGCGGATCGCACAACCGAAGTGCTGTCCGCTTTTTCTTTTGCCCAGACAGAAATCGACGATATGCTCCGTTTCGGCAGCAATACCAGCCACGCCAGAGAGCATATCGCGGATGCGTTCCAGAAGCAGAAGCCGATTGAGGAAATCGCGGCGCTGCTGCAAAGGGAATTTCATGGCGGCTACGGCATCCGGGGTGAACACGGCGATTATGCCGCGTGGTATGACGGAGACGGCATTCATCTGCACAAAGGCCGTGAGGCCAGATATGCCGCTGATTCTCAGGTCATTACATGGGAGGCTGCGGCAGAAAGAATCGGACAGATGCTGGAAGAGGGCAGCTTTGCTTCCAATGTGGAGCTCGCCGAGGCTGGTGGGCGTGTCCGCTCTGAACTGGCGCAGAGCCTGCTCTATCTGAAGCATGACCTGAGTGAGGAAGCAAACCAGGTGGGCTACTTCTCCTCCATGGACGATCTTCCTGCCGGTTATCCGGACGCCACCGCAGCGCTTGCGGAGAAGATGGAGGACAATGCTTTTGCCGATACGCTTCGTGGCGAATTCTTGGCATTCCTGAATGATTACGCGGAAAACAGAGGACTTCTGCGCTTTCATTATCACCGAATGGATGAGCTGTGGCAGGGCATCAGGGATATCTCCGCCGAGCGCCGGGTATATCCGGACGGGCCTGCCGATCTTGCAGAACCGCAGGGCTTTATCACGGAGGATGAAATCAGCGAAGCGCTTGCCGGCGGCAGCTCTGTGGCGGGCGGCAAGGGTAGAATCTATGCCTTTTTTACCGCAGACCACACCATAAAGGAAAAAGCAGATTTTCTGAAGCAGGAGTACGGCATCGGCGGGCGCTCTCACGCACTGTCCGGGGCTGACCATTCCTCCGAAGATCACAGTGCCAAGGGTATCCGGCTGACCAAAGGCGGATGTGCCCCTGTAGAGCTGAACTGGACGAAGGTTGCCGAGCGTGTGGATTCCCTGATTCGGAAAGACCGGTATCTGACTCCGAAGGAACAGGAGCTGTATCAGCAGAACCTGCGGCGCAATTCCATCTACAACACCTATAACGAGGTAAAGCACGACCATCCTGATGATATGGTGCTGTTCCAGGTGGGTGATTTCTTTGAACTGTACGGCGAGGATGCAAGGCAAGCCTCCGAGCTGCTGGACATTCGCCTGACCACCCGGAACATCCCCGGAGTGGGGCATGTGGAAATGTGCGGCGTACCGTCCCATGCTCTCGATGGGTATGTGGAGCAGCTGCGGGCGCACTTTGATGTGACCATATCCGCAGCCTCGGAGGACAGCAAAGAGCGTAGCGTTTATACCTTACGGGCGTTTGCACAGGAGATTGACCTGTCCCGCTACGACGTCGGATACGGCGCTATGGGGAACGGTGTGACGGTCTGGAACCGGAAAGAGACAGAACACGGTGATTACAAGACCATCGCCCATATTGACCCGGACAGGACGGTAAAATTCTACGATGACAGTCTGCCGGATGCGATAAAGGAACAGATTCAGCGGTTTGCGGACACCTCCGAGATGACCATCTCAGCAACTCAGGACGCATCTGTTTTTTCTGTGCCCCCTGCGGGAAAAGAACCCGTATTGGAGGCTGAACCGGCTGCTGTGCCGAAGCCTGTCACAGCCGATGAAATCAGCGATGCACTCATCCGCTGGAACGGCAGCTTTGAAAGCAAATCCCGCGTCAACGACTATATGCTGGCGCATGGGCGGGAGCGCGGAGCTGCCGTATGGCTGAAAGATGAGTTTGGCGGCGCGGATATCTTTTCTGTTGTTACCGACCATGGAACGCTGGAATTGCCGTGGGCGAAAGTGCAGCGTCAGCTGGGGATTCTGGTGAATGACGGACGCTTCTTTACCGAGGCAGACCGGAT
>JAFQQU010000108.1 GCA_017410445.1 Clostridia bacterium | reverse complement strand
GCTTCCCACGCCGTGCAGCCCTCGACGTCCGCCGCCTCATACTGGGAGGGCGAAATCGCCTGATGGCCGGACAGGAACACGATAATCTGTATACCGCTCGCCATGACGATATCATAAATCGAATCGATCATGGTGAACAGAATATCAAATACGCCGCTGCCCATACCGGAAACCGCCAGCAGCTCCTGCAGCGCGGCCGAGAGGTCCACGCCGGTGGAATTGACGATTTCCTCGGAGATGCCCTGCATCATGTTGTAGAACTCGTTCTGGGACTCGATGCCGGGCAGAACGCCGGAGGACAGGATGACCGGCAGGAAGAAGATGGCTCGGGCCAGCGTTCTTCCCTTGAAATTCTGATTGAGGATGACCGCGACGACGAAGGAAAGAACCAGCGTCGCAATGGCGTTGATGGCCATGCGCGGAATTTCCTCGATCAGGCGCTGATTGAAATAGGGATCGACGGTCAGCGCATACTTGTAGTTCGCCAGACCTACCATCGGCCATTCGGCCTGCGACAGGTTGACCTCGCTCATGCTCATGATGAGCGACTGCACCAGCGGCCGCAGCATGAACAGCAGGAAGCCGATGATGAAGGGCAGGATGAACGCGACGCCGTGGCGCGCGTTGCGGGCGCGGATGGTGCGGTAGGTATCGGTGCCGGGAACGAAGCTCAGCACGGATTCGCGCAGCGTCCAGCTGTCTCTGCGTTTCGCTCTTCTCATGCTCACTTCTCCTCACCTCCCGCCACATAATAGCTGCGCGCAGGAACTGTCGTTCCGTCCGCATCGTAGTCCGTATCGGTGTAGTTGACGTATACCTTTGTTCCGTTTTCGTATCCGGTGACCGCTACGCCGTCCGAGAGAATCTCATGGCCCGTGATGGGCGTTCGGCTGAGTCCGGCCATGTCTTTCTGATAGGCGGCCGCGATTTCAGCGATCTCCTCGGCCCAGGCGTCGTAGCCCGCGCCATAGTAGGCGGAATGGAAAGTCTCCTGAAGGATCTTCGCGTCGCTGCTCATGACGGTGAAGCTGAGGCCCGCGCCGTATTCCGCGCACCTGAGCAGCTCGCCTCTCCAGTCGCTTGCCAGATTCACGGGGAAGCCTGTGTAGTCCACCTTGCCGTGCAGCGCGATCTGATAGAACGGCACCTTCTCATCAATGATGGAGTATTCGGCGCCCTTGAGATCCATGTCGGTGATCAGATCGGCATAGGGAACAGCGTAGTCGAAGCCTTCCTTCACCATGACCTTCAGTCCAGCCTCGCGCGCCTTTTTCAGGGTTTCAACGTTCATTTCCCTGACCGTTTCGCGCGTGGTGGTCTCGCGGGGATTGTAGTCTCCGCTCAGAATCGAGCCGATATCGCGGAAGGCGACGCCCGCCGCGCCCGCCCTGTCAAGCGCTTCAATCAGGTTGTCCGCCATGCGCTGCGCATAGACCGGCTGCACCAGATAGAACGGATCGCGCCAGTCCTCGGGCTGATAGGTGATGACCGAATAGGGATGAATGACCACCTGCTCGCGGGTGGTGAAGCGGGCCGCGTCGCGGTAGGGAATGAAGCCCTCCAGAACGCCGCTGTCATAGGCGAAGCAGGAAATGCCGTCGAAATACAGCGGAACGCCGCTCTTTTCAGCCGCCTCAATGAGCTTCCCCATGCCCTTGCTGCCGCCCAGTTCCCGGAGAACCCTGACCTTCGTCAGCACCTTCTGGGAGACGCCGCCGTTGGCCCAGCCGCTGTAGCGCAGGCTGAGGTTCTCAATGCCCGCGTCCGTGAGATCGTTCATGATCGCTCTGGCCTGTTCGAAGGTGGTCGTTGCGACTACGGAATCGACCGGCATGCCGAATTTGATCATCGTCTTGTCGATTGCGCCGACCAGCTCGACCGATACCGGCATTTCCTCCGATACCTCGGCTTCAGCCAGCTGCGGATACCGTTCCTCCAGATATTCGCCGTAGGCCAGCGCCATGTCTGCATAATGGTCGCTGTCCACGAAGCGGTAGCGCTGAACGATGGTGTCGTCCGGAATCTCCTTCTCGAACATGTACACCAGCCGCTCGGTCTTGGCCGATACGTTGTACCGGTCGCTGTGCAGCACGTTGTACTTGGCGCACGCCCAGTTGTAGCTGTTGTAGCGCATGCTGACGTCCGCCTGAATGCCGCCGTAGGAGGAAGCGCCCTCGATCATGCAGATGAACGAGCCGCCGTCTCCGGTCATGCCGAATACCGGGAAGGTATTCTTGGTTTCGCTGACGACCTCGGTGCGCTCGGTGGAATAGTCCCAGCCGTACATGTTGGCGTAGTAGCTGTTCTGCTTGAGCTTGCCGTTGTTGTAGCGGATGAGCGCGCCGCCGCCTTCGGGAATCAGCATGAAGCCCTCATCCTCTGTGCCGGCCGCGCCGAACATCGGAAGCACGGTCACGAAGGTGATCGGATACTCCGAGCGGTAGCGGATCTTCTCATACGGCACCTCGACGACGAAATCATCGCCGTCCAGCCGGTAGGAGATCGTCACGTTGAACACGGGAACGGTCGTCTCTGCCGCGCCCGCAACCAGCTGCATGTCGAGGTCGTAGTCCTCCTGCGTGTAGCCGGCATTCTCAAAAATCTCCGCGATGGATTCCTTGTTGCTCTCGGAGGTGCTGGCAATCAGCACATACAGCTCCTGCTCGGCCGCGCTCGGATAGAGACTGAGCAGCTGCGTGCGCTCCTCCTCCTTCAGGCCGGCGACCTTCTCGGGCGTGTACAGGGTGTAGGCCTTCTTGACGCGGTTGGCCTTGGCCTTGGCCATTTCGGCGGTGAACGCCTGGAAGCGCTCGACGGTGATGGCGCTGGGCAGGCGGAAGACCTTCTCGATCTTGCCGACCGTGTAGACGACGTCCACAGAGCCGTCTTCCTGCGGCTCGATCAGGTAGTTGCCGTTTTCAATGGAATACTGGAAGTTGTTGTAGTCGATAACGCCGTCTGCGGAGGAATAGGTAACGATCAGGGTGGACTGGAGAACGCCCCGGTTGGCCGCGCTGTTGGAGGCCTTGGGATCCTTGGCCGCGTTCTCGGGATTGGAGAGCCACTTGCGGCCGGTTGCCTTCTCGGTCAGCACGAACTGCGTGGTCTGGGGGTCCAGCTCGAACAGCAGGCTCTCGTTTTCCATCGTCACCGTCTTCTTGCCGCCCTCATAGAAGGAGATCTCGGGCGGCTCCACCTGCTCCTCCTCCTGAGGCGCGTAGAGCGGGATGCCCACGAAGATCACAAGCGCGGCGATCAGCGCCAGAGAAATCATCCACGGGACAATTCGCCTGAGAATGGATTTTTTCTTGCTCATCTTCGCACCTCCCCTAATACAGTCTGAAGGCGATCTCGCGATACAGGGAGATGAAATACGCCGCCGCATCGGAGAGCAGGCTGAAGAACACCAGAATCAGGAACAGGATGACCAGCGCGCCGAACACGGTTGCGACCAGGAAGATCAGGTTCTTGCCCGGGCTGTAGTCATGCACCTGCATGAGGCCCACAAACGCAAGGAACAGCGGCCAGATGACCGAGATCGTTCCAAGGACGTTGTAGTAGGCCGCCTCGTCATAGGAGATCATATGGCTCAGCAGCACCATCGGCAGCTGAATCAGGATGTACGGCACCAGCGCGTAGCACATCGCCATATAGATATCCGGGAATCGTCCCTTGCCGTCGAACAGGGTGGACAGGCACCAGTTCGACAGGCACAGAATCAAAAACGGAATCAGGAGAGACGCGCACTGCTCGTAGATATTGATATACTGGATGGGCGCGGTGACAAACTGGAAGTTCGTGCACATCAGGCTCAGGATATAGGTCAGCAGGAACAGAAAAAGATAGGTGTGCGCCGCTGCCAGCGAGCCCCGCTTCTCATGCACCAGATCCCAGAATCCGTCGAAGGGCCGGAAGATGACGTGCATGGCATACTTCAGAGAATCGCAGTAGTCCTGAAAGCCCCGTCCGAAGAGGCCGCCCTTCCGCTTACCTTGATACTTGCCTGCGCTCATACGCTGCCACCTCCTCCTTCATTCCCTTCACGCCTCTGACCGTCAGCCAGACGGCGATCACGGCGATCAGCACGACGGCGATTGCCCAGATATTGTCCTCCACCTGTTCCTTGCGGAAATACCGGTAGGCGCGGCCGTAGTTCTCGTGGTCATAGGCCATTTTGAAATACTCCATCGCCTCTTCAAACCGCTCCTGACGCATCAGCGCGCGGCCGATGCCGACATAGGCGAGGTTGTAGTTGGCGTTGAGCCGGAGCACCTCATACCAGGTCTCCGCAGAGCCGTCGTAATCGCCGCGCAGATACTGGTCGCTCGCCTGATAGATCAGGTCGCCGTATTCGGTGGTGGTGAACACGGTGATGCTGCAGCCGAATTCGTCCAGCGCCAGCAGATCCGTTCCCATGTGCTCGAGGGAAATCGGGCCGAGGAACGCGCCCTCGCTGTTGTCCTTCGAGCCGAACGCCCAGAGCATGATGCCCTGCGGATCGTATCCGAAGATGCGGCCGCGGGTGCGGTCGAACACGATGTAGATGTCGTTGTCCAGCACCGTGATGTCCTTCAGCTTGGACGGGCCCTTGTCCGCGCTGCCTTCGACCCAGTACAGGTCTCCGATGGGCGGATAGCGGTCGTTCTTGATGAGGATGTCGTTTCCGATGCTGTTGAGCCGCCGGATGGGCTTGGCGTTGTCATACAGCAGATCGTATTCGCTGAAGTTGATGTTGGTGGCGTAGATGAAGCCCTCATCGTCGATGTAGATGTTCTCATACTCGGTCGGCACGAAGGACGCCTGCTGGCTTCTCTGCTCCTTGGTGGTGAAGAAGGTCTTCCAGATGTAGTCCCACATGTTGACCGTGACCGGGTTCGCGCCGATGAAGCCGGTGAAGCTGCCGTCCGCCTCAAACTTCACGAGGCCCTTGTTGACGTTGGTCGCCAGCACGAACACGCGGCCGGAGGAATCGACCGCAATGCGCCGGGGCAGGAAGCCCAGGTTCTGGTCGAAGGTGGTATCGTCGGGCTTGGTGTATTCGCGCACGAAGTTCTGCTCCGCGTCCATCATGACGACGCGGTTGTTGTTGGTGTCGGCAACGTAGATATTGCCCGCCTCATCCACGGCGACGTCGCCCGGGTTGCTGAAGGTTTCCGGGCTCGCGCCCTTAACGGTATCAATGATGCGGGTGACGGAGAATACATTGTTCTCCCGCTTCAGCTCGAGAATCCGGTTGTTGCCGGTATCGCACACATAGAGCATATTGCCGCGCACGAACAGGCTCTGCGGCTTGTTCATGGGCGTCTCCAGCGCGAGGTCGGCGCTGTAGATCACCTGCTCGACGCGGTATGCGTCCGGCGATTCCCTGAGGTCAGACCAGTAGTCGTAATTGTATGTATACGAGGTGGAATAACCGTCCTCCCCGGCCAGCGCGCCCGTAAACGAGGACGCCGCCAGCAATAATGCCATACAAAGCAACAGCAGTCGGTGTGTCCGTTTCATGCTTTCCCCTCCTGTACTGATGTAGGGATGCGGCCGCGCTATTCCTTCAGACCGGAGCTGGCCATCGTCTCCAGAATCTGGCTCTGAGACAGAATGAAGATGCTGATGGGAACCAGCATGACGATGACCGTAACCGCCGCGGCCATGCCGGTGCGCGCGATGCCGCCTGCCTGAATCTGCTGAAGCGCATAGACCAGCGTCTTCTTGGATTCGGAGTAGATGACGGTGGACGCATTGGTGTTCCACAGATTCTGCACGGAGAAGATGATGATGGTCAGCCATGCCGGCTTGACGTTGGGCATGACGATCGTCCAGAAGATGCGTCCCTGGCTGGCGCCGTCAATCTGCGCCGCTTCGATCAGCGCGTCCGGCAGGCCCTCCATGAACTGCTTCATCAGGAACAGGCCGATGGGCGCGGCAAACGCCGGCAGGATGACCGCCCAGTAGGTATCGATCATCTTCATCTTGCTCATGATGACGTAGTTCGGAATGCCGGTGACGTAGCCGGAGAACATCAGCGCCGTGACGACAACGTTGAAGAACAGCCTGCCGCCCGGGAAGTCATACTTTGCCAGAACGAACGCCGCCATCGAGGCAATGACCACATGACCGAAGGTACCGATCAGGGTAATGAATACGGTGTTTACGAGATATCTGGAAAAGGGCACCCAGCTCTGGCCGAGGACGACGATCAGGTCCGAGTAGTTGTCCAGCGTCACGTGCTGCGGGAATACCCGCGGCGGGAAGCGGAACAGCTCGTCCAGCGGCTTCAGAGAGGAGGCGACCGAGAAGACCAGCGGGAACACCATCGCCACCGCGATGACGCCCATCACCAGATAGATGCACAGATCTCCCCAGAAGCTGCGGTTGGGCTTGCGGCGCTTGGGCTTGCACAGCTTGATCAGCACATACAGCCCGAATAGCACCGCCACCGCGATGATGCCGACGCGCACCGCCATATAGATGGAGATCTCGTCGCCGACCGTGCCCTCGATGAGGCCCTGCTCGATCTGCTCGTTCATCCGGCCGATCTTGTCAATCTGATAACAGGTGAATCCCAGCGCAATGCCCAGAATCACAAAGATGGCCAGCGCGCCGATCAGGAATTTGCGGACATTGAGCTGCGGCTGTTCCTCTTCGATTTCGCCCCGGAGCGCCGCCTGAAAATGCAGCTGCTCCGCGCGGGTCTTGAATTTGGGCTGTTCAATATGACGGACTGCATTTTTCTTGCTCATGTGCCCACCTTCCTCAGAACAGACTGAATGACCTTGTTGCAGAGAATCATAACGAGGAACAGCACGGTCGCAATGGCCGAGGCATAGCCCATCTCAAACCGCGAGAAGCCGTAGTCAAACAGATGGGTGACGATCGTCCGGGCCGCGTAGTCCGTACTTGGGTAGCCCGCAAGGGCCCGGGGCACGTCGCATACGTTGAACGCCGTCGTGATCGACATGACCGCGCCGAAGAGCAGCATCGGCTTCATGCTGGGCAGCGTGATGTAATACAGCTCCTGCCAGCGGTTGCGGATACCGTCCACATAGCCCGCCTCATACATGCTGCGGTCCACGCCCTGAAGGCCTGCGACGAAGGACAGAAAGCCCGTGCCCATGCTCATCCACAGGATGACCACGATGACCACGCCCAGAATGTACTTGGGATCGAGCAGCCACTGAAGCGGCGCGTCAATCAGGCCGAACTGAAGCAGGAACGAGTTCAGGTAGCCGTAGGCGTCCGCGCGGAAGATGATCGAGAAGATATAGAACGCGTTGCCCGCGATGGACGGCGCGTAGAACACGACCACCGCGATCGTGCGCAGCCATCTCGGCAGCTCATTGATGAACCACGCGAACAGGAACGAGAGGATGTAGCCCACGGGGCCCGTGATGACGGCGATGACGAACGTGTTCTTGACCGAGGTCAGGAATACCTCGTCCTGCAGGATCAGGTTGATATAGTTCTGCAGGCCGACGAAGCGGGGCGCTTCGAGGATGTTGTAATAGGTGAAGCTGTAGTAGATGGACGTCGCGATGGGGAGAATGAAGAAGGTGATGAACAGCGCCGCATAGGGCAGCAGGAACAGGTAACACGTCCTCATCTTCCATGCCCGGTGGAAACCGTATTTGATCTTCTCCCTTTTCATCGTCAGGTATCTTCCAAAGAATGATTTCATGCCGTTTCCCCTCCCTTCCCGATTACTCTACAGGCAGATTGAATTCCCTGCGCTTGACGCGGATCTCTTCGTTGATCGTGCGCGCATAGGTCAGCAGCGTCTCTCTGGCGTCTTCCTTGCTGTTGATGACGCGGCGGATGGCGTTGGTCATGTGGCGGGTGGTTGAATATCCGCCGGCGATTTCGCGGAAGCCCACGGTCTGGGCCATCTGCGTCTCCAGCACCTCCAGCTGATCGGCGCTCCATGCAAGCTGCCTGAGGGCCTCGGTGTTGGCGGTGGTGTAGCGGGCGGAGGAGCCGAGGATCGATTCGATCTCGCGGCCGAAGCGCACCTGCGTGTCCGCGCTGACCCACCACTTCATGAATTCCCATGCGTTCTGCTTGACCTGCTCGTTATCGGTGGCGATCATCATGCAGCACAGGCCCTGGGCGTGTACCGAGTGATCCACCGTTCCGTCCGCCTTTTCGGTACCCGGGAAGAGCGTGAAGTCCCACAGGCCGCGGATTTCGGGCGCGGATACCATGAGCGTGTTGTACGTGCTGTAGTTCGCCACGCCGATGGGCATTTCGCCCGAGCGGAAGCGGGATACGAAGTCGTATACCGTCGGCAGGCCGTAGTCGTTGTAGAGGGAGGTGTACTGCTTGAAGGCCTTGACGCCGCTCTCGCTGTCGATCAGGGTCTTCATGCCGTTATCGTCGTAAATCTGACCGCCGTTCTAATAGATCAGCGAGTTCAGCACCGACATATCCAGCGTCGCGATGTCCGGGAACGGAACGCCGACCGACAGGTTGTTGCCCTGAATGGTGGGCAGCATGGCGATCATGTCCTCCCAGGTCTCGGGCGGGGTCAGGCCCAGCTCCTCGAGCACGTCCGTGCGGTAGAACAGGACGGAGAATTCCTGCGTCTCGGGCAGGGCGTATACGCCGCCGTTATAGGTGAGCGCCGTGACCGCGCTGTCATAGAAGGGAGAAATGACCTCGTCGAAGTCCTCAAACTGCGTGAGATCCTCAACCGCGTTTCGCATCGCGTAGTTGACCGGGAACCACGTTCCCAGAGACAGGACCACATCCGGCCCGTTGCCCGCGACGACGGCGGTCAGCAGCGTATCGGCGACGACCAGCTTGACGTTGACCTTCACCCGCCCGTCGGTCACGACCGGCGTGAACACGTCGTCCACCATGGTCTTGAGCACGGTGCTCTGGTCTCGGCCGGTGACGATCCATACCTCGACCAGGTTGTCGCCCTCGCTCTCGTCGTACACGTCGCCCAGCGAGTTGTAATCAACAAAGTAGGAAGCGATACAGGAGCGGATTTCATGGACGGTCTTCTGGATGAAGCCGTCGCGGACCTTCGGGAGCTTGGCCTCCTCGCCGCTGACGACGATCAGGTCGATATCCAGCTTGGTCTCGGACATGTTCTGAAGCGCGGTGCCGAGAGAGGTGATATTGTCCTTAAAGTTCGAGAAGGACTGGGTGATGCGCTCGTTGTATTTTACGAACTGCTCCAGCTGAACGGCCAGCGTCTGCGCGACGGCCACGCGGTCGCTCTTCTGGCCGGTGATGGCCACGGTGTCGTCCACCAGCTTGTAAAGGCGCTTGCTCTCCAGGTCCATCGCCTCCAGAACCTCCGGATAGACCTTATGCAGGTTGTAATCGCGGAAGCGGTCCGGGTTGACGCCGGTGAGCACCAGAATCTTTCGGTAAATCAGGTTCAGGCGGTAGATGCTGTCCTCCAGCTCGCGCAGAATGCCGCCCATCTCGCCGAGGGTGGCCTGCAGGCGGACGGTATGCTCGCCCGCCGTCAGATAGAAGCGGTAGGGCGCGCCGGATTCGTCGGACAGGGTAAGAAGCTCCCACGAGGTGCTGTAGTCGAAGGAGATTTCCTTCATTTCCTCAAAGGGAATCTCGCCGTCGATATACAGGCTGCGGCAGGAGACCGCGCCGCGCTGATAGGCCTGACGGGCCTTGACGGAAATGGTATAATATCCGTCCTCCGGCACCTCGAACGCCCACTCGATCCACTGGCCCGCCTTGTTCCACGGGTCGCCGCCGATGTAGTTGAGCACGGTGTTGGATACGCTGTAGGGCACGGTCGCGGGGGAAGAACGGTCGTAGCGGGCATAGAGAGACGGCGTGCTTCTCAGCTGCGCGTCCTCGCCCTGAACGGTGACCGACCACGCCTTCGCCTCATCGGACATCTCCGCGTCCGGCTGTTCTTCCATATAGGCCTTGTAGGTCTTCATCTCCTCGACCGGGGTCAGCGTGACGCCGCGCAGGATCATCGGCTCGTTGACCGCCTTCAGGGAGATGGTGTTTTCGCCTTCCTCAAAATAGAACTGATAGGGCTCTGCGATATAGCCCATGTCGTCCTGGCAGAAAACCTGCTGCCAGTCGAACACCTCGACCTGAGAGGGGCGGATGTCGTTGCCCTGATTGTCCTTACGCACCTCGCCGCCGTCGGTCCACAGGCGCGAGAAGCAGAGCGAGCCCGCGCCGGCAAAGGGCAGCTCGCCGTTGATATACAGTTCGCGCTCCATATCGACGCCGCGCGAATCCACGGTCAGGTAGTCGAGCAGGATGTTGGACATGCCCGCCTTCTCCACATTGACCTTCCACGTGATGAAGGAGCCGTCCGGCGCATACACGCAGCTGACCCTGTTCACCCGCCGGATTTCGCCGTCGCCCTCGAACGCAGAAATATTCACAGTCACCGGTTCGCTGCCGGTTCCCGCGTCCGCATGCGCGCGGAGATAGCCGTCGTAGGTATCCGCTCTTCCGAGGCCGGATACGTCGGCGGTCAGATCCTCTCCTTCGTATTTTTCATGAAAACTCTGGCTTCCTCTGCCCAAAACGCCAATCAGCACAATCGCCAGAATCAGGCAGAGCAGCCCGATCAGCGCACGCCGGTTTCTCCGAAGCAGTCTCTTAATCATAATCCGCCGCTCCGACAGCAGAGTGCCCGTATCCGCCGTCTTTTCTTATTTTCGCAGTGGGCCGTTCCTCCGCCGTTTCTGCAGCCGGGATGCATTGCCGACGGATTCATGGAATTATAATGTAATTTTACCGCCGCTAAACATCCGTGTCAAGCGATCTTTACATACCTCCGCCATATTTTGTTCGAATTCCTGTTTCCCTTATCCGCATGATAACCGGCCGTCAACCGGAACAGCACTCCAGGGCCCTCTCCCATATATGGGAACTTAAGGATTCGGAGGAGCGACTCAAAGCCGCCCCTGTGTAAGGGGAGGTGGCGCGTGAGCGCCGGAGGGGTTGAAACGTTACATTTTGAACCAAGTTATCGATTGACATCTAATCGGAAAACGCCATCCTGCAACCCCTCAGTCACCTTATTCCGCCCATCACGCTCCGCGCGCTGGGTACGCTCGGCAAATCTGCGATTTGCTTTCGCTAGTCGGCTGCGCCGACCTCAAGGTGACAGCTCTCCCGGTCGCTGACGCTTCCCGCTTTGGCTAAAAATATGCCGCTGGCATATTTTCTTAACGCGTCGCGCCTTGCACAGGGGAGCCTTCGCTTGGGCGCTGCCGCTGATTAAGTTCCCATATATGGCCCTATTTCCTTTTCTCCCCATTCATGCTATAATCATCTCAGGAAACCCGATTCAGAACAGGAGGCGCTGCCTATGAAACGGCTCTTCATCCTCTTCCTCGCGCTCACCCTCATCATCCCGGCATTCGGCGCGGCACAGGCCGCAGAAGGAGGACAAGTCATGATTCCCGAGCTCAAGAACATCTACCGGTTCGACATGCCCGAAAGCGAGGCGCTCGCCTTTACCCGTCAGATGAAAATCGGCTGGAATCTGGGCAACACCTTCGACGCAATCAACGATGGCAATGTCCGCGACGAGATGACCATCGAAACCGCGTGGGTGGGCGTGAAGACGTCCGAAGAGATGATCGTCGCCCTCAAGGACGCGGGCTTCAACACCATCCGCATCCCGGTCTCCTGGCACAACCATGTTTCCGGCAAGGATTTCACCATCTCGGAGAAGTGGCTTTCCCGCGTGCAGGAGGTGGTCGACTGGGCCATCGGGCAGGACATGTTCGTCATCCTCAACACGCATCACGACGTATACCCCGAATACTGCTATCCCTCCAGGGAGCATTATGCGACCGCGGAGAAATACATCACCTCCATCTGGACGCAGCTTTCCGCCCGCTTTGTCGATTACGGCGATCACCTGATCTTTGAATCGATGAACGAGCCGCGCCTGAAGGACACGGCGGTCGAATGGTGGTTTGAAGAGGGAAATCAGCAGGCGCTTGAATCCGCCGAGTGTGTAAACCTGCTCAATCAGGCCTTTGTGAACACCGTGCGCGCCGGCGGCGGACAGAACGAAAGCCGCTATCTCATGGTCCCCGGCTACTGCGCGGCCCCCGGCTTTGCCTGCGCGGATTATTTCCGCCTGCCCGAGGATACCGCGGAGAACAAGCTGATCGTCTCCGTGCACGCCTACACCCCCTATTCCTTCGCGCTCGACCTCAAGGGCACGGACAAGTTCACCGCCTTCGGCGCGGCCTCCACGCAGGAAATCGCTGTGTTCATGAACAGCCTCTATAAGAAGTTCATCCAGAACGGCGTCCCGGTGGTCATCGGCGAGTTCGGCGCGCTGGAGAAGAACGGAAACCTGCAGGCCCGCGTGGACTTCGCCGCCTATTATGTCGCGGCTGCCAGCGCGCGCGGCATTCCCTGCTGCTGGTGGGACAACCATCTCTTCAAGGGCAACGGCGAACGCTTCGGCCTCATGGACCGGAAGACCGCGACCTGGGCCGTGCCCGAAATCGTGGACGCCATGATGACCTATGCGGGCTATGAGACCATGCCCGTGAAGCCCGAATAAGCCCTGAACACGCACAAAGCCTCCCGCACCGGCTTCAACCCCGGCGCGGGAGGCTCTTTCCTTCTCTCTTCAATTCTCCATCAATAATGCTCTTTATACCATCCGTAGTCGTATCCGTAATCCTTCTGCATCTTCACAGGCTTCAGCCTGAAGTACGCAACCGCGTTTCTGCCCAGCGTGAGGCCCGCTTTTCCGCCCGCCTCAATCAGGGAAGATGCATTTCTCGGCTGACCCGCGCCTCTCAGGAATTCAAGCTCCTCCTTATTGAGGCTGGCCGGCTCGCCCATCTCGTGCCAGACCTTGAGGGGATTGCAGCTCTCCTCGTCCGCCGTGCCGGTCAGCAGCGTCCATTCCCCGCCCTCCGGCAGGTCAATCGTCACCTTCATATCCTCCTGATTCTCCCGGCAGAGGTTCCACGCAACGCCCTCATACGACCCGTCCGCGTTCTTCACGACGACCGCCTTGTCGTCCCGGTATACCGGCGTTCCCTTCAGGCGGTTGAAATAGACGAAGGTCCAGAGCGTTGGTTTTGGAATCAGTCCGTTTGCGATCATGCCGAAGCCGCCGTGGAAGGGCCGGGACGGCACGCCGATTTCCTCGAACACGTCGCCGAAGGTCCAGTAGGAATAGCTGGCCGCAACGTCTCCCAGACAGGCCAGCAGCGCGGCGATATAGGCGGCGTTTAAGTTGGTATCATGAATCGGGCAGAAGGGGTTGTAGGAGGTGTTGAACTCGGTGATGTGCATCTCCATGCCCCTGTACTCGGGGTAGCTGTCGATGATTCTGCGGGTCTCGCTCATTTCACGATAGGTATACGACGGGTCGCACATCTCATGGTACAGATATCTGCCCTTCCGTCCGGGCGTCTGGCCCATGTAGGCGTGGCGGGTCACGAAATCAAGCGGCACGTTCCCGTCCCGGCAGAAGCGCAGGAAATCGTCCACCCACTGCTGCGAACCCTCGCCGCCGCAGATGGCCGGGCCGCCCACGCGCATGTCGGGAAGCACTTCCTTCACCGCCCGGGCCGTTATCTCATAGAGATGAAGATATTTTTCCTTATCCGCGTTCTCCCAGAAGCCGGGCAGGTTCGGCTCGTTCCACACCTCGCAGGGCCATGCGCTCACCTCGTCATGGCCATACCGCTCTGCCAGATGAGAAAGCGTCGCCTTCACCAGCGCGGTCCACTTATTGTCGTCCGCAGGCGGGGTGACGTTTCCCTCCCAGTAAAAGATGGTCTGTTTTCCGCTGGCCATCCGCTTCGGCATGAACCCCAGCTCCAGAAAGGGCTTAATGCCCAGCGCGAGGTAGCTGTCCATCACCCGGTCGAGATAGGTGAAGCTGTATGCCTCGTGCGTCTCGCCGTTCTCGTCGGTGTACGGCTGATAGATGGCCATGTCGTCCGAAAACAGGCCGTGGCCGCGGATGTGCTCAAAGTGCGTCAGCCCCTGAAGCATCTGAAGCTGATCCTGATATTCCTTCTGAAGCGCCAGCCCCATCCGGCCGGTGCCCACGCAGTATGCGGCATGATTTGAAAACGCCGCGCGGCTCTCCCGCGTCAGGCATATGTTCAGTTCCTTCATTTATTATATTACCTCCCTGTGTCAAGGGCCGTCTTCCCGTAATCAAACACCAGCTGCTGTCCCTCCGCGGGAACCGCCTCGCGTGTGTCGATATCCCATCCCATCTCCGTCGGGCGCGCGGCGCGCAGCACATCGTCCGTCAGGCCCGCAAAGAACGCGTCGATCATCTCCCTCGGGTAAACCGGCTCCCTGTGCGGGCAGATGACCTTCTCAAAGGGCAGCTGCATCACCCTTCTCATGTTCTCCCGGAACTGCTGCGCCGGCAGAGCCTCCGGGAAGAACAGCCACGTGCACGGGTTCCAGTTGTCTCCGGTGATCAGGAGCTTTCTCTCCGGCACGTATACGACCGCGCTGCCCGGCGTATGACCGGGACAGAGGATGATCTGCGCCGTCATGCCGCCGAGATCAAGCGTCCCCTCTTCCGCCGGCTCAGGCACGGGAATGGTGGCCGTGAGAAACTCATCCGATACATGAATCCCCTTCTCCGCCGCCTGACGGGCGACATTCCTTCTGATATCCGGCCCGGAATACACGGAAAAGGCCTCCCTGTCCTCCGGAAACATCCATGTCTTCTCAAACCACCTCGCGCCCAGCGCGTGATCGTGATGCGCATGGGTCAGCAGCACGCGGACCGGCCGGTCGGTGAGCGTCCGCACATACTCCATGGGATTCTCCAGCCCGTATCCGGTATCGATCAGCAGCGCTTCCCTTTCGCCCGCCAGCAGCGTCATATACACGCCCATATGATCCCGGATGTGAAACACGCCGGGCAGCGCTTCGTATCCTGTGCGTCCGCTCATACCAATCCCTCCCGTCGGTTGTCTTTTCTAAGATATTTCGACGCATATGCGCATTTCCCTTTTCTTTTCCTTTACGTATTCTTCATTTTCCAATCAATCTTCTTGTCTCCCGCGTCCGGCGCGTGCTATAATGAACTCAATTCTTCCCGGGAGGAATCGCCTATGCACATTCTTATCAACGACGGCTGGTCCTTCGCCAAAACGGTCAGCGGCACGACGCCCTGTGCATCCGCTTTTGCGCCCGTCGCCCTGCCGCACGACTGGCTGATTTATGATACGGACAATCTCTACGAAAACAGCGACGGCTGGTACCGCCGGACGCTCTGTCTCCCATGTGCAGGCGACGGAAAGCGCCGCATTCTCCGCTTTGACGGAGTGTATATGGACTGCGAGGTACTGGTCAACGGCGCGTCCGTCTGTTCGCACCGCTACGGCTACACCGCCTTCGACGCGGATATCACCGCCGCGCTCAAAGACGGCGGCAACGAAATCCTCGTTCATGTGCGCCATCAGAGCCCGAATTCGCGCTGGTATTCGGGCGCGGGCATCTACCGGGACGTATCGTATATGGAGCTTCCCGCCTGCCACATCGCGCCGGACGGAATCTATGTCCACACCCGGCGCGAGGGCGATGTATGGACCATGCACATCGAAACAGAAATCACCGGCGAACGCGGGCGTCTCCCCCTTCGTCACCGCCTGCTTGGCCCGGACGGCAGCGTCCTTTCAGAGGGCGATGGCGACCTCACCGTCGCTTCCCCGCCGCTCTGGAGCTGCGACGTCCCCGCCTGCTGCACGCTTGAAACGAGCTTTAACGGAGAAATCATCCGCCAGAGGGTCGGCTTCCGGGAATTCCGCTTCGACCCGGATCAGGGCCTCTTCGTAAACGGAAATCATATCAAGCTGCACGGCGTGTGCCTGCATCACGACCTCGGCGCGCTGGGCGCGGCGTT
>JAFQQU010000107.1 GCA_017410445.1 Clostridia bacterium | reverse complement strand
GCTGACCTCCATCCGGGGGCGGGTCGATTTTTCACGAGGTCGGCGCAGCCGACTAGCGAAGGTCATTGCAAGCAATGACCAAGCGTAGCCAGCGCCGGAGTTATCCGGTGATGGCCGAGGTCAGGCGAGCTTGCCCGCCGGGAGAAAAATCGTTTCCTTGCGGATTTCACGCCCGAAATTCGAAGAATTTCAGTGAAATCCGGAGAGGGTGGCAGTGGCGGGGGAGCTTGCTTCCCCGTCCACAAGGCGCGCCGCGCCGCCTCACTTCATCATCGCCCTGAACCGGTTCATGACCGTCGGCACCAGATCCTTGCTGCGCACGGCGACAAAGATCGTGTTCTCTCCGGCCAGCGTTCCGGCGATCTCGGTCCAGTTCATATTGTCGATGGCTTCCGCAGCCACCTGCGCGCTGGCAACCAGCGTCTTGATCACGATCAGATTCTCCGCCTCGGTCATCGAAACCACGGATTCGGAGAACAGCCGCATCATCCGGTCGGACACGGTCTTCTCCGCGCGGTCCGCCGAAGCATATTTATAGGTCCCGTGCTCGGAAAGCACCTTGATCAGCCTGAGCTCCTTGATATCACGGGATATGGTCGCCTGAGTAACGCGTACGCCCTTTCTCATCAGCTGTTCAGCCAACGCCTCCTGCGTATCGATCTCCATCGAATCAATGAGCTGAAGAATCATGGCATGCCGCATCGTCTTCATATTGCCCTACCCCTCTCTATATGTAAATCAGCAGCCGGTCAACCGGAGCTCCCGCTGACAGGACGCTCCTTCTTTTTATGTACCCCAATCGAGCAGCTTGCTCTTCAGCCGCCCGAAGAAATCCGGTTCGCTCATGCGGATGAACCGCGCCGGCTTGTCCGCCCGGCATATGGTCGCCCGCCCTCCGGCAGGCAGTATGCCCAGCGTACGCCCGTCCATGGCCAGCACCGCTTCGCACTGATCCTCCAGCTCGACCTCCACCGCCGAACCCGCCGGCACGATGGTCGGCTTGGCGTGCGGCGTATGCGCGCAGATCGGCGTCAGCAGGATCAGATCAACCCCGGGCGTCACCAGCGGACCGCCGGCGGACATCGAATATCCGGTTGATCCGGTCGGCGTCGAGATGATCAGCCCGTCTCCCGCGAACCGCTGAATGAGCTTGCCGTCCAGCCGGACGGTGAGCGTCAGGATGCGCGTTGAGGTCTGCGAACGGGTGACGGACACATCGTTCAGGCCGAACTGATCATACCCTCCGGCCCGGAGCAGCATCCGCTTTTCTTCTTTATATTCGCCTCTGGCAAGCCGTGAAACCGCCTGCCTGATCTGATACGGTTCAATCTCGGTCAGAAAGCCCACATGGCCCAGATTCACGCCCAGCATGGGCGCGTCCAGCCGCATGGCCTCGCCGATGCCCGACAGAAGCGTTCCGTCTCCGCCGAGCGTGATGATCAGGTCGCTCCCGTCCAGCCCGCGGTCGGCCTGCGCACGGGGCATCCGTGCATACAGCGCCTCATCCAGCCCGACCCGGATTCCATGCTGATTCAGCGCCTCGATCAGCCGCTCAGCCGCTTCGAGCGCTTCCGCCTTGTTCCGGTTGCACCAGATGCCTGCTTTCTGAATGGACATGGTATCGCCTCACTGTTTAGTATATCCCAAACTTCCGCTCAACGTAAAGAGGAAGTTACGCAAATTCATAAATTTGTCATACGATCCAGAATCGCCTTCCGGATGGACTCGGCGTCCAGCCCGCATTCGGCCGTCTGCTCGGAAATCATGCCGTATTCGATGAACCGGTCGGGCACACCCAGCCGGAGCAGCGGCGTCGTATAGCCATGGTCGGCCAGCCACTCGGCAACGCCCGAGCCGAATCCGCCGGCCAGCGCGTTGTCCTCAAGGGTGACCAGCAGCTTATGCGTCCTTGCGGCGCGCTCCAGCTGCTTTTCGTCCATGGGCTTGATGAAGCGCGCGTCGGTCACGCCGCAGGACAGATTCAGCCCCAGCAGATCGATCGATACGCGCAGCGCCGTTCTCACCATCCGGCCGACCGCCAGAATCAGAATGTCCTCGCCGCCCAGCAGCTCCTCCCATTCGCCCAGCCGCAGCTCCTGCGTGGAGCTCAGCCGCGCGCCCATATCCTCGCCGCTTTTGGGATAGCGGATGGCCATCGGGCAGTCCAGCTTCATGCTCAGCCTCATGAGACGCTTGAGGTCGCGCACGTCGCGGGGCGAGGCGACCACCATGCCGGGCATCTGCCGGAGGAAGCTCAGGTCGTATACGCCCTGATGCGTCGCTCCGTCCTGACCGACCAGACCGCTCCGGTCGATGAGCAGCGTCACCGGCAGGCCTTCGAGGCATACGTCGTGCATCAGCTGATCGTATGCGCGCTGAAGGAAGGTCGAATACACGGCGACGTACGGCTTCAGGCCCGCCGCAGCCATGCCCGCCGCCGTCGTCACCAGATGCTCCTCGGCTATGCCGACGTCGTAGCACCGCTCCGGATACTGCGCGGAAAATACGTTGCATCCCGTGCCCAGCGGCATGGCGGCGGTCAGCGCGGTCACACGGATATCGCTCTCCGCCATGGCCACCAGTTCTTCCATCGCCACCCGCCCGTTCGCGGCGGAAATCTCGATGTCTTCCCGCTCGACATATCCCGGCGGCACGCCGTGATACACGTCCGGCCTCTGCTCGGCCTGCTCATAACCGCGCCCCTTCTGCGTCACCGCATGGATGAGCACGGGCCGGCCGGCCGCCCTGGCCTTGTTCAGCACCTTGATCAGGCGGCGGATGTCGTGGCCGTCGATCGGGCCCAGATACTGAAAGCCCAGCGATTCGAAGAACCGGTCCTCCACCAGCAGGCGCTTGACCGAATCGCGAATGCGCTCGATGCCGCGCGCCAGCGGCTTGCCGACGCCCGGTATCCTGTAAAGGCCGGATTTGATGGCCTTTTTGGCCTTGCCGTATGTAAAGCTCTGCCGAAGCGCCGTCAGATGGCCCGACAGCGCGCCGACATTGGCCGAAATGGACATATTGTTGTCGTTCAGCACGACGATCATCGGCGTTTCGGTATGTCCGGCGTCATTGAGCGCCTCGTAGCACATGCCGCAGGTCATCGCGCCGTCGCCGACCACGGCCACCACCGAGTGATCCCCGCCCATCAGGTCGCGGGCGCGCGCCATGCCCAGCGCGGCGGAAATCGCCGTGCCCGCATGCCCGGCGGAGAAAGCGTCGTATTCGCTCTCCGCACTGCGCGTAAAGCCGGAAAGGCCGCCCCGCTGGCGGAGCCTGTCAAACTCCTCCAGCCGGCCGGTCAGCAGTTTATGCACATAGGACTGATGGCCCACGTCGAACACCAGCCGGTCCTCGGGCCGGTGAAACACGTATTCCAGCGCGATCGTGAGCTCGACCACACCCAGATTGGAGGCCAGATGTCCTCCCTGCCTGAGCACGGTATCAATCAGCTTTTTTCTGATTTCCTTTGCCAGGTCCTCCAGCTGACCGACCGAAAGAGCGGTCAGGTCCTCCGGAGAATGGATTTTTTCAAGCAGCATTTCGGTATACCTCTTACATAAACAGAAGCGCGATCAGTATGCCCAGCAGGCCGCCGATGACGACCTGAAACGGCGTATGGCCCAGCATTTCCTTGAGCTTTTCCGTCGAAGGCCATTCGCCGGCCTCCACCAGGTCCTGAACGATCTTATTCAGCACCGCCGCCTGCTTGCCCGCAGAGCGCCTTACGCCGGCCGCGTCGGTCATGACGATGAAAGCCAGCATCGTACACATGGCGAATTCCACGCTGTAGAATCCCCTCGCCAGACCCACCGAGGTCGCCAGGCCGCACACCACCGACGAATGCGAGGAGGGCATGCCGCCGAGGCCGAAAAACAGGCGCGAAAAGTCCCACCGCTTCTCGATGATGGCGGTGAAACGATCTTCATGAACTGCGCGGCAAACCACGAGATAATACCCACCCACAGAATGCGGTTGGCGAGGATCTCCTGAATGTATCTCAATGAAACTCCTCCTGTCAGAATGCGCGGTCCGCCATGTCCGAAAGCAGAGTCTCGAAGAACCTGCCCTTCTCCCCGAACACGGAAAGATGACTTTGGGCGCGCTGCTTAAGCTCGTTTGCCTTCTCCCGCGCGCCGTCGAGGCCGTAGAGCGTGACGAAAGTCAGCTTGCCGCTCTCCGCGTCCTTGCCCAGCGTCTTTCCGACCAGCGCCTGATCGCCCACGACGTCCAGAATGTCGTCCACTGCCTGAAACAGCAGGCCGAAATTGACGCCGTATCCGGTCAGCGCCTGCATCTCCTCGCTGTCCTCTGCGAGACCTGCCAGCCGTCCGGCCGCGCGCAGAGGAGAGATGAGCATCCGGGCGGTCTTGTTTTCATGGATGTATCCCAGCATCTTTTCGTCGCGGATGTTCTCCCGCTCGCAGTACAGGTCCATGCACTGTCCGCCCACCATGCCGCGCACGCCCGCGCCCAGCGCGATTTCATAGGCGGCGGCGTTGTGGTTGGCGGCCTTTGCGGGATACGCCATGGCGTTTTCGAGCATCAGCTCAAAGGCCAGCGACAGAAGGCCGTCGCCCGCCAGAATGGCCTGTCCCTCGCCGAAGACCACATGGTTGGTGGGCCTTCCGCGGCGCATGGAATCGTTGTCCATGCCGGGCAGGTCGTCGTGAATGAGGGAATAGGTATGGATCATCTCCAGCGCGCAGGCCGGAATCATGGCCTCCGCCCGGTCGACGCCCAGCATATCCGCCGCAGCCAGCAGCATGGACGGACGCAGGCGCTTGCCGCCCGCGGTCAGGCTGTAGCGCATGGCGTTATTCAGAAGCCACGGAATCTCGCCAGACGAGGGCGTGCGCTGCGCCTCCTCGGGCACCAGCTCGTTCAGCTTCTCCTCAACGAGGGCTGCATACTGCTTGAGCGTCATTCCTCTACCTCCCCGGAAATATCGATTTCTCTGAGCGATTCAGTCAGCGCGGCAATGCGCTTGTCGCCCTGGTCGAGCATGGCCTTGAGCTGCGCCGCCAGCTTCGCGCCCTTTTCATAGGCCGTAAAGGACTCCTCGAGGGTGAGCCTGCCGCCCTCCAGCGCCTCGACCAGCTGGGTCAGCTCCTCCAGTCCCTGTTCAAAGGTCAGTTTCTTTGCCATGTTCATTCCCTCCCGCTCTCTGAGGTTTCCGCCTGCGCACAGGGCATATGCACGCCCGTGACCTTCGCAGACAGCTCGCCATCTCTCATGCGAATCCCGATGTTCTGGCCCTCGCGGACGCTGCCCGCGTCGCCGACGGCCTTTTTGTTTACATATACCGCCGCATAGCCGCGCTCGAGCACATTGCCGGGATTGAGGCTGTCCAGCATGCGCGAAAGCGCGTCGGTCTGCGCGCGGTTTTCTTTCATTTTGCGATCTATTGCGCGGTCCAGCCGCATCTGAAGCGATTCGACCGTCCGCCTGCGGCCCTCGGTCACCAGAATGTGCCGCGCGCCCATCAGATGCGCGGTTTTCTCCTGCAGCGCGTGCCGCCGCCCTTCCTGTGCGCGGGTCAGTCCCCTTTCCAGCCGCTCGAACAGCCGCTCGGCTTCCCGCCTGCGCTCGCCGATCAGCGTTTTCTGAGGATCGGTCAGGGCGGCAGAGGAAGAAAGCCGCTCAAGCCGCGCCCGGTACAGCTCCTGCCGGTTCAAAAGCGCGCGCGACATGCGCACCGCCAAAAGATCCACTTCATCCTTCAGGTCCTCCAGCACCGGAACCGCCAGCTCCGCCGCAGCGGAGGGCGTCGGCGCGCGGAGGTCCGCGACGAAGTCCGCAATGGTGAAATCGGTTTCGTGGCCCACGCAGGAAATCACGGGAATGCGGGAAGCAGCAATCGCCCGCGCGACGATTTCCTCGTTGAACGGCCACAGATCCTCGATTGATCCGCCGCCGCGCCCGCAGAGGATGACCTCTGCCCGGCCGTCGCGGTTGAGCCTGCTGATCGCTTCTACGATTTCCGCCGCCGCGCCCGCGCCCTGAACGCTGGCCGCCGCCAGCAGGATGCTCACATTGGGATTTCTGCGCCGCGCGACGCGGACAATGTCCCTCAGCACCGCGCCCGTTCTCGACGTGACCACGCCGATCACCTTCGGCAGCACCGGAACCGGTTTTTTGAGAGACGGATCGAACAGGCCCTCGGCGCTCAGCTTTTCCTTGAGCGCCTCGAACTGCATGTACAGCTCGCCCGCGCCCTCCTGCTTCATCGCCTCGACGTAGAGCTGATAGGTTCCGCTCTGCGTATACAGACTGGCCGACGCGGTGACGACCGCCTTCATGCCGTCCCTCGGCTGAAAATTGAGATACATCGCGTGCTGCCGGAACATCACGCACTGCACCCTTGCGCCCTCGTCCTTCAGCGTGAAATACAGATGTCCGCTCACATGCCGCTTGAAGCCCGAGATTTCGCCCCGGACCTTAATGGATCTCAGCATCGGATCGCCGGAGATCATCTTGCGGACATATTCATTCAGCTGTGTGACCGAAATCATCCATTCACCCATCCGGAGTCCTCCCGCTTTACTTCGCCTGTGCCTCCGCCGCCCTGACCGTGTTCTCCATCAGCATGGCGATGGTCATCGGGCCTACGCCGCCCGGAACCGGCGTAATCCAGCCGGCTACCTTCTCGGCTTCCTCAAAGTCCACGTCGCCCGCCAGCGTGCCGTCCTCGAGGCGGTTGATGCCCACGTCGATGACCGCCGCGCCCGGCTTGATCATATCGGCCTTGACGAACTTCGCCCGGCCGATCGCCGCAACGAGGATATCCGCGTTTTTGGTGATCTCGCCGAGGTTCTTCGTCTTCGAATGACAGACAGTGACCGTGCAGTTTTCCTGCAGCAGCAGAAGCGCCATCGGCTTACCCACGATGTTGCTCCGGCCGATGACGACGGCGTTCGCGCCCTTCAGCTCAACGCCGCTTCTCTTCAGCAGCTCGATGCAGCCGGCCGGCGTGCAGGGAAGCACGCTCGCCTGACCGGACAGAAGCGCGCCGGCGTTCATCAGGTGAAAGCCGTCCACGTCCTTCTTCCAGTCCACCTCGGACAGCGCTGCCGCTTCGTCGAGATGTTTGGGGAGCGGCAGCTGAATGAGCAGGCCGTGAATGGCGTCGTCCGCGTTGATTTCGCGGATTTTCGCGATCAGCTCTTCCTGCGTGGTCTCCTCCGGCATGCGGATCACATGCGACTTCATGCCGCACGCCTTGCACGCGCGGGCCTTATTGCGCACATAGACCTGAGAAGCCGGGTCCTCGCCCACCAGAATGACGGCCAGCGCCGGTTCAATGCCCTTTTCCTTAAGCGCCGCGCATTTTTCGGCGACGCCCGCCTTGACGTCGGCTGCAATTGCCTTGCCGTCGATCAGAATTGCCATATTATTTTCCCTCCGTTTCGGACGCAATCAGCGCCACGCCGCACGCATTGTCGCCGGACAGCTCGGGCCGTCCCCAATACAGCTTCATGCGCACCTTCATTTTTTTGAGTCTCTCCGGAAGCAGCTTCCGGAGATGTGTGGACGACGCGACGCCGCCCGCCAGCAGCACCTTTCTCACTCCGGTCTGCTCAGCCGCGTTGGCCAGCACCTTTGCAAGGCTTCTTGCGATGCAGGAGAACACCTCCGCGGCCATGTCGTCCGGCGAAATCCCGCCCGCATCGATCAGCCGCTGCGCTGCCGATTCGGAGCCGGAGAAGCTGCACTCGCAGCCGCGCACCCACACAGGAAGCCGCGCCTCCGCCGTTCCGCGCATCGCCATCTGCTCAAGCGCCGGGCCTGCCGGGAAGCCCAGTCCCAGCCGGACGCCCACCCGGTCCACAAACTGACCGGCGTGCAGGTCGTTCGAGCCGCCGATGATTTCAATCGTATTCTGCGTATTCTCCGTTTCGCTGCCGGTTTCCCGCTTCTTCACATGCAGCACCTCGGTCGTGCCGCCGGAAAGATGCACCGCCAGAATCTCCTCGCCGTACTCCAGCCCCGTGTCGACCATCGCCGCGCGGATGTGGCCTTCCTGGTGAGAGGTTGCAATAAAGGGCACGCCCAGCACAGCCGCAAGGCTGCGCCCGTACCCTTCTCCTACGGTAAACACCGGCATATATGATCCGTCCACCGGACGCGGACGCGTGCTCGCGCCGATTGCATCCAGCCTGACGACGCCCGCTTCCTGCATCAGCTCCTCGATGAGCCCGGGCAGCCGCGTCTCATGCTGAAATACGCCTTCAGACTGCATCAGCCCTCTGCCGCCCGCTTCCACCGTCAGAAGCCGCCTGCGCGAGGCGATGATTTCTCCGTCCCGCGCCAGAGCGACAGACGTCGTGTAGCAGCTGGTATCAAAGCCCAGCGCCGTGCCCATTACTTGCTCCTGAGCATGCTGCCCAGCACGCCGTTGATGAAGGACACCGCTTCGGGCGTGGAGTAGGCGCGCGCCAGCTCCAGCGCTTCGTTGACCGAGATCGCATCCGACAGGTCGGTATGGGTGATCTCGAAGATCGCCAGGCGCAGGATGGTCAGGTCCACGCGCATGATGCGGTCCAGCTTCCAGCCCACCGCGTACTTCGCGACGGTCTCATCCAGCTCGCTCACGTTGTCCTGAACGCCCTTCACCAGCATTTCCATATAGTCGGCTTCCTTCTCGCCGGGCTGCAGTTCAAGCATGCCGACGCGCGTTTCCTCGCCGCCGTCTCCGCCCATTTCCCACTCATACAGCAGCTTCATAGCCGCTGCGCGTGCGCCTGTTCTGTCCATTTTTCGTTTTCCCCTCCCGAACGTAACTCCAGATTACAGCACAAATGCCGACGCAGCAAAATCCGCCGCGTCGGCTGCGGCGTCACGGCCGCGAAAACTGATTCCTGATTCTATCAATTATATCCTTCAGCGGCTTGGGCAGCGCTCTGCTTCCGCACAGCCACCATCCCGCCGCGCCCAGCGCCGCCAGCAGAAGCGTCCGGAAGAAGCCGATGAACAGCATCATCATTCCGATCGCAACGCCTGCTGCCGCGCCGATGATCCGTTTCAGCAGTTCAGACGACATGCAGTCAACTCCTCGTGTATCTCCTCGCGGTCGGCAGCGTTACGCCTCTTCCTCCGCCGGCTTTCCGCTTTCCTCAGATTCGGCCTCTTCGGGTTCATCGAAGGTGATCTCAATCACCGGCTCGGCGTTTTCCTCCGAGGGCTCCTCCGCGGGCGACTCCGCTTCTTCGGATGCGGGTTCCTCTTCGGATACTTCCGCTTCCCCGGAAACGGGCGCTTCCTCAGCAGCCGTATCCCCGGCGGGTTCCTCCGCATGGGAAACCTCGACCGCTTCCGGAACCACCACGACCGTCTGCGCGCTCTCATCCTTGGGCGCGGGCAGGGCGGGCGGCGCGTTGTCGCGGATGTCGGTTACCAGTACGACGACCTCGCGCACGGCAATGCCGGAGAACTCCTCGACAATGCCCTTGACGTTTCTCTGAAGAATGGCGGTCACCGCCGGAACATGAGACTCGATGCCCGCGACCATGTCGATTTCGACGGACACGGAATCATCGTGGTTGTTGATGCGGATTTTGCTCTCCAGCACGCCGTCGGTCTGCTCGACTGCGCGGCGCACCAGCGTCTCCATCGCGCGGACGGACACGCGGACAGCGCCGTTTGCGCTCTCCTGAACGGACGCGCTGCTCGAGGGCGCGCTGCCCTCTCTCTGAACGGCCAGCATGACCAGCCGGACCGACCAGGCCAGCATCACGATGACCAGCAGCACGGAGAGAATCTGCAGCATGATGGAGTTGGTCAGAACCGCCTGTACGGCCAGGCCGAGGTTTCCGGCCACCTCCGGCGCGACGACGCATACGCCGGAAACCAGAAGCGCAAGCGCGCCCATCACGGCGTAGCACGCTATGAGGATGCGGTCAATTACCTTCATCTTCATCGCTCGCCACTTCCCTTATTCCTGCGGCTGGGAGGATTCATCCTCCTCGTCCGGCAGCTCCAGCACGAAATCGGCCTCGTCCTCCGCCACGGCAGGCTCTTCCGCGGGCGCCTCAGCGGGCTTCTCCTCGGCAGGCTTCGCGGGCTCAGCTGGCTTTTCCGCTTCGGCTTCCTTCTCCTGCTGCTTCTGGAGCAACAGGCGCTGCTGGGCCTCGATTTCGGCGGCGGCACGGTTCTCCTTCTCGAAGCTGACGCCCTGAACCAGAACGTTTACGGAGGTAACCTCCAGGCCGCTCATGGTCTCGATGGCCTTCTTGACATTTTCCTGAATGTTCTTCGCCACCTCGGGAACAGGGGAGCCGTAGTCCACGACGATGGTCAGATGAATGGCGACGGTGTTCTCATTGAGGTCCACGCGGACGCCGCGGGTCAGCGAGCGGGTGTTCTGCCCTCTCTTAAAGATTTCAGCCAGGCCGCTGGAAGAGCTGCCCACCATATTGGCAACGCCTTCAACTTCAGTCGCCGCAAGGCCGGCAATCGTCGCTACGACGTCGGTCGCAAAAGTAACAGTACCCTTGCCGTCTGCGTCCAGCTGGACATTGGTCGTTGTATTCTCATTCATAACGAATCGCACCTCCTTGGATACATACTATCATTATACCAGAAAAGCGCAAATGAATAAACCCCCGGCGCGATTAATTTATCGGTATGATTTTGACATTTCCGCCCGATATTCCGGTTTCCCGGACCACCAGTTCCAGAATGATTCCGGCCTCCTCCGCGTCCAGCCCGTCCGAGCGGACCACCACGTTCACCGAATCCGAATGCACCGTCACCACCGGCAGCTCATACCCCCGCGCGCCCAGCACCTCGGAAATGGTCGCCTCCAGCTCCATCCACCGGTACAGATCCATCATCCGCGCCCGGGCTGCTTCGACCAGCGAAGAGGACGAAGCCGGGTCCGTCAGGGCGGCCTCCAGCTGCGAAATTTCCCGCGCGCGCAGGCTGTCCCGGTCGGACGCAAACGCGGAGAGCGCATTCTCCGGCGGATGGGTCGCAGCGGGCGCGGGCGGCTTTTCCCGGGCGCTTCTCAGCCCGCCTACCGCCAGCACCAGCACAAACAAGACCCCCGACACCGCCGCGCACAGCCTTGCCGGATACACCGACATATCCTTCGTCATGAACCGTCCTCCCTCATGGTCAGAATTTCGATCTGCCCGGTATCCACGCCCAGAAACGCACGCACCGCCTGCTGAAGTGCCAGCCGCACCTTCACATCCCCCGCGCCCTCCGCCACCACGATCACGCCCGTCGTCTTCATCTCTCCCTGAGAAAAGGCCGGCATGCTCTCCGGCGAATTGACCAGCACGCGCACCTGTCCCGCGCCCTCCACGCACGACAGCACCGCCTCCATCCGCCGCTCGATCTCGGTCGCCGGCGCCGCGCCCTGAAAATCCGTTCCCGTCGTCAGGAGGACCGCCGCCGCCAGCACGATCAGCATCAGCAGCCATTCGATATGCCGCGTGCCGCGCAGCCGGTCAAGCGCCCGCTTCAGCATGACCCGTTTCCCCCCCTTCAGGAAGCATCCGGCGGCATTTTTACCCAAGCAGCCCGCCCGCCAGCGCGTATGCCGTCTCCAGAACGAGCCGGGCCGTCAGCAGGCCCGTTATCAGCCGCACGCCGTCCCCGAGGCCGTTTTCCTCGGTCAGCTGTTCGCTCAGCGCCGCCAGCGCGCACAATGCCGTCAGCCGGATCAGAATCTCCGCCATGCTCTCACCCCGTACTCAGGCACACGCCCGTCAGCGTTATAAACAGCGACGCGCTCACCGCGACCGAGGCCAGCATCAGCTGCGCCGCCTGACTCATCTGCTCCATCAGCTCCTTCAGAGGTCCTCCGGCCACCGGTTCGGTCATTGCCGCCGCAAGCCGGAGCGCGATCATGTAAAGCGCGATCGAAATCACCGGCCTTAAGCACACCGACAGCATCACGATCACCCCGGTCACGCCCGCCGCGCTCTTCACCAGCCGCGCGCTCTCCATCATCGCGCCCATGGCGTCCGCCACGTCGCCGCCCACCACCGGCAGCAGGTTGTCCGCCGCATATTTGGCTGCTCTCAGCGCCGCCCCATCCCGCGCCGAAGCCAGAAGACCGCTCAGCGAGGTCATCGAAAGAAACACGGTCATCACCGCGCCCAAAAGCCACTTCCCCACCGATATGCACAGCCGGAACAGCCCGTTCAGCGAAATCCGTCCGCTCAGATTGCCCGCCGCCGCCAGAATGGCCGCCGCCGGACAGAGCGTCGTCAGAATCCGCCCGGTGAACGCCGTCAGCACGCCCCCGCCGAACACCGCCATCGGCTGCACCGCGCCAGCCGCGCCCGGCTGACCGCCCGCGCTCATCAGCGCCGTGATGACCGGAAACGCCTGCTCCGTCAGCCGCCCGATCCGCCGAACGGTGTTCCCCGCCAGCTCCATCTGCGTCCCGAACGAGGCCAGCATCACGCACGTGCCCGCCAGATAGCACGCATATTCCGCCGACGCGCCCAGCCTGCCCCGGTTCATCAGATGCCGGCTGACCGCCCACAGAAGCGCCGGGCCCATAAGCGCCGTCCACCGCTCCCGCATCCCTTCGGCCTCGCCCGAAACGATCTCCCAAAGAAGCGCCCACACCGCTTCCGGCGTGAAATCCGCCTCACCCCGCGCCAGCCGCCCGATCATTTCCGCCGCGTTCAGCTCCGCGCCGCTCTCGTCGATCGCCGCCTGCCACGAAGAAAGATTAAGCGAGCCGATGGTCTCCTCCAGCTCTCCCGCATATGCGCAGCCCGGAAACATCAGCAGAAGAAGCGCCAGCAGTACAAATCTCCTCACGGCAGGATGCTCATCAGCCGCCCGGTAAACCCGGTCAAGAGCGGCACCGTCATCCCGATCAGCGCGGCCCGGCCGGCCAGCTCCACCCTCCCGGCCAGCGCGCTCTCGCCCGCATCCCGGCACAGCTGCGCGCCGAACTCGGCGATCATCGCAACGCCGGTCGCCCTCAAAAGCGTCGAGCCGGTTCCCCCGTCCATGCCCGCCGCCGAAGACAGGCCCCGAAGCGCCTCAACGCCCGTCCGTATTCCGTCCATCGACATCGCCGCCGCCACCAGTCCTGCGGCCATTGCCGCCGCCAGCCGGAACTCGGGCTTCGGCCCCTTCAGCACCGCGCACACCAGCGCCCCGGCCACGCACAGAAACACCGCCCGCAGCTCCGTCATACCCACATCTCCTTCCGGCTAATACAGCGAAAAGATCGCCCGCACGCTGCCGAAGAAATCGCTGATCAGATTGACCACCATGATCAGCACCACAACCAGCCCGGCCAGCGTCGTCAGCATGGCGATATCGTCGCGTCCGGCGCGCGTGAGCACCTGTGAAAGCACCGCGACCAGCACGCCGATGGCCGCAATCTTGAACACCACGTCAACCGTCACATCATTCCCTCCCGTTCCGCCGCCTTACAGCAAAAGCATGGCCGCCGCCAGCCCGGTCAGCGCGCCCAGCGAGGTGTACAGCCTGCCGTGCTCCTCGCGCTTGGCCCTTGCCTGCCCTGTCAATCGCTCCAGCTCCTCCGCCGCCTCATTGAGCACCAGCCGCTGCGCCTGCAGTCCGCCCTCGCCCAGTCCGCCGAAGAGCCTCTTAAGCGCAGCCATGTCGCCCTCCTCCAGACTGTCGAGGATGCCTCCGCGCGCCCGCATGCTCTCCTTCGCCTTTTCAAACGCCTCTCCCGGCGGCGCGCCTCCCTCCATCTCCCGCGCAACCATCAGAAACGCCCCTCCGCACACGGACAGCGCGTCCATCAGCGGCATCCGCTTCTCCAGCATTTCAATCATCAGCCGCCGGACTCCGCTCAGCGCATCCGAAAGGATCTGCGCCCGCCTTGCCTGCGTTCCCGCCAGCATCCGTCCGCCCCATGCGCTCGCCGCCGTCATGACGCACGCCGCGCCCACTCTGACCGCCGTATCCATCCTCAATTCCTCCCGTCACCCGCTTGATCTGTCCGATTCTGTCTCCCAGCACGATCATCCTGTCAAACAATCCCGCCAGCTCCGCGCCCAGCCGGCGCAAAGCCTCCTCTTCATCCCGCGCATGCACCGACGCAATCACCCGAACGCCCGAGCGCATCGCATCCAGCACCGCCTCCCGGTCGCCCTCATGCCCCAGCTCGTCCGTCACGATCACGTCGGGCGACATGCCGCGCACCAGCAGCTCCATCCCGATTCTTTTGGGACACCCGTCCATAACGTCCGTCCTCGGCCCCACATCGAGCGACGGCCTGCCCAGAACGCATCCGGCCAGCTCGCCCCGTTCGTCCGCAACGCCAACCTTGACGCCTCTCCGCCCGCCCGTGCCCTCCGACAGCTGCCGGGCGATATCCCGGAGCAGCGTGGTCTTGCCCAGCCCCGGCGGCGATACGACCAGCGCGCTGACCGGCCTGCCCCGGTCAAACAATTCCCTCATGACCCCGTCCGCCGCGCCGCGCGCTTCCCGGGCGATTCTCACGCACACCGAGCCCACATGCGTGAGCATCCGGGCCTGTCCGCCGGCCGAAAACCGCCCGCACACGCCCACCCGGCATCCGCCGCGGACCGTAAAATATCCCTCCTTAAGCTCCTCCTCCCGGGCATAGAGCGAATGACCGGCCAGCGCCTGCGCCGTCTCCTCCGCAAGCGCCGCGTCCGCGGCCTTTCCCCGGAACTCCTCTCCCGACAGGCGGACCAGCTGTATTCTCCGGCCCGCCCGCACCCGGAGTTCGGTAAGGTCTGCCGGTAGCGGCCCGGTCTCCGCGAGCAGCTTTCCAGGCAGCAGAGCCGCAAATCCGGTCATTTCATCCATTGCCGCACCCTCCCTCGCAGTCTGCGCACTGCTATCCTATGCGCCCGCATCCGCCGAAAGACCCCGGGTACACACCGAATACACAATTTCATTGCGATTTCGTCACGTGAATTGTCCTTGCCTGCCGTCCGCTTCTATGGTATAATAGAACATAGTATATTAAATTCGGGAGGATGATTCACTTTGGATAATTTCCGCGAAGAAGTCGCCGCAAAACAGAATAAAACGCTGGACATGCTTCTCTACGGTCTTTCCTGGATCGTTATGATCGTCTCCGCGATCATCGCCATGAGCAATCTGTATGCGATCGTCGGCGGTTATTTCCAGCTTGCGCCCATCATCGCCACGCTGGTGTGCGGCGGCCTGGCCGTTCTGATCTGGTTCAAGAAGGACGAACTTCGCATTGAATACGACTACACCTTCACCAACGGCGACCTGGACGTCGGCAAGGTCTTCGGCAACAGCCGCAGAAAGCTCATGACCTCCCTGGCCATGAAGAACGTCGAGTCCGCCGGCGCGGTGACCGACAAGAGCTTCCAGCGCTTCCTGAACAACAAGGACGTCAAGAAGCACAACTGGTTCGTCAACCGCGAGGCGCATCTGTATTACTTCTACTTCGTCAAGAACGAAGTCCGCCACGTCATCATCCTGGAGCTGTCCAAGGATATGATTACCATGCTCAAGCCCTATCTCGGCTTCGGCGTATGGCAGGGAGAATAAATAAAGGGAGATTTTCTCTTGGACGCATATTTAGACAACAGCGCTACCACCCG
>JAFQQU010000106.1 GCA_017410445.1 Clostridia bacterium | reverse complement strand
CTGTGCCACGGCTGGTCCGCCGTTCCGCTCTATCTGTACTACGCTTACGCCATGGGTATCCGTCCCACCGAGCCGGGCTTCAAAGTCACCGAGACCAAGCCGGTCGCGAGCGGCATGTACGAACTGAGCGCGAAGATTCTCCTCCCCAACGGCGAGGTTGCCGAATACTAAGGCGATTCCATACATTCAAGGGCTTCCGTAACTTTTTCAGGTGCGGAAGCCCTTCCTTCATACAAAAACCACACTGACGGTTCCATCGCCAGTGTGGTTTATTGTTTATTCGGTTGGTCCCTCAAAAACCTTGTATTCTTCCAGTTCGGGGTTGCACCTTGCTGTCAGCTCGACGCCGATTCTCGCAGCCGACTCTCTGTCCAGCATCCAGTCGATATTTCTGTGCAGCTTCAGCACCGTTGCGGGAAGCATGGGCGTCAGGCGGTGCGTCATGACCTCATAGACATTCTCTGCATGAATGGCATACGGCGCGCAGACAATCACGCGGGACGCGCACATCATCTGTCCGAGCGTCATCGTGACCTGATCAGCCGCTTCCGTCAGAATATACGGCGCATCGGCTTCAAGGTCAGCGGGCGCGGAGTTGAATCCGACCTGTCCCTGCTCTCCCATTCCGATCATCAGCACGTCAATCGGCGCTCTGCTTACTTCCCGGGAGATGCGCTTGACCGATTCCTCGGTTCCGTCCATGCAGTGAACCTTCGCCAGCGGAATCCGCTTGGCAAACCGATCCTTCAGCGCCTTCCGGCAGCTTCCACGATCGTCGTCGTCAAGACCGACGCGTTCACACACCTGAAACAGTTCAATCTGATGCCACGGAAGATTCTGCTTGCTCAGAGCTGCAATCGCTTCCAGCTGAGAAGCCCCTGTGGTCATTGCCATTCGCGCCCATCCCTTGGTGCGAACCGCAGTCATCAGCGCTTCCGCCGTCAGTCTGGCAGCCTCATCGCCCAGCTCTTTCGAATTTCTGGCGACAACAATCCGCATTATTCCGCGAACTCCTCGTGAATCTCAGCCAGCTTCTGGCGGATCTGGATATGCTGCGGACAGGCCTTTTCGCACAGACCGCACTTGACGCACTGATTAGCGCCTTCGCCCTTCTCTACCATCGCCGCATAGCGCTTCTTGAAGCCGTCCAGCGTGTTGAACATGGCGGCATTGTCAAGGCTGCGGAAGATGTTCGGAATCTTGACGCCCTTCGGGCACGGCATGCAGTATTCACAGCCCGTGCAGCCGACGCGGACGCGCGCTTCATACGTCTCGCGGACCTTGGTCATCATGTCTTTCTCATCCTGCGTCATGACGCCGAACTCAGCGCCGGAGAAGATGCGGATGTTGTCCATCAGCTGCTCGGTATTGGACATGCCGGACAGGATGGTCATAAACGGAGTCTTGTCATACAGCCAGCGGAATGCCCACTCAACCGGCGTACGCTTCTCAGCCGCCTGATCATACAGAGACTGAATCTCATCGGGGATGTTGCGGGCCAGCGCGCCGCCGCGCAGCGGCTCCATGACTACGAGGCCGATGCCGCGCTCTTCGGCGTACTTATAGCAGCCTTCCAGCGTCGCCTGATTGAACTCGTCCAGAACATTCATCTGAACCTGAGCCATCTTCCACGGATAATCGGTGATAATCTTGCGGAACGCCTCGGCGTCGTCGTGGAAGGAGAAAGCGGGATAGCGGATCTTGCCCTTCTCGATCATGCGGTCGAGGAACTCGCGCGCACCCATGTTGCGTACCTTCTCATAGCTGCCCCAGCTCAGAGCGTGCAGCAGATAGAAATCCACATGGTCGGTCTGGAGCTTTTCAAGCTGCTCGTCCAGCAGCTTTTCCATGTCCTCAGGCTTTTCAACCAGCCATACCGGCAGCTTGGTGACCAGCGTCACGCGTTCGCGGTAGCCGTCCTTCAGCGCCTCGCCGACGACGATTTCGCTCTCGCGGTTATGATAGCCGTAAGCGGTATCAATGTAGGTAACGCCGTTGTCGATCGCATCGCGGATCAGCTTAATCGCCGCAGGACGGTCGATCTTGTCTCCGTCTACGGGCAGTCTCATGCAGCCCATGCCCAGACGGGAAGCAGTAATATCAGTTCCGGGGAAAGTAATCATCTGCATGGTTATTCTTCCTCCTCCGTTTTCGGCGTTTCCTTGGCGCCATGGTATCTGGGCAGCGTTACCAGGAATTCGGTGCCTTCGCCCAGCTTGGAATGAACTTCGATCATACCGCCCATGCTGATTGCAATGTGCTTAACGATCGCAAGTCCGAGTCCGGTGCCGCCCATCGAACGGGAGCGGCCCTTGTCTACGCGGTAGAAGCGCTCGAACAGCCTCGGCAGGTGCTCTTCCGCAATGCCGATGCCGGTATCGCTGACCAAGAACTGAATGGTATCGTTCGTCGCATACAGCGAAGCACGAACCGAACCTTCGGGCTTATTGTACTTGATGGCATTTTCCATCAGATTGATCAGCAGCTGCTCCACGCGGTCGGGATTGCCCCAAACGTACAGCGGCTCCTGAGATTCGTTGGCTGTCAGCGTAACGCCCTTCTCGTTGGCATGGACGCTCAGCATCTCCGCGACGTCTCCCATCATCTGATCAATACGGACGCGCTCGTTGCTGACCTCCGTCTGGCCGGATTCCATCTTCGTAATGGAAAGAATGTCGTTAATCAGGCGGGTCAGGCGGTCAACCTCCATCATAATGATGCGCAGGAAGCGCTGCGCCATGGGCGGATTCTCCAGCGCGCCCTCCTGCAGGGTTTCAACGAAGCCCTTAATGGAGGTCAGAGGCGTCTTCAGCTCATGGGAAACATTGGCTGCGAAGTCTGTTCTTACCTGCTCCATACGGCGGAGCTCGGAAATGTCTTCAACCATCGCAACCGCACCGACGCGCTTATCGTCCTGCTTCAAAGGAGACAGATACAGCCGGAGCGGCTTGCCGCCGTGCACGGTTACTTCGTTGGTGGTGATGCCGTCCTGCGCCATCGCTTCCTGGAATACGGATTCCAGATCGACGTCTCTCGTCGCCTCATCCAGCGCAATGCCGTCACAGTTGCTCTTCATGCCCAGCAGCTGCTTGGCAGTCGCAGTGACCAGCGTGATGTGCATGCTGTCATCCACCGCCAGCATGCCGTTCTGAGACTGGTTCAGTACTGCGCTCATAGCGCGAGTACGGCGGTTCTGTCGGGTAATGGTCTCCTCTATGCGCCGGGCAGCCTCATTGATTTCAACCGCCCTGCTGCCATAATGCGGCTTGAGCGCAACGCGTTCATCAAACCGTCCTTCAGCAAAGGCAAACATGATGCTGCGCACGCTCTCGACCAACTGCTCGCTGGGCGCAACGATCGCCTGTACCAGAACCACGCATCCCGCAATCAGCAGCGCCAGAATCAGAACAGTCCTGCCGCTGACATAGCTCAAAACCGTCCAGATCGTCGGCGAATCGTGCCACACGCGAACCACACCGCCGTTGTCAAGACGGACAGCGGCAAACATCGAGGGAATATCCCTCTCCCGACGATAGGCTATGCCGATTCCGTCGGTTGCCTCGTAGGCTTCCTTAACCTCCTCATCCATGAATGCAGTTGCCGAAGCTGAGGTCCTCGTATCTGCCAGAACCTTGCCATTCGCATCCAGCACCGTCATGCCGACGTCCATATCGGCGGCCAGCTTTCTGATCTTTTCCTTCTCCTCAGATGGAGAAAATGCCGCATTGTCCAGATACTCTGCGGACAAGCGGCATATACGGAGCAGATCATCGGTCGCCGAAACAGTCAGCTGATTAAGCGTCGCATGCGTATGAATCGCAGTAAAAGCAATACAGCAGACCAGGCAAACGCAGGTTACCCAAAAGGTTATTCGTCCTTTCACAGACGATTGTCCTGCCTGTCGTTGAACTTGTAGCCAACGCCGCGGATGGTCTCGATGTAGTGCGCGTCATCGCCCAGCTTCTGGCGAATGTGGCGGATGTGTACATCGACCGTGCGGGTCTCACCATAGAACTCATAGCCCCAGATGCGATCCAGCAGGAAGTCGCGGGTCAGAACCTTGCCGCGGCTGATCACCAGCAGCTTCAGAAGTTCGAACTCCTTCAGGGTCAGGGACAGCTTCTCGCCGTTGCGGAAAGCTTCGTAGTTGCCAACGTCGATCGTCAGGCCGCCGACATGCAGGATGCCCTCTTCCTCGTTCTGAGGAGCGGCGCGGCGCAGCAGGGCCTTGACGCGGGCAATCAGCTCACGAACGCTGAAGGGCTTGGTGATGTAGTCGTCCGCGCCCATTTCCAGGCCGAGGATCTTATCGACTTCGTCGCCCTTAGCGGTCAGCATGATGATCGGGATATCAGAAGTGGTCGAAGTGCTCTTCAGACGACGGCATACCTCGACGCCATCGATACCGGGCAGCATGATGTCCAGCAGGATCATCGCAGGCCGCTCGTGGTTGCACACAACCAACGCATCCTCGCCGTTAGCGGCGGTTACAACCCGATATCCGGAAGCTTCCAGATTGAAGGTCAGCAGTTCAAGGATATGAGCCTCGTCGTCCACGGCCAAAATGAGTTCGTTTGCCATGTGCTATCTCCTCTTTTCTAAAATATTTTCATTGATTACCGTTTTTATTTGATTCAACCATTACCGGCTGCTCAGGAGACTGTTCAGTTCAGCCATGAACGTCTCAATGTCCTTGAACTGCCGATATACCGAAGCGAAGCGGATATACGCCACTTCGTCCAGCGGTTTTAACCCTTCCATGACCATTTCGCCCAGCTGAGCGCTCGTGATCTCCTGATCGGAAGCATAGGCTTTCATCTCGATTGTCCGCGTAAGCTCATTGATGGCTTCCATGGAAACCGGGCGCTTTTCGCAGGCCTTGATGATGCCTTCTCTCAGCTTTTCAAGATCGAACGGCTGACGCCTCTTGTCTTTTTTGACGACCATCAACGGCACGGAATCGACCTTCTCATAAGTCGTAAAGCGCTTGCCGCACCGTTCACATTCACGACGTCTGCGGATCGATGCACCGTCGTCTGTCGAGCGGGAGTCAATCACCCTGCTCTCAACACAGCCGCAATAGATACATTTCATATCTGCAGCCTCCTACACCAAACCTCTAATACATTGTAACGTAATCACCCGATATTGTCAAGTAGTTAACAGTAGGTTTGTGCAGTATGCCAGCTTTTAAAAGAAACTTGCGTCCAATTCTACCAAAATAACATCGTCTCCGACCCGTCTGATCCGGTTCCACGGGATGACAATGCCCTCTCTGAGGCCTTTTATCATGTTCCGGACCGAATACTGCCCCGGTACGACGATCGCTTCAATGCACGCTCCGTCCGTGAATACAACGTCAATCGGCCTGCCCAGGCGCCGCCCGTCGCAGATATTGATGACTTCCTTCATTCTGAGTTCCGAAAAGCACATGATTCATCCCCTCCTGCTTCATCATATGCATTCCGCGGCCCGCGTCCCCGTCATATACGAAAATCCGCCCCGACGGCACAGACCGGCGGAGCGGATGCGTATCTTCCTTAGTATACCTTATGCAAACAGCTTCTCGAGTTCTTCAAACCGCTCGTGCGTGATCAGCGCATCGTGCTGAGTACCGCGCAGCTTGATGACGTAAGTCCATCTGCCGTAAGGCGTTATGGAATCAATCTGATTGATGTTGACGATGTAGGATTTGTGGCTGCGGAAGAACACTTCAGCGGGAAGCCTTTCTTCCAGTTCGCTCAGCGAATCGCTGGTGATGTAGCGGGCGCCGTCCTCGGTGTAGATGACCGTCATGCGGTCCTCGCGCTGAATCAGCAGGATGTCCTCCAGGTCGATGAAGGATACGCCCTCCTTATGCCGGAGCATCAGCCGCTCAGGCGCGGGACGCGGCGCAGCCGGCTTCTTCGGAACCGCCGGCGTTTTCTCGCCGTTCAGGCGCATGCTGATCAGCGCCAGCGTTTTCAGCGCGCGCTCCACCTTGAAGGGCTTGAGCAGATAGTCAAACGCGTACACTTCGAATGCGGAGCCCATGTACTGCTCGTGTCCGGTCGCAAAGACAATCACCGTCAGCGGCGCTCTGTCCTGAATGGCCCGCGCACACTGTATGCCGTCCATTCCGGGCATCTCGACGTCCAGAATGACCGCCTGCGGATGTTCCCTCTCGAAAAGCTCCAGCATTTCCTCGCCGTTTGTCGCTTCGCCGACCAGCTCGTACTCACCGCTCTTTTCGATGATCTTCTTCATCACCAGACGCATTCCGCTGTCGTCGTCCGCAATTGCGATTCGAATCGGCGTCACCTTGCAGCCCACCTCCGAGCCTGTTCGTTCATCCGTTCCTGAGGTCTCTTGAGTATCTCCGCCATGACCACCGCGCGGCGCATTTCCTGCGCGTTCATCGCAGGCCGGTACAGCGCGGAAGGATGCTCATTCTGCCGGTCGTATGCGTTCTTCGCCGGCTGCTGAGTTCTCTTCTCGCGGCCTTCCTGATGTCCGCCGTACGCCATGGAGCCGCCGATGGAGCCGTGCTCGCACTCGCGGCTGTCGCCCTCGCTCATCCTGCCGGGCGCTTCATGGCCCTTTTGCAACCGTTCGGCCCCCAGTTCGTCCTTCAGAATATCGCCAATCCCCTCCCAAAACGCGGTGGGCTGCGTTTCGGCAGGCGCGGACACCGTGGGCTTCACGACAGGCGCTGCCGGACGGGGCGGTTCGGCACGCTTTGCGGGAACAGCTGTGCCGGAGGTCGCCGGCCTCTGCGGCGCGGATGCACGTCCGGGGGCGTTATTCCTGACCTTCTTGGACTTGTTGATCACATTGACGATCGAGATGATAATACCAATGATTACAATTAACCCTTCCATGCGATCCCTCCCTGATGAAAAGTATTAGGGAGTCCGCTTACTTGGTGGGCTTGGCCTGCGGATTCACCTCGGCATTCGCAGCGCTGTCTACGCCGGAAATCGCATCACGCATGCGGGTATCGGAGATGACGTTCTGCATCTGATAGTAATCCATGACGCCCAGCTTGCCTTCGCGCAGAGCCATGGCCATCGCATGGGGAACTTCGGCTTCGGCCTCGACGACCTTGGCGCGCATTTCCTGAACGGCGGCGATCATTTCCTGCTCGTGGGCAACGGCCATTGCGCGGCGCTCCTCGGCCTTGGCCTGAGCGATGCGGCGGTCGGCTTCGGCCTGATCCATCTGCAGCTGCGCGCCGACGTTGCGGCCGACGTCTACATCAGCGATATCGATGGACAGAATCTCAAAGGCGGTACCGGCGTCCAGACCCTTGCTCAGAACCGTGCGGCTGATCAGATCGGGATTTTCCAGAACTTCCTTATGCGTGGGAGAAGAACCGACGGTGGTAACGATACCCTCGCCGACGCGGGCGATGATGGTTTCCTCACCGGCGCCGCCGACCAGACGGTCGATGTTGGCGCGGACGGTTACGCGGGCCTTGGCGCGCAGCTCAATGCCGTCCTTGGCAATGGCGGCTACAACAGGAGTCTCGATGACCTTGGGGTTAACGCTCATCTGAACCGCTTCGAGGACGTCGCGGCCGGCCAGGTCGATGGCGCGGCAGGATTCGAACTCCAGCGGAATCTGCGCGGACTGCGCGGCAATCAGAGCGTTGATGACGCGGTCGACGTTGCCGCCGGCCAGCAGATGGGCTTCCATCTCGTTCATGTTGACGGTCAGGCCGGCCTTGGTGGCCTTGATGAGCGGCAGCACGATGCGGGAGGGATTGATGCGGCGGAAGCGCATGCCGATCAGGGTGGCGATGCTGATGCGGACGCCGGACGCAGTCGCGGAAATCCACAGGCTCAGCGGTACGAAATTAAAGAAAGCAATCAGGAAAATGATGATGACAACCAGGAGAACCATAAGTCCAGCAATCGTTCCAGGCATGAGATAACCTCCTTCTTAATTCAGATCTCCTTCTCGAAGATCAGGTCGATGTATTCAGCGAGTCCGTGGCCGTATACAGGCGGTGCGAACGCCTGAACGAAGCGCCAGCCCTGTGCGGCATATCTTCGGATGACCTCGCGGTAATCCTCCTGCGGCTTCATTCTGAGGAAGCCTGCGTTCATCTGAATCCGAACGGTTTCGTATGTATACCTGGCCATAACGTCCTCGTCAGTCCTTCTTTACGAAGATGCGGTTGCCCTCGACCTTCGTAACGGTGATCCGGGCGCCTTCGGGGATGTATTCGCCGTCCGAAAGAACGTTGAGCTTCACGCCGTCAAACTCGCCGATGCCCGCCGGACGCAGCACGGTGGTCGTGCTGCCGGACTTACCGACATAGTAGCTCAGGTCGCTCTCGCCCACCTCGCTCGTCGACACCTCGTTCAGCACGAGCTTCGATTTGGCAAGCCTTCCCTTTGCCGCCGACCGGATCGAAATGGACAGCGCAACGCACAGAAGGGACACAATGATGACGATCATCACCAGCCATGCAACGACATCCGTCTTGGCATACAGCGCGACGCCCGTAATCAGGCAGATACCGCCCGCGATGCCCGGCAGGCCGAAACCCGGGACATACATCTCCACGACCACCAGCGCGAAGCCGACGATCAGCAGAATCAGCCAGACGAAATTCAGAATGATCATTTCGCTGGTTCCCATTGCTAACAGCTGCAGCATTCTTCATACCTCCTTCTTCTTTTCTGTTACGCATTCATTATAATTGATTCGGACCGGATTGAAAAGAGCTTTCCGCTCAAATATACAAATCAGCCGCTCAATTGTCAAAAATAGCTCCGAAGCCTTCCCGCTCGATCAGATCAATCAGCGGCGCGTCGGCCTCCGCCCACGGATACAGCCGGAGTTCACTCTCCGTAATCCACTTAAGCTCGGCTTCCTCAATCGCCTCGGGCTCGCCCTCAATCAGCCTGCTCCTGTAGAACATCAGAAGAACGTCCTTCTCGGGATAGCTGTGCGCAATCGCATGATAGATGCGTCCGGTTTCGGTTTTTACGCCCAGCTCCTCTTTAAGTTCCCTCTCGAGCGCCTGCTCGGGCGTTTCACCTCGCTCGATCTTGCCGCCCGGGAATTCCCATTTTCCGGCCATATGCTTGCCTTCGGGGCGCCGGGCGATCAGAAGCCGATTCTCCCGGACGATCAGCGCGGCGACCACCGCGATCATTCGTTGATCCCCCAGTCAAACAGCTTGTTGCGGTCGCGCAAGGAGAGCTTCGCCAGCAGCGCGCCGGCCGCAGCAACGATACACCAGGTGATGAATACCGCGTTCCAGCCCATCGCGTCGCTCATCGCGCCGGTGGCGATGCCCGCCAGAGAAGAGCCCAGATAGATGAAGCAGTCGATGACGCCTGCAACCAGACCGACGCGGCCCGCCTGCGTGTATTCCATGGGGATGAGGGTCGTGAGCATGGGATTGATTCCGTAGGTCGCGGCGCAGGTCATGCCCAGCAGCAGCGCGCACAGGACCATCATCTTCGAGCCGAGCAGCACCAGAATCGACAGCGCGGAGCTGACCACCATCAGCACCATGACGCAGCGGCGGGCGTTGTTGCCCAGGCGCGCATATACCCTCTTGCCCACCAGTACGCCGATGAAATTCAGAACCGGAATAATCAGCGATACGATGACCGAACTGCCCTCCGGCATGCCCGCGCCGATGGAACCGATGATCGTCGGAGCCCAGGTGATAACGCCGTCGCGAACGAAGCCGTTGCCGATGCAGCACATGAGCACCATCAGAAGGCCGGTGCCCATGACCATCTGCTTAACGGGCATAACATTCTTGACGACCTCCGCCTCGGTTTTGGCGCTGTCGGAGGAGTCGTTTGCCATTTCCTCGGCCAGGTCTTCCTCGGTGGGCTTGTCGCGGAGCAGGATGAACGCCAGAATGCCCATGCTCGCGATGACCGCCGCAGGAATGAAGAAGGACAGACGCCAGGTAAACATTTCCGCCATGAAGCCCGCGATGGCCCACGCCAGGAGATGTCCGACAATCAGCGTCATGGAGATGCCGAAGCTGACCCGGCCGCGGAATTTGCCGTGGAACCAGGTAGCCATCATCTTGACGACCGGCGTCCAGAGCATAGACTGAGCAACGCCGTTCAGGCACCAGCCCGCGAGCAGAATGCCGTAACTCTGTCCCGCGCCGACCATGACGTTGCACAGCGCCGAAGCCACCGTGCCGATCAGGATATACTTTCTCGCGCTGATCTTATCGACCAGAGAACCGTTAACCAGCTGACCCGCCGCATAAATCAGCGCAAATCCGGTCTGAAACATGCCGCCCTGCGCGTCGGTCAGGCTCATGTTCGCCATCATGCCCGGCAGCGCCGCCGAAAGGTTCAGGCGCGCCACATACGCTCCGGCGTATGCGACGAAGCATCCGATAAAAATCCTCCATTGAGCCTTGGTAAAAATCTTGCCCATGTCCGCTCCCCTTTTCTTCCGTAATTGTGCAGATGCTTTCATTATACTATCGCTTTGTTAAACCCGTCCTGCTTTTGGGCAGTTTCCATAAACATAATGACCGGCATCGGGGCTTTTCACATCCGTCCGCATGCTCTTCTTGACAGGATTGTACTCCGGGAAGTATTATATTTATATATACGCCAAATACCGGAAAGGAGCCGCTTCCATGAAAAGACGCTCGGACAGCTATTTCGGACTGCACTTTGATTTTCATGCTTCTCCGCAAAAATGCAAAGCGCCCATCGGTTCTACTCTGAAGGAAGAAGATATCCGCGAAATCTGCCGGCTGCTCAAGCCCGATTTCCTGCAGATCGACTGCAAGGGACATGCCGGCTGGGCCTCTTATCCCAGCGAATGCGGAAATGCCATGGAGAATATCGCCGGCGACCCGCTCAAGACGTGGCGGCGCGTGACCAGGGAAGAAGGCGTCGCGCTGTATCTTCACTACTCCGGCGTCATCGATCAACGGTACTGCCTGAATCATCCCGACGAATCAATCATGCGCGCGGACGGCAGCCGCATCATCGACGGCGCATCCGACGCCGTCAGCGGCTGCACCCGAACAAACGGCAGGTATGCCGACGAGCTGCTCATCCCGCAGATCAAAGAACTTGCCGGAAAATACGGCGTGGACGGCGTCTGGGTAGACGGCGAATGCTGGGGCGCGCATGCCGATTTTCATCCGGATACGGTACGCGCATTCGAGGAAGAGACCGGCGTCAATCTGAACGGCAGGCTCCCCTCCGAACCGTCCGACGAGCACTATGAGGAATACCGCGAGTTCTGCCGCGAACTGTTCCGGCGTTATGTGCGCCATTACGTGGACGCCGTGCATGCAGACTATCCCGATTTCCAGATTGCATCCAACTGGGCCTATTCCGACCACATGCCAGAGCCGGTAACTGCGAATGTCGACTTCATCTCCGGCGATCTGAGTCCCCAGAACAGCTTCAATTCTGCGCGCTATGCGGGCCGCGCCATCGCACAGCAGAATCGCACATGGGATCTGATGAGCTGGAACTTCCGCAGCAGGCTGGCAGATACGCCCGGTCCCATTACCAAGCATCCGATTCAGATCATTCAGGAGGCGGCCGCCGTCATCTCGCTGGGCGGAGGCTTCCAGAACTACATCACCCAGTATCCCGACGGATCGCCCCGCATGGATCAGATCCGCGGCATGAAAGCAGTTGCCGACTTCATGCGCGAGCGTGAACCGTACTGCTTCAGAGGGCGCGCGGTTCATCAGGTCGCTGTTCTGCTCTCCACATGGAACTGGCACCGCGGCTCCAAATCCCTGTTCACCCGATACGGTTTTGAGCGCAATACCGGGCTGACCGCGCTGCTCTGCGACGCCGGCCACTCAACAGAAATCGTCTCCGAGCACACCATCAAGGGCCGCTGCCCCGATTATCCGGTGATCATCGTTCCTGAGCTTCCCCACGGTCTTGCAGATGAAACCATCGCCGAACTCATGGAGTACGCGGAAAATGGCGGTAACCTCGTGCTCATCGGCGAAAAGACCTTAAGTCTCTTCGAGAAAGCGGGAGCGCCGTATTCCTTGGGCGAACTCACCGAAGATGCAGCCGTGTTTACATTGGATGGTCTTCGCTTCGGCAATGTCTCCGGCTTCCGCACCGTCACCGCTGAGGGTGAAACCTGCGCAAATGCTGCGCTTACACAGAGAGACGACGGAAAGCCGCTCGCCTGCGTCATTCCGTACGGCAAGGGCAAAATTTCTGCGGTGTGCTTTGATCTCGGCAATGCTTATTATACAAGCAGCCAGTATCTGCACCGCACGCTGATCAAGACGCTTCTTGATAAGCTCTATTCCCCGATCGTCCGGCTCGACAGCGTCGAAGGAAAGCTGGAAGTCACAGTTCTCAAAAAGGATGGCCGCATGATGATCCAGCTGGTCAACGCCAACGGAGACCACAGCAACACAAGAAGCGCCAGCGAGGATTTCATCCCCGCCTGCCATGACATTTCTCTTTCCATTGCGCTTGTCAAAGTCCCCGCACATCTGATTCTCAGGCCCGCCGGCAAGGAGCTAGACTTTACCTTCAGCGACGGCCGCGCTGCGGTTCGCATTCCGAAGATCGCCATGCACGACATCATTGAGGTCGTCGAATAAACACTATGAAAACGCGCCTCCGCAGGCTTGTCCCGCGGAAGCGCGTTCTTTTATTCGTTTACTTTTTCCGTACGATCTCGATCCAGTGATCGTCCGGATCAATGATGAAATACAGGCCCATCTTGGTGTTTTCGAAGCAGATGCAGCCCATTTCCTTATGCTTCTCATGCGCCGCCTCATAATCGTCGGCCGTAAAGCACATGTGCGTTTCGTTCTCGCCCAGCGCATACTTGGTATCCGCATGGTCGCGCAGCCAGGTCAGCTCCAGCTGATAGCTGCTTTCGCCGTCGGTCAGGAATGCCAGCTTAAAGCTCCCGTCGTCGGACTCCTTCACGCGGGCCGGCTCCAGCCCCAGCGCTTCCTTGTAGAAAGCAATGCTCTTCTCCAGATCGCAGACGTTCAGATTGGTGTGGTTGAAGGTGAATTTCATCAGACTATCTCCTCTCATCAATGAATATCCGTCCATTCTCCCGGCTTTGTCAGCGCATACACCGATACGCCCTCCGGAAGCTGTTTCGTTTTCATGTTCAGCGCGGCTTCGGGCTGTTTCCAGAAATGCATCGGAATGAAGCATTTCGGCTTCATAACCTCGATAAACCGCATCGCTCCTTCCTCATGACCCTCGCCCATCCGCGGATCGACCGGGAAGAATGCAAGATCGATCTTGCGCCCCCGCAGCCGGTCAAGCACCTTTTCAAATGCTTCTGTCGCCTCCCGGACGAATTCATCGTCCGCTTCGTGCTTCCAGTGCCAGAGATTCAGGTCGCCCGCATGAAAAATCGCATGTCCGTCCGCATGCACGAGAAAGCTGACGCCCTGATCGGTCGAGCCGAACGCTTCAATCTCCACGCCAGACAGTTCAATCCGGTCTCCCGGCTTCATCCGAACGCCGCCCGCATCGACGTCGTCGCCCGTAATCAGCTGCACGCGTCCTTCCTCCATCCACCGGACGACGGAAGGATGAAAATGATCGTGATGCGAATGGCTGACAAAGGCAAGGGCCTGATCCTCCTTCTCCGGCACAGCCAGGCCGTCGCCAAGGTAATCAAATATCAAAAGATGCTTCTCCGTCCGGACGGAAAAACCGCTGTGCTCATGGTATACAACCCTCATCTTCCATCCCTCCTCAGGATGATTTCATTATACCTGAATGATGCGCAAATTGTAAAGACTTATGTTCACATCCAGCCGAACTTTTTCAGTTTTATCCCTGATTTTCTTCGTATTGTAAACATTTCAGTCGATTTTCTTTGAGATTTTCGAAATTTTCTATTGACAGACAGACCGACCCATGATAATATATAGTCAGATGAAAGAAGAAACCAAGGCAGGAAGAGAACAAAAAGTGAGTTCGGTTCAACTCCTTGAGAATCAAAGCAATGCTTCGTTATTCAATCCGTTCAACCTGCCGGTTCATCTCTTTCCATCATCATCCATTGAGACAGAAAGGGGGCGAGACCGTTGTACTGTGAAGAAACAATACTCAGACAGGCTCTGTGCTTCGCCCGTTGCGATAGATAGCTAAGGGCGAAACCGAGACACTACGACCGGAATAACCAATGAAATCAAATCCAGGCAATCGCACATATCTACAAGAACAGTTCACTCAACTGACAACGCGCAAAGCAGAGCGCATAAGCGATTGTTTTCCGGGCGGAGCAGGAGCAACTTAAGCTATCATTTGATCAGCATCATATATCAGGCGGTTGCAGCATTCTGTGGCCGCCTGATTTTTTGTCTCCTCTTCCCCGCCGGACACACAAAAGGGGCCGTTGCACAACGGCCCCATAAAAAACAGTGAGCAAGACCCTGAGAAGGGGTAGCTTGCTCACTGTTTTTGTTGTAAGATGTAGCTGCTAATGAAACACCAACAACGAGAAGAGTATATCGAAATCGTGCAGG
>JAFQQU010000105.1 GCA_017410445.1 Clostridia bacterium | reverse complement strand
GTCTTGTCCGAGCAGATGACCTGCGCGCAGCCGAGGGTTTCGACGGCGGTCAGCTTGCGGATGACAGCGTTTCGGCGGGACATGTTGGTGACGCCGATGGAGAGAACGATGGTGACGACGGCGGCCAGACCCTCAGGAATGGCGGCGACGGCCAGAGATACCGCGACCATGAAGGTGTCGAGGATCATTGCGCCGGAGAAATCACCGTTTCTGAGCAGACTGAAAGCGAAGATGAACAGGCAGATGCCGATGACGACGAAGCTCAGAATCTTGCTCAGCTGAGCGAGCTTTTTCTGAAGGGGCGTTTCGTTTTCTTCGGCCTTGGCCAGCGCGTCGGCGATTTTGCCCATCTCGGTGTCCATGCCGCTGCCGGTCACGACCATCTTGCCGCGGCCGTAGACGACGGTGGAGCCCATATAGCACATGTTCTTGCGGTCGCCCAGCGGAACGTCGCCGTTCGTCTCCCCGGTCAGCGCGGCGACCAGCTTGTTTGCGGGCACGGATTCGCCGGTCAGCGCGGCTTCTTCAATCTGCATGCTGGCGCATTCGAAAATGCGGCCGTCGGCGGGGACGGAATCGCCGGCTTCGAGGATGACCACGTCGCCGGGCACCAGCTCTTCGCTCTTGACGTGTACCAGCTTGCCGTCGCGCAGGACTTTGCTGGTGGCGGCGGTCATCTGCTGCAGCGCTTCGATGGCCTTCTCGGCCTTGCTCTCCTGATATACGCCCAGAATGGCGTTGATCAGAACGACGGCGAGGATGATAACGACGTCGGTGGGCGCTTCGCCGGCATAGATCGAGGTGAAGGCGGAGATGGCGGCGGCGACCAGCAGGATGATGATCATCGGGTCGGTCAGCTGATTCAGAAACCGCTTGAGCAGGCTGGCTTTTTTGCCTTCCTTCAGCTTGTTCGGGCCGTGCTTCTCAAGCCTTGCGGCAGCTTCGGCGCCGGTCAGGCCGTTTTCGGTACTGCCGACTTCGGCAAACACCTTTTCGGACTCTTCCAGATAGAACTTCATGGGGATTCCTTCCTTTCTCTTCTCTGCTATGCATATAAAAAAGACCCATGCATAGCGGTTGGCTATACATGAGTCTGATCGTTTCAACCGGGCCAGACCGTCTGGTCATGCTGTTGGCGCCGATCCACTTGCGTGCCGACTACTCCCTCATATAATGACCTTATTCTATCATATGCTTCTGAACCGGTCAATATGCAGATTCGTGACAATCATGTAATTTTCTCATGGCATATATCTGGAAATCAGACTGATCCGGCCGGAAACGCCTTACTCGGTACGCACGGGGCAGCCTTCCTTCATCCAAGCGTCGTAGGCCGCCTGAAAGGTATCGCGCATGTAAGGGCGGCGGGAATCGCCGATGGATTCCGCATACCGGCTCAGGTAGCTCAGGAAGGAGGAGATATGCTCCGAGCAGGTGCGCCAGTCCAGAAAGATCAGGCTGGACCAGATGGGCGCGTATTTGTACTGATCGGACGACATGATCTCTTCGATCAGCGGCTCGGGGTCATAGGGAATACGCCGGAGATCGACGCTGCAGCGGCCGTTTTCGATGTTCAGGATCGCATAGCAGGCGGCGAATTCCATGCAGTCCACGGGCTGACCGCAGGAGCCGGGGTTGATGAACAGCTTGTCGGAAAACTGCGCGCTCCACTGCGTGTGCGTGTGGCCGAAAATATACACGCCGCGGGTAAGACCGTTCAGCACCCGCTGAAAGGATGGACTTCCGGTCAGCGTGCGCCGGACGTCGCCCTGAAAGCGTTCGCGGGAGATGGGCGTAGCCGGATAGCGCGCGGGCAGATGCCGGGACGCCAGCCGTTTGCCGATTTCGCGCCCGAGGAACACATCGGGCTGATGGGCGATGTGCACCGGCGCGCCGTTCAGCACCAGATCGAGCCGCTCGGGCAGATTGTCGAGCCATGCGAGGTTTTCCGGCTCGATTACGCGGTTGACCCAGTAGCAGATGGCAAACTGAGCGTCCTCGCCCGGCTGCATATGCAGATACACTTCTTCGTTTCCGCGTACTGCATATGAATTGGGCAGCGAGCGCAGCGTGCAGATGGCTTCGTTGAACCACGGAGCGCGGATGGTGTAGTCCCCGCCCAGAATGAAGCCCTCTGCGCCCTGTGCTTTTGCATCGTCCAGAACCAGCCGAAGCGCGGGCATATTGCCGTGAATATCGGAGATGATTGCGTATTTCATGGATGTCCTCCTGCCAGAGCGCCTACAGTGTTTCTCTGAGCCATGCAGCGACGTCTTCTTCGCCGATTTTCGAAGCCCGACGGGCCAGTTCTTCGCCGCGCCACGGACAGCCGCTCAGCGCGCCGGTCAGCCGTCGGGCGAGCGTTTCGTCCATAGAATCGGTATACACGCGGACTTCCTGCGCCGCTCCGCCCGTGATTTTTGCGTATATCTGTACGCCGCCCCACGGAAACCGACGGCTCAATTCAAGCGAGCCCTCGGGCGACGCGCCGTAGTTCCACTCCCATGAGCAGTGTTTTTCAAGCAGGCCGGGGTACAGGGGAAAAGCGGTTTCTTCGGGCACGGAGATGCCTGCGGGGCCGTATTCCTGCCGGAATGCATCCATCATGGCTTCCGTCATGCTCTCAACGGAGACGCTTGCGAGCGCGCTCAGATTGACCACGCGGGAAGCGACCGACCGGACGCCCTTGGCCTTCAGCTTGTCCTGATCGGGCGTGAGGTAACGGGATACCATGGCCATGTCCGAGTCGATCAGAAGGGTTCCGTGGTGAAGGGCGGAGGTTTTCATCAGGCGGAACGCGTTTCCGGAGAATTTGCAGCCGCCGATGACGAGATCGTTCCGGCCGGACTTCTCCGCATGAAGCCCGTGCATGGCCAGCGCATTCATGACTGCCTTCAGATGGCGATCCACGTCGTAATCGCATCGCGGCATGATGAAGGAGAAATTGAGGTTCCCCAGATCGTGATAGACTGCGCCGCCGCCGGAGGAGCGCCGGGCAAGCGTACCGCCTTCCTGCTCGAGCAGGGCGGTATTGCATTCGCGCCATGCGTTCTGGCCGGAGCCGATGACCACGGTGTGCCGGTTCTGCCAGAGGAAAAGAGCAGCCTGTCCCTCGGGGAGGGAGTGAAGCATCGCTTCCTCCATGGCGAGATTCCGGTGCGGATCGGTGCAGTCTGTGAGATAGATTTTTGCAGAGGTAATCATGTGCGCATTACAGGATCATCATGTAGACGGGGATGGCGATCAGGGACAGGAGCGTCGTCACGGCGACGCTGCCGGCGGCGTATTCCTCATCCGAGCCCATGTTGCCGGCGACGATCGGCGTCTGGGACATGACGGGCATGCCGGCCTGCACGATCATGACATTGGTCATCAGCTCCGGCAGACCGAACGCTCTGGCCAGCACGAACATGAGGAAGGGACAGACGACAAAGCGGGCAATGATAATGTAGATATATCCCTTTTCCCAGCGGAAGTTCTTCTGACGGATCATGCGCATGATGACAATGCCGATGAAGAAGAGGGAGAGCGGAGTAACCATATTTCCGATGTATTTGGCGGCGCTCATGACGAAGGTGGGGAGCTTGACGTCCATCAGAACCAGAATCATACTGATGACAAAGACCACGATGGGCAGCGGAACCGCCTTGGAAATCATGCTGAGAGCCGCTCCTGCACCCGGATGAACCGGCGCGGGCTGCTTTTTGATCAGGGCAGTGACCTTGTCCTTCAGATAGCCGGGCAGCGCCTTGAAATCGCCGCCGGACTTGACGCCGCCGTCGCGCCGGAGCAGCATGATGCCAATCGTCCAGAAGATGACTGTGTTTCCGAAGTAATACATCAGCGTATAGGGCAGAACGCTGTCGCCGAACAGCGCGGTGGATACCGGAACGCCGATGAAGACGGTGTTCGAGAAGCCGAACATGCAGGCGAAAACGCCGTGGCGATTCTTCGGAAGCTTCAGAACGTTTGCCAGCACAAGGCCGATTGCCATTACGATCAGAACGCTCAGAATCGGCGCCATCAGGCCCTTCAGGCATTCGCGCATGGATTCGGAGGTAAAGGAGCCGAAGAGATTGGAAATGATGGTGCCGGGCAGCGCGACGCGGACGACCAGGTGGGAGATGAGGGATGCATTCTGGTCGTTCAGCCGGTTGCGCCAGGTCAGGTATACGCCCGCGCCGATGAGGATGAAGATACTCAGGACGATATTGACCGCATTGACGACAGCCTGCATAAGTGTTCTCCTTTCAAAAAGACGGAGCAATCCCGAAGGACTGCCCCGTTTCAGGTGGTATATGGATATGTATTCCGGCCCGCAACGGGGTGTGCGCGCCCGTTTGAGGGAAATCAGGATCAGGCGAACTCGTAATAGATCGCGCTGACGGCCTTTTCGAACTCCTCGCCGTCCACGCCGACGATGATGTTCAGCTCGCTCGAGCCCTGATCGATCATCCGTACGTTGACGTCTGCGACAGCCAGAGCGCGGAAGAGGCGGGATGCGGTACCGCGCTTGCGGCACATGCCATGGCCGACCGTCGCGATGAGGGCGATGCCGGAAGTAAGCTCGATGGAATCAGGCTCGCAGGTTTCCTTGATGCGCTGAATGATCTGATCGTGATACTTCTCGATGTCGCTGTCAGCGATGATGACGCACATGGTGTCGATGCCGGTAGGGAGATGCTCAAACGATACGCCGAACTCCTCCAGTACCTGCAGAACGCGGCGGCCGAAGCCCAGCTCGCTGTTCATCATGGCCTTCTCGATGGAGAGCAGGGTGAAGTTCTTGTGGCCCGCGATGCCGGTGATGGTGCCGGTGGATTCGCAGTCCTCGGGGTTGAGCATGATCATGGTGCCCTTCGCGGTGGGGTTGTTGGTGTTGCGGATGTTGGTCGGGATGCCGGCCTTGCGGACCGGGAAAATCGCATCCTCGTGCAGAACGCTTGCGCCCATATAGGACAGCTCACGCAGTTCGCGGTAGGTCAGGCTCTTGATGGAGCGGGGATTCTCTACAATCCGCGGGTCGGCCATCATGAAGCCGTCAACGTCGGTCCAGTTCTCATAGATCTCGGCGCCGGCAGCGCGGGATACGATCGCGCCGGTGACATCCGAACCGCCGCGGGAGAAGGTCTTGACGGAGCCGTCCGGCCAGCTTCCGTAGAAGCCGGGGATGACCGCGTGCTCGTGCTTCTTCAGCTCTTCGCTCAGGATTTCGTTGGTCCATTCGGAAGCGAAGCGGCCCTTCTTGTCGAACTTGATGAATTCGGCGGAATCGATGAAATCCCAGCCCATGTATTCGGCGAGGATGATTCCGTTGAAGTATTCGCCGCGGCTGGCGGCATAGTCGGGGTTGTTGTCTTTAACGATCTTCTCTTTGGCCTCCATGAGGCGGTCGGTCAGATCGAGAGAGAGGCCGAGATCCCGGATGATCTCTTCATAGCGGCCCTTGATCAGGCCGAAGCACTCGTCGATGTTCTCGCCGGCCTGCGCCAGGCGGAAGCATTTGTAGAGCAGGTCGGTTACCTTATCGTCTTCTTTAAAACGGCGTCCGGGAGCGGACGGCACGACAAACTTTCTTTCGGAATCCAACAGCAGAATTTCCTTCACGCGCCGGAACTGACCGGCGTCGGCCAGAGAGGAGCCGCCGAATTTAGCTACCTTGATACCCATTGACATTCCCTCCGATGCTGCACGTCTCGTACAGTATAAGTATCTATAATTATACGTTTTCCGCCTGCTTTCCGTCAAGCTTAACACGTACATCCTTCGTTAAAAGATATGACCAATTGGCGCATCCGGTGAAAAGACATTGTCCGTGCAGGCGATTGCGCGGGCCGGTTATGTGTGCTATACTGGAAAAAATGACTTTGTGAAACGGAGGACGGAGGCATGGCGGCCCCATTTGTGCTGAGAGAAGCGTTTATCGATACGCAGATACACCTGAAAAACAACCCGGAGCTGATCCGGCGTACACCGGTCATGCAGAGCGCCTCGCGCCTTTTTCTGGATGATTTTTCGGCAGTCGGTCCGGAGACGAAGAGCAAGGTTCCTGTGATTCATGTGCAGGAGAATACCTCCTTCCGCTGCGCGCAGGCACTTGTTTCGCCGGGAAAGCGTACAGCTGTGCTGAATTTTGCCAACGCCTATGTCCCGGGCGGCGGGGTGAAGGAGGGCGCGCCCGCTCAGGAGGAGTGCCTTTGCCGCACAAGCAACCTTTATGAGGCGCTGACCCTTCCGTATTTTCTCCGGCACTACTATAAATGGAACCAGAAAAACACCGGCGACATGGGCTCTGACCGGATTATTTTTTCACCCGGCGTTACGGTTTTCAAAACGGACGACGATATCCCGACTATGATGCCTCCGGAGGAATGGTTTCAGACCGACGTCATTACCTGCGCTGCGCCCTATTACAATTCTGAAAAAAAGCATCCTGTGAATATGGAGCATCTGAAATCGGTTTTCCGGAATCGGATCCGGAATATTCTGGAGACTGCGATGGCCTGCGGCGCCGATCGGCTGGTGCTGGGCGCATTTGGCTGCGGCGCATTCAATAACCCGCCCGATCTGGTTGCGGGCGTATTCCGCGAGCTGCTGCTGGACAGTGGGTATTTCCGGTTCTTTGAGAAGATTGTTTTTGCGATTAAGCCGTCTGGCGCGGACTGTCCGAATCTGCGCGCGTTCCGGAATGCGTTTCCGGAGGAAAATGAATAAACCGAAACGCCCTGCGCGTCGCTCTTTGATCGGGAGAGACGGCGGGGCGCTCATTTATTTGTAAATGACGATCTTTGCGCCGGGTTTGAGCTCCAGAACCAGCTCGCGCATGAGCCATTCGTCAATTGCCACGCATCCGGCGGTGTGCGGGCTGCGGCTGGTACAGTGCAGGAAGATGCAGGAGCCCAGATGGGGCTTGCCTTCCAGATTGTAGTCGATGAACATCGAGTAGTTGTAGGACGGGCTGTAGCGGATGAGGTGCTCGTCGTCAGCATTGGGAACATATCCCTCCGGCGGGCGGCGGTTGTCGATCAGCCGATTGTAGAAGGGGCCGCTCTGGCCGCACCAGTAATGATCTTGGGTCACCTGAAGATATCCGCTCACCGTCCGGCCGTGCGGGTCCGAGGCGGAGGGGTCGGGCTGAATGCCGAAGGGCGTCGAAAGGGAGAACACGCCCAGCGGCGTCTTCATGTCGCCCTCTTTTTCCTTGCCGACGCCGTTTTTTCCAATGTTGGCATTGCAGGAGAACACCCGCTTCCACTGGTCTTCCGTTTTTTTGAAATAGGAGAAGAAGGCGCGGCTGCCGGACAGATGGCGGACGGTGATGAGCTGCTCCGCGCTCTTTGCCGCCTCTTCCGCTTCCGCAGGCAGAATTCCCTCCGCTTCCCGGCGGAGACGTTCAAGCTCTGTCATGATGGATTCCTCCGGTTCTGATGATGTATCTCCATTATATCACAAAAAGACGGAGTGTGGGATGACGATTGACAAGCGCCGGGGTGCATGCTAAGATGATTACAAATCAGCAATAATTCATCAGGCGAACGGAGGAGAGACGCATGACCACCAAAGAACGGTTTATGAGGATGTATACCCACCGGGAGGCGGACCGCATTCCGATCATCGATTCCCCGTGGGCAGGCACCGTTGCCCGCTGGCACAGGGAGGGCCTTCCGGAGGATGTTCACTGGACGGAGTATTTCGATACGGACAAGACGGCCGGCATCGGCGTGGACATCACTCCGCGCTATGAGGAAAAGACGCTCGAAGAGACCGACACTTACAGAATCTACACCACCAAGTGGGGCGTTACTCAAAAGAGCTTCAAGACGCAGGATTCCACGCCTGAATTCCTCGATTTCAAAGTAACTACGCCGGAAGTCTGGGAGCAGGCCAAGAAGATGATGACGCTCGAGGACGACCGCATTCCGTGGGATCATCTGAAGAAGAACTACGACAGGTGGGTGGCTGAGGGCCGCTGGATTACGGCGAACTTCTGGTTCGGCTTCGATGTGACGCATTCCTGGATGGTCGGCACGGAGACGCTGCTGATCGCCATGTATGAGGAGCCGGAATGGTGCATGGACATGTTCAACACCTATCTGGATCGCTGCATCGCCCTGTTTGACCGGATCTGGGACGCCGGATACCGGTTCGACTGCATCAACTGGCCGGACGACATGGGCTATAAGGGTCGCACCTTCTTCTCAAACGACATGTACCGCGAGCTGCTCAAGCCGGTGCACAAGCGCGCGGTCGAATGGGCGCATAAGAAGGGCATCTTCGCCGAGCTTCATTCCTGCGGCAATATCATGAGCCGCATCGACGACCTAATGGATGTAGGCATCGATTCGCTCAATCCGCTGGAGGTCAAGGCGGGCATGGACCCGATCGGCCTCAAGCAGAAATACGGCGATAAGCTGGTGCTGCACGGCGGAATCAACGCGGTTCTCTGGGACGATAAAGAGGCGATCATCGAGGAAATCCGCCGCGTCGTGCCGGTGCTGAAGGAAAACGGCGGTTATGTGTTCTCCTCGGACCATTCGATTCCGAATTCGGTTTCGCTGGAGAATTTCCGCGCCATCGTCGAAGAGGTCAAGCGGGTGGGCAGATACTGAGGGCGGCGTCGGGTATAAGTTTCATGCACAGCATGAAATGATTCAATTGCAATTTGACGTCCGGTCGTGTATAATAACTTCATAAGCCTAAAAAATCATCAGGAGGCAACCTATTATGAAACTGAGCGTATTTACCGTTCTGCTGGGCGACAAGTCTCTGGACGAAGCCTGCAAGTATCTGTCCGAAGCGGGCGTACAGGCCGTTGAAATCGGCTGCGGCGGCTTCCCGGGCAACAAGCACTGCGAACCCCGCGATCTGCTGGCCGATCCGGCGAAAATCGAGGAAATGAAGGCGACTCTGGCCAAGTACAACCTGGAAATCGCCGCGTTCTCCGTCCATGGCAACGCCGTTCATCCCAACAAGGAAATCGCCGCCAAGTTCCACGACGATTTCGTTCAGACTGTTCTGCTGGCTGAGAAGATGGGCGTTACCCGCGTCGTAACCTTCTCCGGCTGCCCTGGCGGCTCCCCTGAGGACAAGACTCCCAACTGGGTCACCTGCCCCTGGCCGGATGATTTCTCCGATATCCTGAAGTATCAGTGGGACGAGGTTCTCATTCCCTACTGGAAGGAAACCGCGGCCTTTGCCGAGGCGCACGGCATCAAGCAGATTGCCTTTGAAATGCATCCGGGATTCTGCGTATACAACCCCGAGACCATGATGAAGATCCGCAAGGCGGTCGGCCCGATCCTGGGCGCCAACTTCGATCCCAGCCACCTGTTCTGGCAGGGCATCGACCCGGTATACGCGATCCGTTACCTGGGCGACGCGATCTTCTACTTCCATGCCAAGGACACCAAGATCGACGAAATCAACACCAAGACCCACGGCGTGCTGGATACCAAGCATTACGGCGACGAGATCAACCGCAGCTGGATTTTCCGCTCGGTCGGCTACGGCCACGATGCGGCGGTCTGGAAGGACATCATGTCCAACCTGCGCCTGGTTGGCTACGACGGACCGATCTCCATCGAGCATGAAGACAGCCTGATGACCCCGAACGAGGGCCTGAAGAAGGCCATTGATCTGCTGAAGCAGACCATGATGTTCGAGGATCGCGGCGGCATGTACTGGGCCTGATATATTCTTTCGCGGCGGACGGCTGTTTGCTGTCCGCCGCTTTTTTCGGTGAAAAGCCAATTTGCGGAGGGGGGTGAGTGCGCATGATCATCAGCGCAAGCCGGAGAACGGATATCCCGGCCTTTCATGCGGAATGGATGATGAATCGGATCCGGGAAGGATTTGTCTATATCCGCAATCCGTTCAACCCGCATCAGGTCAGCCGGGTCAGCCTGCTGCGGGAAGAGGCCGAGGCCATCGTGTTCTGGACAAAGGACGCGGTCAATATGCTCGATAAGCTGAACGAGCTGGACGGACGCGGCTGCCGGTATCTCTTTCAGTATACGCTCACGCCTTACGGGCGGGAGATTGAGCGCGGCGTCGATCATGCGCGCGCGCTCGATTCGCTTATCAGGCTGTCGGAACGAATCGGAAAAGACCGCGTCATCTGGCGCTATGATCCGATCCTTCTGACGGATGAATGGACGGTTGACAGGCATCTTCGCGCATTTTCAGACCTGTGCGGGCGGCTCGAGGGCGCGACCGGGCGCTGCGTCATCAGTTTTATCGATCTCTACGGGTCGGTGAAGCGGAACGCTCCCCATCTGCATGCGCCAGATGAAAGTCAGATGCGCATGATGGCGCGTGAAATCGCGGTCACGGCGAAGCGGCACGGCATGCTGCCCTCTGCCTGCGCGGAAAAGCTCGATTTCACGGAAGAGGGGCTCGAACCCATGGGCTGCATCGACCGGCGGGATATCGAAAGGATAATGGGCACGCCGGTCCGCGTTCAGAAGGACACGGGGCAGCGAGCGGAATGCCGGTGCGTAAAGAGCGTTGACATCGGCGCATACGACACCTGCCTGCATGACTGCGCATACTGCTATGCAAAAACCAGAAAGAACGTTGTGCCTGTCGACCCGGACGATCCTCTCCTTGGCGGCACCATCGCGCCGGAGGACCGCATCACGGAGCGGAAAGAGAGAAGAATTGCGCAAGACCAGATTTCGTTTCTGGATTGAGGGGAAATGTTTTGGCTCCCGCCATGATTTCGCCCAACAATAGTGGTGTAATATTAAGTGAGATCATGAACTTTCGGGAGGTGCTTTGTATGGACGAGCATCGCGCAGGATACAAAATTCTGATTGCGGACGACGATGTGAATGTGCATCAGTCGCTGAACGCATATTTCAAACGGGAAGGATACCAGATCCTTTCGGCCTATGACGGCGAAGAGGCGCTGAGACAGGCGAAAAACACCAGGGTTGATATGATTCTTCTGGATATCATGATGCCGAAAATGGACGGCCTTGTGGTATGCCGCGAAATCCGTCGGGACAGCAATGTGCCGATCATCATGCTGACCGCCAAGGCGGAGGAATTCGACAAACTGCTTGGCCTTGAACTGGGCGCAGACGATTATATCACCAAGCCCTTCAGCCCGCGCGAGGTGCTGGCGAGAGTGAAAACGGTGCTCCGCCGCATGCGCGAAATGCGGGACGAGGTGCACGGAACGCTGCTGACTGTTGGTAATCTGTCGATTGACATGGGCGCGTTCACCGTCAGGCTGAACGGGCAGAATATCCCCTGCACGCCCAAGGAGATTGAGATTCTCTGGACGCTTGCCTCCAACCCGGGCATGGTGTTCAGCCGTGAGCATTTGCTTCAGAGCATCTGGGGCTATGATTTCCTCGGCGATACGCGCGCGGTGGACAGCCACATCAAGCGCATCCGCGCCAAGCTGTGCCAGCAGGAAAACCCCTGGGACATCAGAACCGTTTGGGGAGTTGGATATCGATTTGAAATTCTTACTTGAGCGCTTCAGAGTCTTTAAGCGCTATCTGATCGACCGGTCGATTTACACCAAGCTGCTGCTGGGGTATCTGACGCTGACCTTCGGCCTGGCGGTGCTGATTGTCGTCACCAGCTACGTGTTTATGCGTCAGTCGATCGTCGCGCAGAACAAAGAAGGGCTTCTTGAGAAGGCGCGCATCATCGCAGCCATCTTTACCGAGGAGCACAAGGGCGCGCCCGAATATGTCCGCATGCGGAACATCGAAAACCTGACCGAGGCGCAGGTCATTTATGTCGGTCAGGACATGGTCGCGCGGCGGATTCCCCGGGTGGGCGGGCCGGATAATCATCCCATCATGGATAATATCGACCCGGCGCTTCAGCAGAGCATCATCAATGAGGCGCTGGACGTCCAGCTGGTAACCAGTATCCTGAAGGGCAACGACGCCTGCGACATCAGCAAGGTGGATTTCATTGGCGGCAAGGTCCTGTTCGCCGGTTCGCCGGTCTATGCGCCGGACGGATTGATTGCCGGCGCGGCGATTCTCTATATGCCGTATGTCGAGGTTCAGGGCATGGCGACCGATATGACGCTGCTCATCATGATGTCCTGTGTGCTGGCGGCCGGACTTTCGGCGGTGTTTGCGCTGGTCGTCAGCCGATGGCTGGTGCGGCCCATCGAGACGCTCACCGTCATAGCGCGGCGCATGTCTGCCGGGCATTACGGTGAACCGGTGCCGCTCGATCAGAAAGACGAAATCGGCGAGCTGGGCGGCGCGCTGGGACATCTTTCCTTCCGGCTGAAAAACGTGATCAGCGATCTGAGGGATGAGAAGAGCAAGCTGGAGCAGATTCTCTCGGGCATCGGCGAGGGGCTGGTGGCCGTCGATCAGGACGGAACCGTTGTTCATTACAACAACGCCGCGCTGGAGCTGCTAGAACTGAGCGATTGGAACGCGGAAAATGATCCCGAGCGCGGCGCTTACCGGGAAAAGCTGCTTGAAATGCTCAGGCAGGCTACCATGAGCGGCGAACGGGCCGAAGAAGTGTGGAAAAACGCGTCAGATCGCTCCATTGCCGCCCGCGTCTGGCCGATGCGGAACGAGGAAAACAGCCTGATCGGCGCGGTCGGACTGCTCAGAGACGTCTCCGAGGCCGAACGCCTGGAGCAGATGCGCAAGGACTATGTTGCGAACATTTCGCATGAGCTCAGAACGCCTCTGACCGGCATCCGCGGCATGGTAGAGCCGCTTCTGGACGGTTATATGGACACCGAAGAAGAGAAGATGGACAGCTACCGGATCATCTATCAGGAGACCATGCGGCTTGAAAAGCTGATCGGTGATATGCTCGACATGAGCCGCCTGCAGGCCGGGCGTTCGCCCATTGAGCTGGAACCGATGCGCATCGAAGGCGTGCTTGAAGCGGCGCTGAGGCGGATGCAGAAGCGGGCGCAGGAAGGCGGCGTCGAGCTGTGCGTGAGCATCCGGGAAGCGCTGCCTGCGGTCATGGGCAACGAGGACCGGATTCTTCAGGTGCTGATCATTCTGATGGACAATGCGCTCTCCTTCACGCCCACAGGCGGAAAAGTAACACTGAGCGCTCGCCGTCAGGGACGCAGCGTATATGTCAGCGTCGCCGATACGGGCGCGGGCATCGATCCTTCCGATCTTCCGTACATCTGGGAACGTTTCTACAAGGCCGATAAATCCCGCATGCGCACGACCGGCACCGGACTGGGGCTGGCGATTGCGAAGCTGGTGGTCGAGTGTATGGGCGGCCTGATAACGGTCAGAAGCGAACTGGGCAAGGGAACGGAATTTGAGTTTTCGCTGGCCATCTGCGAGGAGCAGGGCGCATGAGGGGAGCGCAGGCATGTCGGATGCGGTCTGCCGGGCGCTGATGAAACGATGAGAATATGAAAGCAGGTCAGCCGGATGGATGAAATGTCCGTCCGGCTGACCTGTTTATTGGTTCATTTTATCTTGCGATGCCGATTCTCGTCTGCGGCGCCTGGCCGTTCAGCAGCTCGCTCAGGCGGTATTTTGCGCTGCCGATGATGACGGTCGCGCCGCCGAGCGCCGGCTTCATGGCGTATTCAAGCTTCGCGCGGGCACCGTTTGCACCTGCGCGGCTGGCCCCGACACAGCCCTCCTGCAGCGTGCGGATTTCGCGGATGAGGGATTCCGCATCCGGGCAGACGACGTTCCTGACGAGCGTGGAGGGGTCCTTCGGGTCGCGGTAGATGCCCTCGGTGGAAGTCAGGATGACGAGATACTTGGCCTTCATCAGATCGCAGATGACGGCGGCCGTCTCGTCGTTGTCCACGCATTCTACGACGTGATCATTCTGCTGCTTGAGCGAATTGAGCTCGAGCTTGCGGATTTCCTCGTCGGAGACCGGGTCGTTGTAATTAACGATCGGGATGGCCTTCTGCTGCGTCGCGCGAAGGAGGAGCTTGCGGATGTATTCGCGCTTGACTTCGTCGTTGAAGTGCTGATGCTCCACCAGCACCTGACGGAGCGAGAATTCGGGTCGGGCGAACTGCCGGTAGGTGGACATGAGGATGGCCTGTCCCTGTGCGGCATAGTCGGCCTTGACGCATTCGGGTTCGCCGGTCAGCTCGCATCCGGTGCGCTTCATGTAGTCCAGCCGGCCGATCTCCGCCGCGCCGCTGGTCACCCAGATGATGCCCGGACGGAGTTCGCCGGCCACGCGGGAGAGAATATTGTAATCAATGTCGTTTTCGTCCCGACGGATCATTGCCATCGAGCCGATTTTTCCGACAACGTCGCACTGCATAGGTCATTCCTCCGTAATTTCGTCGATTGATTTGAATGAGTTCGGTGAAGAGTGGGCATAATGAATCCGGAGCCCAATAAAGAGATTGAGGAGGAATTCATCATGACTCACAAGACGCCCAATCTGGACATCGGCTGCACCGTACGTTCCTGCGCGTTCCACTGCGAGGATCAGGATCAGTGCTCTCTGTCCGGCATCACGGTTGAAGCCTGCCCCGGCTGCGGCAGCGGCAAGGCGAAGGACGAGAGCATGTGCGCCAGCTACCGCCATAAGTAAGGCAGGGCAGCGCCTGCTGCATACCAATGCTCCCGGAATCGCCGGAGGCCGTCTGTGCGCGCGCACGGGCGGCTTTTGATGCAAGGGACAGGTCTCTGCAAGCCGGACAGAAAAGCCGCTCAGAGGGTAAAATCGAGGACCGCCGCACGAAGCAATTGCCTGTGCGACGGCCCCGTTTCGTTTTGGGAAGGAGAGTTTAGCGCTGTACGCGGCCGGAAGCGCTGCCGCCCATCAGGGCGCGGACTTCCTTGACGGTGACGCGGTTGAAGTCGCCTTCGATGGTGTGCTTCAGAGCGGAAGCAGCAGCGGCGAAGTTGATCGCCTCTTCATCGTTGAAGCCGTTCATCATGCTGTAGATCAGGCCGCCGCCGAAGGAGTCGCCGCCGCCTACGCGGTCAACGATGCGGATGGCGTACTGACGGGAACGGATGGCGGTGTTGCTCTCAGCGTCATACAGCAGAGCAGACCAGTTGTTGTCGTTGGCGGAGAAGCTCTCGCGCAGGGTGAAGGCAACCTTCTTGGAGCCGAAGGTGGAAGCCAGCTTCTCGGCCAGAGCGCGGTAGCCCGCTTCGCTCAGCTTGCCGGTCTCGATATCGGTGCCCTCGGCCTCGATGCCGAAAACGTCCTTGGAGTCTTCTTCGTTGGCGATCAGAACGTCAACATACTTGACCAGCTCGGTCATGACTTCCTTGGCCTTCTCGCGGGACCACAGGTTCTTGCGGTAGTTCAGGTCGCAGCTGATGGTGATGCCCTTCGCCTTGGCGGCCTTGCAGCCTTCCAGGGTCAGCGCAGCGGCGGTGTCGGACAGGGCGGGCGTGATGCCGGTCCAGTGGAACCAGTCAGCGCCTTCGAAAACCTTATCCCAGTCGATGTCGCCGGGCTTGGCAGCAGCGATGGAGGAATACTTGCGGTCATAAACAACCTTGGAGGGACGCATGGAGGCGCCCTTCTCTACGAAGTAGATGCCCATGCGGTCGCCGCCCTTGGCGATCATGGAAACGTCAACGCCGAAGCCCTTCATCTGATACTCGAACGCATCGGTCAGGGGGTTCTCGGGCAGGCGGGTGACATAGCGGGCATTCAGGCCGTAGTTGGCCAGAGAAACGGAAACATTGGCTTCCGCGCCGCCGAAGGTCATGCCCAGAGTATCAGTCTGGCCCAGACGATAGTAGCCGGGAGGGGCCAGGCGCATCATAACTTCACCAAAACAAACAACAACACCCATGATTAGTTACCTCCTGAGAGTGATTGAAAGTAGTGATTTCCTACATAAAGTATATTGCGTAATTGACAATACGTCAAGCATAAATAGTGGAAATGGCGGAATATTTTCGGGTAAAAGCATGGGTATGGACACAAAAAATCCGATGCCGCGCAGCCCATATGCGCGGCACCGGAAATCAGTTGGTTGACAGATTGATGAATGAGTCAGATCTGAGGATTAGCCCATGTTGGCCAGGTAGTTTGCCCAGTAATCCTGATAGATCTTCTCCCAGTCACGCAGGCCCATGTCTTCCAGTTCCTTGACGAACGCGTCGAAGTCTTCCAGATCGCGATCGCCAACGATGAACTTCGCGATTTCGCCTTCGCCGTAGGTCTTGATGGTGGCAGAGTACTCAGCCAGCGCTTCGCTCTGCTCAACGGTGAAGTAGGTTACCTTCGGGAAGAAGGAGCCTTCGTAAGGAGTTACATACTGATACATGGAGCCGCGGAACTGGCCTTCCGGAGAATGTACGTCGAAAGCAGCCTGGTCAACCGCGTAGTAATCGATGTGTTCCATGTAGTAGTTGTAGTCCTCTTCGGTGCGGAAGCCGATGCCGCGCAGCAGGTAAGCGGTATGACGGGTCGCGTACTTGCCCTCGGGCAGGCCCAGAGCACGGGAGGTGGCAACGTGGCCGCCGTTCAGACCGACAGTGGAGAAGGGACCGGACTGGATGGCCCACTTGTAGTCATAGTCGCCAGTGTAGGTGCCGTCCTCGATCTCGGGAACAACCGTCTTCAGGTTGGGCATGCCGTTGGTGTCGAGGTTGTCATACTCGAAGTAGGTCTCAGCACCCTTAACGATGCCGGCGGTGTTGTTGTTGGAGCGGGGGCCGTCCCAGATGGCTACGAAGCCGTAGTCGCTGTAGAAGAAGTCAGCGAAGCGGGCGATCAGCTCAGCATGCTCGGTCTCGGCGCTTACAGCGAAGCCGCCGGTCTCCCAGCAGTTGTACTCACGCCACTGGCGCTTGTCGTTCCACTCGGAGGTCATGGGAGTGAAGGATACCCAGTGAGAGAAGTCTTCCTCAGCGGGGGTTACGGTGAAGGGAACGAAGGGGTATACGCCCAGCTTGCCTTCGGACATCTGAGCATTGACTTCGGTGCCCTTGTCGGTGAAGAAGGACTCGGCGATGATGCCGTCATCGTAGAACTTCTTCATGAGGGCCAGGTATTCCTTGAACAGCGGATCGCCAACGGGGAATACGGCTTCGCCATTGCGGACGGTCAGGCCGAAGCCCTTGTGGCCGGACGGGCCAACAAAGCCCATGGCGTTCAGGATCAGGTAGCCGGGGTTCATGCTCTGGTTGGAGCCGCCCAGCGGGATGCAATCCGGATCAGCTTCCTTCATCTTGTACAGCATGTCGATGAAGCCGTCCAGGGTCGTCGGGGGCTCTTCGATGCCGACAGCCTTCATACGGTTGAGGTCATAGAAGATACGGTCAGACTCGCCGTAGGGAGAGAAGTAACCGCGGTTGGTCGGGAAGGAGTAGATGTTGCCATCAGCGGCGGTGGAGTTCGCCTTCCAGATGGGGAACTCTTCGTACGCCAGGCACAGGTTGGGCATCAGCTCGGGGGTGATGTAGTCGTTCAGAGCCAGCAGCAGGCCTTCACCGGCGCCATAGTTCATCATGTCGGTGGTGGACAGGCCGATGGACATCAGGATGTCCGGCAGCTCGCAGGAAGCGAACATCAGATTCTTGCGCTCGGACAGAGCAGACTCGAGAACCTGCTCGATCACGAAGTCAACGCCGGTCTCTTCCTGGGCCCAAGTCCAGAACTGAGTGGTCTCGGGATCAGTGGAGTAGGAGTCGGTCAGATAGGTCATAACGGAAATCTGAACGTTCTCGCCTTCCGCTACCAGCGGCCAAGAGTTACAGTCGGTCTCCATGAAGTCATAGCTCGGGTTGAACACGCCAATGCCGTCAGAGGCGTAGGTCAGGCCCTCGGCCATCGCGACGCTGCCCAGCAGCATCATAGCAGCCAGTACCAGACAAAGCAGCTTTTTCATGAGGTTACCTCCTTGTTTTTCTCAAAATTTCATCGATTCATGGGCATAACCGATGAGATTTCTTATATGATTCCGCCGTAGGGCGGGATCAAACGGGGAACTTGGCCTCCCCTGTGTAAGGGGAGGTGGCTCGTGAGAGCCGGAGGGGTTGAAGCATTGCTGTCAGGAGCAGGAGCCCGATTGAAGCCTTAGCTGTTTTCGGAATCATACAACCCTTCAGTCAGCTTCGCTGGCAGCTCCCCTTGCACAGGGGAGCCTCCTGGAAAACGCTTAGCCCTTCAGCGAGCCGATCATGATGCCCTTGACGAAGTACTTCTGTACGAAGGGATACGCGATCAGCAGCGGCGCGGAGGCGATGAAGATCAGGGAGTACTTCATACCTTCGGCCATGTACACCTTGCGGGCCAGCTCCAGCATGTACTGAACGTCGTCGTTGCCCAGATTCTGGGTATCAACGTTGGCCAGCGCAGTCTGGTTCAGCAGCAGGATGCCGCGCAGGACGATCTGCAGCGGGTGGTAATCGGTATTGGTCACGTAGATCAGGGCGGTGAAGTAGTCGTTCCAGCGGCCGACCGCGTAGAACAGCGCCATGACGGCGATGATCGGCGTGGCCAGCGGCAGCGCGATCTTGAAGAACTGGCAGAAGTCGTTCGCGCCGTCGATGGTAGCGGATTCATACAGTTCCTCGGGGATCGAGGTCTGGAAGAATACGCGGGTAACGATCATGTTGTAGATGCTCAGGCCGCCCAGCATGATCAGGGTGTAGGGCTGGTTCAAGAGGTTCAGGTTCTTGACCTGCAGGTAGGTCGGGATCAGGCCGCCGCCGAAGTACATCGGGATGAGGAAGAAGGTAGCAAAGAAGGAACGGCCGCGCAGGCGCTTCTTGCTCATGACGTAGGCGGTGGGGATGGTCAGAACCAGATTCCACAGGGTGCCCAGCGGAACGTTGATCAGGTTGTTCCGGTAGCCGACCCAGATACGCTTTTCCTTCAGAACGTTCATGTACGGCTCAAGGGTGGGATTCACCGGCCAGAGGGTAACGTGTCCGTTTACGACCGCGTAAGGATCGGAGAAGGAAGCGATGACGCAGAAGTACAGGGGGTAAAGAATGATAAACATAAGGAGGCACATGAAGGTGATGTTGACCGCGTCGAACACATAGTCAACATTGGTCTTGCGGATGCCGTGGTGACTCATTGCGACTTTTGCTTTTGCCATTCTTTACACCTCCTTAGAACAGGCCGATGTCGCTGACGCGCTTGGCAATCGCGTTGACGATCAGCAGCAGGGTGATGTTGACGATGGTGTTGAACAGGCC
>JAFQQU010000104.1 GCA_017410445.1 Clostridia bacterium | reverse complement strand
GACCTAAGGGGGGAAATCGAAATCCCCCCTGGTCCCTCTGCGAGAACAAACTCGACAAAGATCGGTCGTCCGGGTCTTCATTTGTTTGATGCGCCTCCGATTGAATCCGCACGGAGCAGGCCCGCGTGAGCGTGCGGGATTTTACCCCTTCACCGCCCGTTCTATCCCCCGCCTTCGCCCCGTATACTGAAGAACAGTTTTTTCGGGAGCGTGAAATCTATGAATTCAACCCTGTTCACCGGCAGCGGCGCGGCGCTGGTCACTCCCTTCGCAGACGGAAAGATCGATTTTGACGCGCTTGGCCGGCTGATCGACCTGCAGCTGACCGGCGGCACGGACGCCCTCGTCGTCTGCGGCACCACCGGAGAGCCGTCCACCCTCACACAGGCGGAAAAGGACGCCGTCCTCGGCTTCACGCTCGAGCGCGCGGACGGACGGATTCCCGTTATCATGGGCACGGGCGCAAACTGCACCGCCGCCGCGGCCGCTCAGTCGGCCCGTGCGCAGAAGATGGGCGCGGACGGCCTGCTCGTCGTAACGCCCTACTACAACAAGACCACCCAGCCCGGCCTGATCGCTCATTTTTCCGCCGTCGCAGACGCGGTGAGCATCCCCGTCATCCTCTATAACGTGCCCTCGCGCACCGGCGTGAACCTCCTGCCGGAGACCGCGGCGCGGCTCTCGGAGCATAAGAACATCCTCGGAATCAAGGAAGCCTCGGGCGACATAACGCAGTGCGCCGAGCTTGCCCGGTTGTGCGGAGAAAGCATGGCCCTCTATTCCGGAAACGACGATCAGACGCTTCCCATGCTAGCCCTCGGCGCGCAGGGCGTGATCTCGGTCGCCGCCAATATCGCCCCGGACAGGATGCACGAACTGACCTCATCATGGTTCTCCGGCGACGCCGCCCGCAGCCGCGCGCTTCAGCTGTCGCTGCTGCCGCTCATCCGGCAGCTGTTTTCCGAAGTGAACCCGATTCCGGTCAAGGCCGCGCTTGAAATCATGGGCGTATGCCGCGCGGACGTGAGGCTGCCGCTGGTGCGGTTCTCACAGGAAAAATGGAGCGCGCTGCGGGAGGAGATCATCCGCCTTTCGCTTCCCGTCTGACTCCTTCTCATGCCTTATTCCCCCGGCTCCACCCGGATTTCGACATAGTCAACCGTCACCGGTTCGCCCGTCGTCGCAATCTCCATCACCAGATACACAGGAAGCTTTCCGTCGTTCTCCACGCGGAACGCATACGCCGCATGGTCGAAATACGCAGGCCTGACCTCCGTCTTTCCGATGAGCACGGCCTTCCTCCGGTGCACATACGCCTCGATATCCTCCGCCCGGCCGCCGGATATGCCCAGCTTCAGCGTCACCTCCGCGCCCTCGGGAATCCGGCCCGCGCACAGGCGGAGCTGCTTGTATTTTCCTTGCTCGGCGCAGATGAAGGGCAGAATGCGCTGGCCGTGCCGCCATTCGGGCATCATGTCGCGCGAGGTGACCACATGGCTGCGGGGCTGGTCCTTCGTCCTGTCCGCATCGCCAATGACGCGCAGCAGCGCATCCTGATGCATTTTCAGAACGCCCGCGTCCGGGTGCGAAACGCTGCTGTTCCAGTAGGTGTCCTCCGGCACGGGATCATCGAAGTAGTTGAACAGATACGTCCGGTCTCCGCCGAGGGCGAAATGCTGCTCGGCAAGGCCCATGACCTGATCCTTTGTCGCATAGAACCGCCTGCACTGGCCCGGCTGCAGCAGAATCTCAATGCCCGGAGCGAGCAGCACGTCCGTCCCGGCCAGCAGCCGCTTCCACAGCCCCACCGGGATGTCGTGATCGCAGGTGCGCCAGCGCGGCGTGGGAATGAGCACGTCAATGAGCCCCTCGCGCGCCCATGCGGCTGCGTCAAAGCCCATTTCCAGAGAATCTCCGGGATCGGCGGCCACGCGTGCGCTCAGAAGAACCTCATGGCCCCGTTTTTCAGCGGCGGCCTGCACGCGCTTTTTCACCTCGCGGGTGAATTCATTGAGGATTTCAATGCCTTCCCATTCCCCGCCCGGACGGAAGCAGAACATCTCGCGCTGCCAGTCCAGCTCGACGCCGTCCACATCGTACCGCTCAAGGATTTCGTCGATCAGCTTCAGCTCGCGCTCGCGAACGGCGGGCTCGGCGTAATCATAGCAGCGGTCAAAGTAGCCGTCCGTCGGCCGGTGGGTCACGCGGCGGTACTCCGGATGCTCATGATAGAAATCCGGATGCAGCACGGAGGTGGGCTGGTCGTTGTCATGGCAGTCGTTCATGCGCAGCGAAACCCAGCCGCGCACGCCGATGGCCCTGCATTCCTCCAGCCACAGCGCGAAGGGATCGAGTTTTTTCTCCATATACATCTCATAGGAGAGCCGCGCATAGCTCTTTGAATAGTCGACCGGGCGGCCGTTTTCCTCCTTCTGAAGATATTTATCAATCCAGCTGGTTCCCATCTTCGAAGGATAGCAGATGATGCGCCCGGCGATGGAGAAGATGAGATCGGTCACCTGAGTGCCCTGATACTGACGGACAAACCGGCGGATTTCGGCCTCATTGACCTCGATATTTTTGGCTGTGCGCGAATACAGGAAATGGGTGTCGTCGATATTGAGCATGATTCCGTTTTTCACTGTTTTCTCCTCCCCCTCTCAAAAGGGCTCGACCTTTTTATCCCTGAAATACACGATCTCCGGATGGAACACGTCCGCGCCCTCTCGGTCGATCCGGCTCAGCTGGCCGGAGCCGGTGGGCATGGATTTGCCGCCGTCAAACGGCGGCACGGTATACTGCGCGAACGCCGCCTCCAGCGCGTCGTGAAGCTCCTTCTGAACGGAGGCATATTCTGCCTCGCCGAAATGATTGACCTCCTCGCCCGGGTCGCTGACGAGGTCGTAGAGCTGATGATTTCCGCGGATGGGCTCGATGACCAGCTTGTGCGTGCGGCTCCTGATCATACGGACCGGGCCGTATTCATCCAGAATGCACAGCTGCCGGTCGCGCGGCTGACAGCCCTCGGTCAGCTCCTTCAGAAAGGACTCGCCGGGCAGCTTCTCGCTCTCATCTGTCGGCTGATTCAGAAAATCGCGCAGCGTGGGCAGGATGTCGTAATGGCTGATGAGATTCTCCACTGCCGCGCCCTGCCGGACGAAGCCCGGGCCCCACACGATAAAGGGAATCTTGACCGAGGAATCATACATATTCATGGGATAGGTGCCGTTTCCCTTGCCCCAGACGCCGTGCTGGCCCAGATTCATGCCGTTGTCGCCCGAGAAGACGACGACGGTATTTTTGTCCAGCCCGTTTCTTCTGAGCGCGTCCATGATGCGGCCGACGCCCTCGTCCACGGCGGTGATGGCGGCGTAATACCCCTTGAGCAGATACTTCCGCCTCTCGTCGGTATCGCCCACCTCGCAGGTGCCGACCTGATCGGGGTGCAGCTCATGGAAGGGGTGATTTTCGAAAGGGCAGTCGTCGTACATCTTCAGGATGTCCGCGCGGTGCTGCTCGTGCGCCCACGGGGTGTGCGGCGCGGTATAATGGAGCGACAGCGCGAACGGCTCGGCGGGATGCCGGTCGATGAAATCGACGGCGTGGTCGGTGAAGAAATCGGTGACATATTTATCCGCGAACTGCGGCTGCCCGTCCACGCAGACCGGGGCCTTTACGTAGCTTCCGCCGCCGTAGAGATGCACGGTCCATTCATCGAACCCCTCTCTCGGGCGCAGGCTGTCGCCCATGTGCCATTTGCCGACGAAGCCCATGCGGTATCCGGCTTCACGGAGGGAATCGAACACGGTGGGCATGCCGGAAAGATAGTCGATCGCCTCCGGCTCGGCGGGGTTTTTCATGTCGGCGGGCAGGCTGTTTCCGTCTACGTTTCCGCCGCGCAGCCAGTCATGCACGCCGTGCGCCGAGGGAATGCGGCCGGTGACAATCGAGCAGCGGGCGGGCGAGCAGACCGGCGAGGCGCAGAAGAAGTTGGTGAACCGCGTACCCTCGTCGATCATTTTATCGAGATTGGGGGTGATGAGCTCGGGCGTGTCCTTGCCGAGCGCCCATGCGCCCTGATCGTCGGTCAGGATGAAGATGATATTCGGCTTGCTGTTCATGGCTGCGCCTCCTTTGAGGATTTGTTAAGAACAATATAGCATTGGGCAGGGGTGATGTCAATATAGAAGAAGTTGGTTTTGGGAAGCGGGGATGGCGCGTCAATTGAGGGCGTTGAGGCAGTTCGCAGCTTTCGTTTGAAGTTTGTTCTCGCAGAGGGACCTGGGGGGTTTTCGATTTCCCCCCTTAGGTCCCCCTGCACCCCAATATCCCCCTTTAAACGACTCTTCTCGGAATTTCTTGAAGGAAATTCCTGTCAGAGGGACAGATTGGTTTTGGGCTTTGAGTGGAGCGGAGCGTCCGTGCGTTGGTTCGGGCTTCGCATCCGCAGAGCATATCTTCCACCGGCGCTCCGGACACACGAAGACCCGGACGACCGTTCTTTGTCGAGTTTGTTCTCGCAGAGGGACCAGGGGGAGTTTCGATTCTCCCCCCTATGTCCCCCAGCACCCCCAAAAACCCCCTTAAAAGACTCAT
>JAFQQU010000103.1 GCA_017410445.1 Clostridia bacterium | reverse complement strand
CATGGCCTGCCGGGCAGCTATTCCCGACACAGCCGGCAAAGACCGGCCGGCCGCGTCGGCGCTGGTGCGCAGCCGAACCCCCTGCGGTCACCGTATAAGAATCGAACTTCATACAACCCGACCAGGACGACAAAGATCGGTCGTCCGGGTCGGGTTGTATGAAGTTCGATTCTTATACGGTGACCGCAGGGGGTTCGGCTGCGCACCAGCGCCGACGCGGCCGGCCGGTCTTTGCCGGCTGTGTCGGGAATAGCTGCCCGGCAGGCCATGCCCGCGGACGCTGTCCGCTTAGCCCTTGACGGCGCCGATCATGACGCCCTTGACGAAGTAGCGCTGCAGGAAGGGGTATATGCACAGGACGGGAACGGTGGTCAGAACGATGGCCGCATACTTGATGGCTTCGGCAAACTCGTTGACCTGATCGTTCTCAGCGGCTGCGGAGTTCAGAATGTTGGAGTTCGCGATCAGAACCGCGCGCAGAACGTTCTGAATGGGCAGCTTGGTGTTGTCCTGCAGGTAGATGGACGCGTTGAACCATGCGTTCCAGTGGCCTACGCCGTAATACAGCAGCAGAACCGCGATGGTGGGCATGATCAGCGGCAGAATGATGCGGAAGACAATGACCAGATCGTTCGCGCCGTCGATGTAGGCCGATTCGGTCAGGCTGTCGGGCACCGCTTCAATGGCTGTCCGGCAGATGATCGAGTTGTATACGCTCATCGCGCCGGGCAGAATCAGCGCCCAGAGGCTGTTGTACAGGCCCAGATCGCGGATGTTCAGATAGGCGGGAATCATGCCGCCGGAGAAGAACATCGTGAACATGATGATGCCCAGAATCGGGCCCTTGAACAGGACGTTCTTGGAGGCGAGGAAGTAGCCGCAGAACAGCGTCAGCATGATGTTGATCGGCAGCGACGCGCACAGAACGATCAGGATGTTCTTGTAGCCGCTCAGAAGCAGCGGATGGGAGAAGGCCAGCTTGTAGGAGCCGACGTTAAAGCCCACCGGCCAGAACACCGCGCCGGGATGCGCGACCAGATAGGAGTTCTTCGTAAAGGACGCCACGATGACGAAATACATCGGATACAGCGTCACGATACAAAGGAGAATCATGATAATCGCGTTGATGGTATCGAAGATCCGGTCGCCCATCGTCGGATTGAACGGCGAGCCCTTTTTCTTTTTGTATGTAGACTGCATTTCGTTCCCTCCTTCTCAGAACAGGCCGGACTCGGTGGTCTTGCGGGAGAACCAGTTGGTCAGCATCAGGAAGCAAATGTTGACCAACGTGTTGAACAGGCCGACCGCCGTGGACAGCGAGTATCTCTGGCTGCCGAAGCCCATGCGGTAGGTGTAGGTCGAGAATACGTCCGCAACTTCGAAGGTATTGTCGGTGTAGAGCAGCAGCACCTTTTCATAGCCTACGCTCAGCAGGCTGCCCATTCTCAGAACGAACATGATCATGATGGTGGGCAGAATGCCGGGAATGGTGATGTTCCAGATCTGCTGGAAGCGGTTCGCGCCGTCGATGCGGGCTGCCTCATACTGCTCCTGATCGATGCCGGACAGCGCCGCCAGATACAGAATCGAGTTCCAGCCGATGTTCTGCCAGATGCCCGATACGACGTAAATCGTGCGGAAGTATCTCGGCTCTATCAGGAAGTTTTTGCGTGTTCCGCCGAATAGCTCTGCAATCTGAGAGAACAGGCCGTTCTCCTGACAGTAGATCTTGATGATCGAGCAGGTGACGACCAGAGAGATGAAGTACGGCATGTAGGTAATGGTCTGTACCGTACGCTTGAAGCCGCTGTGATGGATTTCGTTGAGCAGGAGCGCCAGCAGAATGGGCGCCGGGAAGCCGAACAGGATGCTCAGCGCAGAAAGCGTAAAGGTGTTTCGAAGAAGTCTCCAGAAATAGATGTCCGTGAAGAAGTTCTCAAACCACATGAATCCGACCCACTGGCTCCTCATGATGCCGCGGGTGGGCTTGTAGTTCTTGAAGGCGATGACCAGACCGTACATGGGCTTGTAGGCAAAAACCGCCAGATAGATCAGCACCGGGATAATCAGAAGATATTTGTATTTGTTCATCTTGAAGTCGCGCGAGAGTCTCTGGACAAACGTGCGCTTCTGTGCTCCGCCCTTGACTGCTTGCGTCATTCGGGCACTCCTCCTTCACCAAATACTAGGCTCCCCTGTGCAAGGGGAGCTGTCAGCGGAGCTGACTGAGGGGTTGTAAGGCAACATTTCCCGCCAAAGTTTTGATCGAAATCTTAGTTTCTAAGCGTAATGCTGCAACCCCTCCGCCGCTCGCGCGGCACCTCCCCCGGTCGCTGCCGCTTCCCGCTTTGGCTGCACATATGCCACCGGCATATGTGCTTAACGCGTCGCGCCTTACACAGGGGGGCTGGGAACACTCCTCTAAAGAATAAGGCAGGGAAGCGCAATGCGCTCCCCTGCCTTTGCGCTAAAATTAGCGGGCCAGATAACGATCGTAGCAGGCCTGACGGATCTCGGTGATGCGGGCCAGGTTGTAGTTCTCAAAGTCCTTGAGATACTGCTCCCAGGTCGCGTCGTCGTCGATGTCCTTGGCGCCGGTTACGAAGTTGGCGAAGTTCTCCTTGCAGTAGGTGCCGAGGCCGGTGTTGATCAGAGCCAGCTCGTCGGACTCTTCCAGCGTGAAGGTGGTGCCTCTCGGCCACTTCCAGCCAGCGGTGGAATCCGGATTCTGCTCCCTGGCGGTGTAGAACCAGGTGTCGTTGGCCTTAACAGCGGCCTCGGAATTCTTCATGTAGAGCAGCTTGGTGGCCTGGATGCAGGCAGAGCCCCAGGTCGCGCCGCCGTACTTAATCAGCGGATCGGTGTCGGGGTCGTCGGTAACCAGAGCGGTCAGCTCGGGCGTGCCGTCAGCAGCGTATTCCCAGGAAACGCCTTCCTTACCGAAGTTCCAGAACAGGTGGCCTTCCTTGGTGTAGGCATAGTCCAGCAGCTGCAGGCAGAGCTTCATGGTCTCTTCGTCCGCAGACTTGGTGATGACATAAGTCCAGTTGCCGATACCGGTGCCGCCGAATACCATGCACAGGGAGCCGTCGTCAGCGGTCGGATACTGGAGGCCGGCCCAGACGGGTTCCTTGCCGTCCGCCTGACGCTCCTTGTTCCAGTTGTTCATCTGGCCCATGGAGGTGATGGAGATGCCGACCTGGTCGTTGTGGACCTTGGCCTTGATGGAGGTATCGTCCAGGGTGAAGATATCGGTATCCAGCAGGCCTTCCTCGTACAGGCCGTTCAGCCAGGATACGTAGGCGCGCCACTCGGGCTGGGTGTGAGCCAGAGCAACCTTGCCGTCCTTGATGAACCACTGCTCGTTGGAGGAGCCGTACGCGCCGAACGCGCCGGAGATACCGGTGGTGTTGAAGCGGGACCATGCGAAGGAGAACTTCGCGCCGTACTTCTCGTTGAAGACGCGGATGACGTTCTCAAACTCGGAGATGGTGGTGGGAGTTTCCAGACCGCACTCAGCCATCCAGTCGGTGCGGACGACCGGGCCCAGATAGGTGTCGTTCCAGCCGCCGTCCTCGCGGAAGAAGCCGAAGCAGTAATACTGGCCGTCGTCGGTCTTCATCGCCTTGTCGTAGGCGGGGTCAGACTTCAGGAAAGCATAGTAAGCGGGAGCGTACTCCTCAAGATAGGGAGTCAGGTCCCAGATAACTTCGTCGCCCAGATACAGGGTTGCGTCGTCCATCCACTGAACGCCCATGATGTCCGGCAGATTGAAGGGATCAGCCAGCAGGGTGTTGGTGTAGGTGCCGCCGTCGGTACCGGTGGTCGGGAACATCCACTCGAGGTTGATACCGGTCATCTCGGCGAGGTCGGTGTGGAAGGGGGATTCTTTCCAGTCCGCATACTTCTCATGCGGATTCATGTTCGCCTGCGCGTAGATGGTAATCGTCTTGTCGGTCTGAATGGGGTAGGTGTCCGCGCCGGAGAGCAGCTCCAGAGCGAAGGCGGGCGAGCTCACGACGAGCATCATGACCGCAAGGAGAATCGCCAGGGTCTTCTTCATGGATATCCTTCCTTTCCTTCTTTAATACAGGGAGGATTGCGCATTCCTGCCGCCATGCCCTCCCGCATTATGTTAATTATCATACTACCTCTCTCCCATTTTGTCAATCGGTTTTTAATCTTTCCTTTTCACAATTTTCATCCCACCCAACATACCGGTCCATACGCGCATAATCAAATCGATCTTTTTATGTATAATGCACATATTCTTTCGTTCCTTTCAGTCAATCCTGTCTTTATGTGTTAACAGTCCGCGCCATCTTCCCGCCACAAATCAGATTTTACTTAACAGCAAACGGAGAATGTGCTATGATGAAACCGTCAGTCCGGACATGGGAGGTATTGAATTGAAGAAGGATTTTAAGCTTTACTGGACCCTGTTTTCCTCCACCTTTTTCCTGTCGGCGTTCACCTTCGGCGGCGGGTATGTGATCGTCCCCCTGATGAAAAAGAAATTTTCAGACGAGCTTCACTGGATCGAGGAGAAGGAAATTCTCGACCTGACGGCCATTGCGCAGTCCTCGCCCGGTCCGATTGCGGTGAACGCGGCCATTCTGATCGGCCAGCGCATCGGCGGAATGCCGGGCGCGCTTCTGAGCGTGCTGGGCGCGGTGCTGCCGCCGCTGATCATCATCTCGGTCATCTCCTCGGCCTACGCAGCCTTCCGGGACAATGCCGTCGTGAGTGCGTGCCTGAAGGGCATGCAGTCGGGCGTGGCGGCGGTGATTGCGGACGTGGTGTTCGGGCTGGGCGGAAAGATCGTGAAATCGAAGAGCGCGTTTCAGATCGGGCTGATGATCGCCGCGTTTATCGCAACGTGGTTCTTCGGGGTGAACGTAGTGTTCATCATTCTGTTCTGCGGCGTGCTGAGCGCGGCAAAAACGCTGTATGCCGGCCGGAAAGGGGGCAGGGATCATGCTGCTTGAGCTGTTCTGGGCCTTTTTTCAGATCGGCGCGATGAGCATCGGCGGCGGATATGCCGCGCTGCCGCTGATCCGCAGTCAGGTCGTGGACATTCACGGGTGGCTGACGATGACCGAATTCACCGACCTGATCACCATCGCGGAGATGACGCCCGGGCCGATCGCCATCAACGGCGCGACTTTCGTCGGCACACAGATTTCGGGGCTGGCGGGCGCGGTGGTTGCGACGGCCGGCTGCGTGCTGCCCTCAAGCCTCATTGTACTGACGCTGGCGTGGCTGTACAACCGGTTCCGGAACCTGACCGTCATTCAGGGGATTCTCTCGGGCCTGCGTCCGGCGGTGGTCGCGCTGATTGCGTCGGCGGGGCTGTCGATTCTGATGACGGCGCTGTGGGGCTCCTCCTCTCCCGCGGACTGGCTGGGCGATTTTCAGATCATCCCCTGTCTTCTGTTTGCCGCTGCGCTGGCGGCGCTCAGGAAATTCAAGCTGAGCCCGATTGCGGTGATGCTGGGCTGCGGCGCGCTGGGCGTGGGGCTGCATCTGTGCGGGCTGATGTGATTTTGGGAATGCAATCAGGCCCACGCATGAGGGGCGTATGTTCGCGCTCGGGACGCGCGCTGGGGCCGTCTTTGGGTTTCAATAAGCTGCGGAATTGGTGCTGAGCCGAATCTTTGTTTTTAAGTTTGTTCTCCCTCAACACAATACAAAGAACCTCTCCCCGATGTGCTTCGGGGAGAGGTTCGCTGTATATTCTCAGTATTTCCCGTAGGTTCTCGCCGTCTCGATCATGGCCCGCAGGTTCTCGTCCGGCGTGTCGCGGCCGCACTGATCGCCCGAGCTGAGGACGAATCCTCCGCCCGCCGCCGCATCGTCGATCGCCTGCCGGGACGCGCGCCTTACGTCCTCCGGCGTTCCGCGCAGCATGACCTCGGTCGTGTGCAGATTGCCCTTTAAGATGATCTTATCGCCGTACAGCCGCTTGAGCTCCTTCAGATTGCAGTCGCCCATGGGCGGAATCTCCAGCGGGTCCACGATGGTCAGGTCGGTTTCCTCGGTCAGGATCTTCACCAGCTCCTTTTCCGGGCCGCACGAATGCACATGCGAGGCCAGCCCGTGCTCCTTGGCAAGGCGCGTCGTCTGCTGAACGATGGGCAGCGCCAGCTCGCGGAAGATGGCCGGGGTCTGGTGGATGAGCGTTCCGGAAGCGCCGGTGGTGATGTAGTCCGGCCTGACGGACAGCGACATCAGCTTGTCGAAGCGCTTTCTGTATTTCTTGAGCAGCAGGTCGCGCCGCTCATAGAAAGGCTCGGGATCGTCGTAATAATCGTAGATGTCCTGCTCGCTGTGAAGCAGCTTGCTCACGCCGCAGCACACGCCCAACACGCCCTGATCGCCCAGCTTTTCCTTCATCAGCTTAATCAGCGCCTCGCCCTCGGGATATTCGATGCGGCCCTCGACCTCCTCAAAGTGGGAAGGAACCTTGTCCAGCCCGATTTTCTCCGGCAGGATGCCTCGCGCGGGCGGATTGTCGCGGTAATAGACGTTTACATGGTCACTCCAGTATTCGTGGCCCATCGCCTTGCGCAGATTCCTGGTGATGATCTTCTCCTCCGACCGGAATACGATGACCTCGCGGCTGTCATGGTCGATTTCGTCCAGCTCGTCGAAACGGATTTTGCCGTAATCGTCCATCAGGGCGTCGAAATCGAAATATTTGGCGCAGCCGATGTAGGCTTCCCACACGGGCGGATCGTTGTACAGATACAGCCGCCAGAACGGCTTGCCCGTCAGCCGGGCGGGGATCATGTTCGAGGTATCCGGGGATACGGGCACGCAGTCGGTCGCCTCTCTTCTTAAAAGGCGCTGAAGTCGTTCGCGGGAGGTCATTCGCCGGGTCATCTCCTTCCGGTAGTATGTTGAATCGTTCCGAGTACGGGCTTCCTAGCGGAACATGATATCGAAGCAGGTGTACTCGCCCATTTCGTAGGTCCATGTCGTCCATTCTCCCCGAAGGCCGGTATTCTGCAGAATCTCGTTGAAGCGCTTAGCGTTGTCGTAATTGCCTTCCACCATAATATGAAGCGATTCATGGCTGTAGTTCCGCTGCATATGCACCGCATAATTGGCGGCGTCCTGCAGGCTTTCATAGTACGCGCCGCCGTTGGCCCCGGTCGGGTGATAGGTATAAAAGAAGTAATCCCAGTTGTTGTAGGTCGCCTGATTGTGGACGGAGAACTCCTTGTCCCATCTGTGGTTCTCGATCATCGAGGAGCCCACGCAGAAATAGCGGTAGGTGCCCATGCGGTCGTAGCCCTCGACGTCCAGATCATCCCATGTGACGTCCACCTGATACCACCAGCCGTCGAAGAAAATCACGTTCCACAGATGGCTTTCGTCCCCCGTATAACCGCACACATAGCCTGCCGGAATGTCCGCCAGCGTACACAGAAGATAGTAGGCGTCCGCATAGCCGTCGCATTCTGCCCGGCCGTATTTCAGCGCGCCGACGGCGGTGTCCAGATACGTCCGGGTATCCGGGTCCGGCTTCTTTTCATAGGTCACGCGGCGCACCAGTTCGTCGTGCAGGTCGAGCGCGGTCTGATAGGGCGACTGGGAATACATCGTCACGTTGTCCACGATGCGCTGCGCCGTCCTGAGAACCTCTTTTTCCTCGCTCGTCAGCAGCAGGTCGGTCATCTCAATCTCCCATGCCTGCGCGATCTTGTAGCCGGAAAAATACTCAATATCCTTGATGGAGACCGTCCGCTTCGTCGTATTGCGCTTCTGCGTCCAGTCGTTCATGCCGCAGTTTGTGAGGATGTAATGCAGCGCGTCGGGCGTGGCGAACACATCGTCCAGCGCGGCGGTATAGCCGAAGCTGATCTCGTCAGCCAGCATATACGCGCAGTCATAGGCCAGATAGCTCAGAAGATCATCGAGATTACTGAACACCCGGTCCGACGCCTGCGCGGGAACCGAAATCACTCCCGCCGCAAGGCAGATCATCAGGCACAGGACAATCAGTTTCTTCATCATGATTTATCCCCCCGTCCATGTCATCCGGCGATCAGAATGTCATAGCAGACATCCTCGCCCATCGGATAGGAATAGACGCTCCATCCGCCCTTCATGCCGCTCCTTGCGAGCAGGTCGTTAAGCGTCGCGCCCTCCTGCGTTCCCTTCACCATCACGTGAACGAATTGCTCCTCCGGCCCCTTCTTCTGAGCGGCGATATACGAGGCCGCGTCCTTAAGCGTTTCGAAGCACGCGCCGCTTCGGGTGTAGAAGAACAGATCTTCCCGGTTTTCCTCCGCGAGGGGCCGGTTCACCAGCGCGTCGTCCCAGCCGTGGTTTTCCAGCATTTCAGCGGAACCCGCCATAAAATAGCGGTAGGTGCACAGGCCCGGATAGGAATCCCAGCCGATATCGTCCCATGTGACGTCCGTGTGATACCACAGTCCGTCCACGCAGACCACGTTCCATAGATGCCCGATCCAGCCGTCGCCGTCCGCCGACAGGCCGTGCTGATAGCCCGCCTGCAGGCCCGCGATGCTGCACAGAAGATAATACGCGTCCGTGTAGCCGTCGCATTCGGCCAAGCCGTTCATGAGCGCGCCCACGGCGGTGTCCCGGCTGTCGCCGAAGTACATCTCGCTCGATTCATAGGTCACGCGGCGCACCAGCTCGTCGTGAAGCCCGCGCGCGATCTCATATTCGCTCTCCGCCGTCTCCATGACGCCGGATACGATCTTCTCCGCCTCCGCCAGCAGGGCCGCCTGCTCCTCATCGAGCAGATGCATCTCGCCCGCCTTCCTGCGCTGCGCGATTTCGAAGCCCGGATAATATTCGATCTCCGTCAGCCGGACCTCGCGCGTCTCCGCGTTCTGATACTGCCGCCAGTGAAGGATGCCGGCGTTATACAGCACGGCCTCCATCGGCTCGGGATCGCTGAACACCCAGTCCAGCTCCTCCGTATAGAAAAAGCGGATTTCCTCCGCCAGCGCCGGAGCGCGTTCGCCGCCGATGCAGTCCATCAGCTCCGCAGCCGTGTTAAACACGGGCGCATCCTCTGCATATGCCGGCAGGGAAAGCGCCGTCAGCAGCAGACAGAGCATAAGAAGCATTGCAGCCGTCCGTTTCATCATTTTTTCCACCTCTTCAAGAATCGGAGAGGGAAAAAGTCCCTCTCCGAACGCATAGCTATGCTGTTATCCCAGCGCTTCCTTCAGCTGTTTCAGCGCCTGCATGACGTTCTTCCGCGGAGTCGCGATGTTCATGCGCATGAAGCCCTGACCCAGCTCGCCGAAATCGGTGCCGCTCGAGAAGCCGACGCTGGCCTTTTCGATCATCAGCTTCTTCAGCTCCTCATGCTCCATGCCCAGATAGCGGAAGTCCAGCCACATGAGATAGGTTCCCTGCAGCTCGGCGACCTGCACCTTCGGAAGCTCCTTCTTCAGGAATTCGACGGCTGCGTCGCGCGTGCCCGCGATGTATTCAAGCAGCGCGTCCAGCCATTCCGCGCCGCCCTGATAGGCTGCGGTCTGCGCCAGCCGGCCAAACATATTGATTCCGCCGTTTCCTCGGCGCGCAAACTCGGCCTTGACCTTCTCGCGGATTTCCTCGTTCTTAATGAGCACGGAGGAATGCTTGAGCGCGGCGAGGTTGAAGGTTTTGGTGGCCGAAATGAACACGATGGCGTCCGGATCAATGTTCAGGATGGACGTGTTCTTATATCCGGGCATTTCGAGGTCGGCGTGGATCTCATCCGAGATGATGGTGACGCCGTACTTCCTGGTCAGCTTCACCAGCGCCTCCAGCTCGTCCCTCGTCCAGATGCGGCCGACCGGGTTGTGCGGGTTGCACAGGAGCAGAAGCTTCGTGCCTTCCTTAAAGATTTCCTCCAGCGCGTTCAGGTCCATGGACCATCTGGAGCCGTCCTGAATCATGGGGCAGCCCTTGATGACCATGTTGTTTTTCTTCGTGGAGCCGTAGAAGGGGCCGTAGACGGGGGTGAACATGGCAATGGAATCGCCCTCCGCGCCCAGCGCGCCGATGGCGGTCACCATGCTGTCGATGACGCCCGGGGAGAACAGGATATCGTCCGCGGCGAGCTCGACGCCGTGGCGGGTCTTCATCCAGTCGATGACGGCCTGCTTGTCCGCGGGGTCCTCGCTGCAATAGCCGAACGCGCCCTGATTGGTGCGGGCGATGATGGCGTCGGTCACGCAGGCGGGCGCAGCGAAATCCATATCCGCGATCCACATCGGAATGACGTCCGCCTTGCCGAACACATTCTCACGCCTGTCCCATTTGACGCAGCCGGTGTTTTCTCGGCAGACGCCCTGCTCGAACAGCTGAATATCAATAGCCATTTACTTCTCCTCCTGCCAGATTCCTTCAGAGATGCGGCCGGTAGCCGCCTCGATGGCCTGAGCGTTGACGCGGGTCACGTCGGCAAAGTCGAAGGGCTTGCCGAAGCGGACGGTGGTCCTGCGGAACGCCTTCAGCGGCGCGCCGATATGCACCGGAACCACCTTCACGCGGGAACGCAGCGCCATCAGCGCGGCGCCGTTCTGCATCTCGCGGCTCTCGTCCTGCTTATATCGGTGTCCCTGCGGGAAGATGCCCAAAAGGCCGCCCTCCTTGAGCACGTCCAGGCAGATGCGCATGGCCGCGATGTCGCTCGCGCCGCGGTCGACCGGGACCATGCCGAGATTTCTGAAAAACCAGTTGGTGAACTTGGTTCCGAACAGCTCCTTCTTGGCCATATAGGTGATCCGGCGCTTGACGGAGACGGCGATAAGCACGGGATCAATCATGGAGATATGGTTGCTGCACAGGAGAACCGGGCCGTCCTGAGGGACGTTTTCCGCGCCGATCACCCTGGTCGGGAAAATGATCTTGCACAGGAACCAGGCGATGTTTCGGACCACCAGGTAGAAATAGTTCTTCTTCATGCGTTGTCCATCCTTTCCCGGGCGAGGCTGAGAATATACTCAGTGACTTCCTCGATGGTCATATGGCTGCTGTCCACCAGAACCGCGTCTTCGGCCTGCGTGAGCGGGGAGGCGGCGCGGTGGCTGTCGTCCCAGTCGCGCTGGTTGATTTCCTTCAGCAGCTGATCGAAGGACACGGTCTGGCCCTTTGCGGTCAGCTCGTCGTATCTTCTGCGCGCGCGCTCCTCGGCGGCGGCGGTCAGGAAGATCTTCAGCGTCGCGTCTGGCAGGACCTTCGTGCCGATATCGCGGCCGTCCATGACGACCGGCTGCTCCCGGGCGATCTCCTGCTGACGCGCGACCAGAATCTCGCGGACCAGCGGCACGGCGGACACGCCCGACGCGGCGGCGGAGACTTCGTTTTCGCGGATGGCCTGAGAGACGTCCTCGCCGCAGAGATATACGTGCTGCGTGCCGTCCACATAGCGGATATCCACCTTGGGCTCATGCGCGCGGGCGGCGACGGTTTCAGAATCCTTCGGGTCAACGCCGTTTCTGACCATATACAGGCCGACCGCGCGGTACATCGCGCCGGTATCCAGGTAAATCGCGCCGAGCGTCTTCGCCACGGCCTTGGCGACGGTGGATTTGCCCGCGCCGGCAGGGCCGTCGATGGCGATGGTGAAATGCTTATTCATATCATCAGTCCTTAAATCGTGTTCTGGATGCTCCGTTCCCGGGGTGGTTTGGAGGGGCCGCAGCCCATCCCTCATGATCACGACCGGCGACCTGCGCGCCGGGAGTGGATTTTTCGGGAATGAACGCTTGCGTTCATGGAGAAAAATCAATACCTCCCTGTCAGGCGAACGGCCGAACCGCAAAGCGGTTCAGTGAGCCGCAGCTCTTCAGCGGATGGGAGTTTACGAAGTAAAGTCCCATCCAAGGCGGCGGAGCCGCCGCTATATCGCCCTGTGTCCCAGCCCGATGGCCACTTCGTTCAGATGCAGCAGCCCGATGCCGAAATACACGGCGACGGCGATGTTGTTTCCCGAGCGGGCGATGCCGATTTTGCCGCCCACGTTCAGGCCGATGGCCTTGTTGGTGATCTGCGAAAGCGCCTCGCGGGCCGCGCCGGCAACCGATCCCTCTTCGTGATACTCCGAGGAGATGACGCCCTCGCGCTTGGCCGCGACCACCGCGCGCTCCACAATCCGCATGATCGAGCTGATGAACTCTCCGCCGTAATCGACAGCTGCGGCGCGGATGTCCTCTTCGGCAAACTGCTGCTTGAGCTCCTTCTCCTCATCCCGGCTGCGGGAGGTACACATGAGCACGGCGGCGCGGGACACGGTCCGGCTGCCGATGATGTTGTTGGTGCTGCTGTTCAGTCCGTCCATGTTCATTCACCCTCCTGTGCCGCGCTGGAGCCTGCCAGCGCGCCGGTTGAAAATGCCAGCTGCAGATTGAAGCCGCCGGTCAGCGCGTCGATATCGAGCGTCTCGCCGGCAAAATACAGGCCCCCGATCTTCTTGGACGCCATCGTGGACGGATTCACGTCCTTCACGGACACGCCGCCCCGGGTGACGATGGCCTCGGTGAGCGGACGCAGGCGCCTGACCGTCAGCTCGATGCGCTTGATGTTCTTGATGATCGTCTGGCGCATTTCCTGCGTGACCGCGTTGACCGGATGCGTCGGCGCAATGCCGCACAGCTCCAGAATCGCCATGGCCAGCGCGTGCGGGGCAAGGCCGTCCATGACCGAAATGATCTGCTTTCTGCTCATCTCCCTGAAATCCCTGAGAAGCCGCTGATCGAGCTGCTCGTCGGAAAGGGCGGGCTTGAGGTCAAGGATGAGCTTCGCGCCCGCGCTCTCCTCCGGGAGATAGCTGGACGCGGACAGCGCGAGCGGGCCGGAAATGCCGAAATGCGTGAGCAGCATTTCGCCCAGTTCGCTGTACAGGGGCTTCTTTTTGGGGCCGGGCGCGGTCAGGCGGACGTTTTTAAGAGACAGCCCGCTCAGCGCATAGGGCCAGGTTTCCTCGGTTTCAATGGGCGTGAGCGCGGGAATGGCCGGCTTGGTCGCATGGCCCGTGGCCTCGGCAAAGTCCCATCCGTCGCCGGTGGAGCCGGTGGTGGGATAGCTCTGGCCGCCGGTGGCGACGATGACGGCGTCCGCATGAATCTTTTCGCCCGATTCCAGCTGTACGCCCTTCACGCGGCCCTCCTCCTGAAGGAGCGAGGTCACGCGCGTGTTCAGCCGCACGCGGCAGCCGAGGCGGTGAAGCTCTCTGTCCAGCCCCCGGGTGATATCGCTGGCGTGGTCGGATTCGGGGAAAACCCTGCCGCCGCGCTCGACCTTGAGCTTGACGCCCAGGTCCTCAAACAGGCTCATGACGCCGCTGTTGTCGAGATGACTGAGCGCCGCGAAGAGGAAGCGCGGGTTGCGGACGATATTGCCCATGAACTCGGTTTCCTCGGCGACATTGGTGAGGTTGCAGCGCCCCTTGCCGGTGATATAGATCTTCTTGCCCAGCTTTTCATTGCGCTCCAGCAGCGTGACCTTCGCGCCGCCGCGCAGTGCGTAAAGCGCGGCCATCATGCCGGCTGCGCCGCCGCCGATGACGACGACCTCACTCATTCGTTCCACGATCCTTTCCCAGATAGACGTTGTATTCGTCCCAGATGCTCTCCATCTGCGCAAAGTAGGCCGCGACCTGATGCCTCTTGCACTGGCTGAGCGCGACGATGAGCGCATTGATCAGCGAGAGCGGGGCGACCATGGAGTCGACAAAGGAAGCCATGTCGCTCTTGGCGGTCAGGCAGAAATCGGCCGCCGCATGCAGGGGCGAGAGCGGGCCGTCGGTAATGGCGACCAGCTGCGCGCCGCGGGACTTGGCAAAGTGCATGGCCTCGACGGTGCGGCTGGAATAGCGCGGGAAGCTGATGCCGATGAGCACGTCGTCCTCGCCGATTCTCGAAATCTGCTCGAAGATATCGCTGACGCCCGAGGTGACCACCTGCACGTTGCTGAAGATGAAGTTGAGATAATGCGCGAAGAACTGGGCCAGAGGCGCGGAAGAGCGCTGGCCGAGGACGTAAATGGTGCGCGCCTGAAGCAGCGACTGGACGACGCTTTCGAAAATGCTCTCGTCCAGCTCGTCGATGGTCGAGCGGATGTTCTGCATATCGGCCTTGAGCACCTTGCTCAGCACCTGAGACTGATCCATATCGGAGGTCATTTCAAAGCGCTGGGAGGCGGTCAGACGGTGGCGGATGAGCTCCTGCAGCGCGCGCTGAAGCTGCGGATATCCGTCGTAGCCCAGCGCCGAGGCAAAGCGGACGACCGTGGACTCGCTGACGCCGACGTATTCGCCCAGCCGGGACGCGGTCATGAAGGCCGCCTTATCATAATGGGAAACAATGCATTCAGCGATTCTGCGATGGCTCTTTGACAGTTTTTTGCCGCTCTGATTGAGCCGCTGAATCAATTCCTGGGCGTTATCCATTCAATTAACTCCTCCTAAACGCAATAATAGATGAATACATTATAAGCCACCTCCCGCTTTTTTGCAAGAGAATCCCCCAATTTCCCTTCAAAAATGCAGAATCCGCTCCCGTTCTCAACCAGAATTAACATTAAAACCCTTTATGCCTGCAAAACGAAGAAGGCTTTCCGCGTGAATCCCCGTGACGGAATTCCTGCGGAAAGCCTTCTTTTCATATTCTGATTTACATGTAGTTAAGCGCTTCCTCGATCTTTTCCTGATGGCGTCCGTTGACCTTTTCGGTGCCGTGGGTCATGCTGCCGGTGGTATGCAGGCAGAACTGGCCGTCGAAGCCGTTGTCCGTGCTGATTTCCGAGCCGTGCGGCATGCCGTTGATGGAGGCGGCGATATACTTGCCGTCCGCAATCAGGATGACCGCGCGCTGATCCCAGGACCACACGCCGCCGTAGATCTTCTTCAGCTTCTCGGTATCCGAAGAGCTCGCCGGCTCGACGTCCATGTGGTTGCTGCCGCCCACGCGGCGGATTTTCAGCTTGATGCCGGTCTCGCAGTCGATGATATAGGCGGTGCCGCCGCGCTTATAGACGAGATCGGAGACATTGGTTTCGAACCAGTCCATCTCGATGACCTTCTGCTTCTTCGGCGCGCTGCTGGAACTCATGGATTTCTTGGTCGCGGGGCCGTATACGCCGTCCGCATCCAGCCCGGCCGCCTTCTGATAGGCCCGCACGGCGCTCTTGGTCAGGTCTCCGTAATAGCCGGTGATGTATTTCTCATCCAGATAGCCGAGCCTGCTGAGCCGCTCCTGAACTTCTTTCACCGCGTCGCCCTCCGCGCCGACCTTCAGAACGGACGAGGAGCCTTCGGATTTTCCGGAGGAAGCGGATTTCCCTTCCCCCTCGACCTCTTCGGTTGATACGCGGCTCTTGAGCACATAGCCGTATTCGCCGTCGGCCTTGACATAATAGAAGTTCAGCGTCTCGCCGCGCAGGCTGAGCTTTTCACCCTTGGGCAGTTCAGCAATCTCGTCCGAAGCGGTGTCCGCCGCCTCATACAGCGCGGAATCCTTCTCCAGCCACGCCGTGCCGCTGAGCTTGGTGGTATTGCTGCCGGAAACGGACGCAGAATCAATCTTATCCAGATATTCGCAGGACAGATACCCGACCTGACCGTTCCAGCGAGCCTTGGCCCAGCCGTCGCTCGTGCTCAGCACAGTGACAACCGTTCCCCGGGAGAGCGAACCGATCGATTCGCTTTCCGCCGAAGCCTTTTCCCTGAAATTCAGCTTGCCCGCCGTCACCTCATGCTGTCCGCTGGCCGCCATCGCAGAGCCGCCCGTCAGCAGCATGCAGGCGAGCGCCCCGGCCAGAATCCGCTTGAACGCGCCCATGCTATCAATCACCCAATTTCGAATAATATTTTGTAATTTCCTTAATTGTATTACAAAATTATTTCAAAATCAAGTAATATATCTGCAACTTATTTCACATTTAATATATATGTCAGCCTCTGAGATATTTTTCGGGCAGCCGCTTCATCATTTTCATCAGCGGCAGGCCGATTGCATAGCAGGCGACCGCCTGACCGAGGCCGATGGAGGCCATGCACAGCCAGAGCGGCATGCTGACGCCGTAGGCATACCTTAGCAGCAGACCGATGACGACCGCGTTCATGACGACGGGCGGCAGCGCGGCGAGCGCCGGCTTTGCGCGCCATCTGCGGGTGAGAACGGCGGCTGCGAGCGTGGTGAGCGAGCCGAACACGATATCGAGGATGGTTGCGCCGCCCATGAGGTTGGCCAGCAGGCAGCCGACGAACAGGCCGGGCACGGCGGCCGGCATGAGCGCGGGCATAAGCGTGAGCGCCTCGGACACGCGCAGCTCGACGCCGCCGAAGCCGAAGCTAATGGGGTGCAGAATCAGGCACAGCGCCGTGTAGATGGCGGCGATGAGACTGGCCTGCACGAGATAACGGGTGGATTTCCTGGTTGCTTTCATCTGAGATACTCCCTTTCCGCGGCAAAAAAAGACGCATGAACACAAAAGTCCATGCGCCAAATATGCATCATATGCCTCATCCCATATACGGATAGACGGCAAACCTGGTTTTGTTTATAGACAGGAGGACTTCGAACTGTCTGTTATTCGCTTGCGCAGGTCTGCGCTGCTCCGAAAGGGGTGTGTCCGGAAGAATATGCGCTTGCCGGACTGTGCACCGTCCGCCGCCCGCATGTTCTCCGCGAAACAGAAGGTATTATACTGCCCGCGCGCACATTTGGCAAGTAAAGATTGCGGTCAGGTGTCGATGCGCGCTGTTTCCGTCAGGGAGCGCCATGATATATCATCCTCCCTGTAAACAAGAACATCCCCCCGCCCGTCGGGCAGGAGGATATCCGATAGGGCCGTCAGGCCAGCGGAATCAGAACCGTTTCATCTTCCTCACTGAATTCAGCCTCGCGTATTTTCATCGTAAGATACTGATCAGGATCCTTTCCCTTCAGCTCGGGCAACTGTATGAACAGCCCCTCCATCACCCGCTGATTGAGCAGATCATCGATTCCTGAAAATTCCCGTTCAGGCAGCTGCCGGACCATTTCGGCACACACAGTCAGCCTGTTTTTCTGCTCCCATATCGCTTCTCGCGCCAAATTCAGCGCCGCAGTCTTCGCTGCTTTCGGGACCGATACATATTCAGGCGCAAAATAAAGGAACCGCTTCAGGTATTCCCGGAATGCCTCGCTGTCGATCCGGTCGAGAACCGAGCGCCATGTCTCAAATCTACCATGCTGACTGCCCCGCGCATAATAATGCTGACAGCAGTATTCATTCAGCACCTGAGCAAAAACCGAGGACAGATCGAAGATGATTCTGCATCCAAGCGTGCCATCTATTCGTTTTTCTCGGAACTCCCTCATTACACCATCCAGAATACTGATCGTTTTATCAATATGCTCTTCGATCGATGCTGCCCTGTTATGCAGAGGTTCATCCTCCCTGTCCTTCAGCCATTCCATATCGGAAAGCAGATGTTCCCTGTATTCGGAATACAGATCGTTCCACGCATTGTTCTGATCAGTCTCATACCGATTTTGCAGCGCCTGAATCTGTCCACTGATCTGATCCAGCTTCTTCACTGTCATGTGAAACCCCGCTACGGAGATACCGCAGTTAGCCAGGCTGAATGCTGCCGTTGCCCACGACAGGGCCGGAATCATATTCAGTCCCTGAATTGCGGATTCAATGCTTCCGAGGCGCTCAATCGCCTGATCCAGCTTAACATTGGCGGCATTTACGCCCTGCTGAATAAATGCGCACTGAGCATTGGCTGCAAGAGATGAGACCATATTGATGCCTCCGCTGCCAAACAGACTCATTGCCAAAGAAGCAACTGTTTTTGCCGTTCCGGTCAATCCCTTACCCAGTCCGTGAACAACTTTAGACAGAACCGAACATCTGGCGGGTTTAAACATCTCATACAATGTTCCATCCTTCAGACGAACGCCGCCAGAAGATATCACCGCCTCATTATTATTTACCATTCGCATCGCTTTAGAAGATATCGAACAACTCACTCTGGCCATGTTCCCATTCCTCCAGCTCCTTCATTCGCACCGCAGTTGCCAGCAAAGCGTCTTTCAGATACTGATATTCATACCAGTTTTCAAGGATCTCCCACCGATTTTTCCGCTCTCTCTGCCGCCGCACAGCGCTGGAAACCCCTCCCGCAGCGCACACTGCAACGAGCACGCCCCACACGGACACAGCTGCCTGCGCGACCGGTCTCCACTTCTCCTCAAAGGATACTGGAACGGTTTCCTTCATTACATCAAATCTGAACCAGTATTCAATCTTTCCAAAGAGTGAAAGCTGCTTCGCTGCCTGCGGAACAGGCAGCAGCCATCCGGAAACCGCCACAGCTCCGGCAACAAATGTCGATAGAATCAGTACCACCCAGATAACAATCACAGCATACCGTTTGATTTTCCCTTTCAGCGTGTTTCTTTTAGCCCACTCGGCTTCATCCCGCTTCATCAGCTTATCATATGGAGCAGCAACCCGCGTACATCTATCCAGATAATCAAACGCCTTGCGGCAATCAATTTCAGTCGTCTCCCACCGGATCAGACAATCTTTTTTGGGTCCCGATTCCATTCGGCTCAGAGCAGCATTTGTGCAGAGAAGAAGGAGATTGGATGCAATCGTGTGCATCCGTTCAAAATTGCTGTCCGTTCCGTTAGTTTCCTCCTCCAGCATTCGCATCGTTTCCGAATAAAATGCGTCCACCTCTGAATCCGGTTGGCCCTCCCGGAAGATCAGCTCTCTGGCAAAGTATCTTTTCAGAATCATCAAAAAAGCCGTTCCGGAGTGAAAGTCTTCTTCCTGATATTTGGTGTATTTGCAGTATTTCGCAAGTATTCTGCGGCTCATTTCATCCAGAAAGACACACTTCGGGCATCCAAGCACGTCCTGCGCGGCTTTATCTCCATCTCCTAGTGACAGAATCACCTCACAATATCCGTCCGCTGTCCTTCCAGCTTCCTCCCCGCGAATCATCATCTTCATTACCCCTGACATATCTGTTATGATAGGTTTCATTCATTATATCATCTCATCACAAGCGAAACAAGGAGAATCTGAATACAAAAAACATCCCCCCGCCCGTCGGGTAGGAGGATGCATCTTACCGGATTTACTTGACCAGCGAATCGAGCGCCCGGATGACCAGGTTGTGCTCCTGAATCATCTTGCCGATGGTGGACTCGTTGACCATGTCGCTCAGAAGTCTGATGTCCATGGACTCCAGCGCGGAGCAGACGGTGGGAACAACCGCGAAAATCAGCATCACGATGACCGCGCCGCGTACAATGCCGAACACGCCGCCGAACAGCCAGTCCAGATGCTTGAGGATCGGGAAGCGGAACACGTTGTTCAGCATGTTGACCAGCAGCAGCACCGCCGCGTAGATCAGGGCGAACATGATGATGAAGGCGAAGATGTTCAGCGCGGAGGAAAGCAGCGTCTGAGTCAGATACTCGCTCATTCTGGTCAGGCCGTCGTTGGCGAATACCTGGCCGAGCACGTTGCTGCGGAACAGATCGCTGATCAGCGGGATGCCGACTTCGGAGATCGCCATGTCGATGTCCGCCGCCGAGGCCGCCGCAACCTCAAGGTCCGCCAAAGCGTTGGTCTTGAACAGGTCCGCCGCGCTGACCAGACTCTCGAGGAAGCCGATCAGGCCCGCGTTGTGCTGAACCGCCGCTACCAGATAGCCGTAGCTGGCGTAAGCGCCGATCCATGCGCCGAAGAAGCCGACCAGAGCCAGCGTCGAGGTGATGAATCCCTTATGCATTCCGGAAACCAGGCTGAATGCCAGGATCGCAATGATGATGATGTCGATAATGTTCATGTCCGTCCCTCCGTTCCTTATTAACGCCCCGCCTCAGGGCAATGCAACCAGATACACCGAATCGCCGGATACCAGAATCGCTTCGTTCTTTCCGGTAATGCCCAGCATATCGCTGCAGGGCATCGGCAGCTGCGTGACCGAGGCCTTCGCGTCGTTCAGGCCGTAGCTCATCACATACTGCTCGGAAAAACCGTATACCCGGCCGTTTTTTACCGCCAGCTGATAACACGGGAACGGCATGCGGACCGTCTTGTCCGTTTCGCCGCTCACCATTCTCACGTCGCTCACATGAACGTCATTGCCCACCTGCGTCATCGGCACATAGGCCATCAGCGTGTTCGAGCCGGACGTCTCCGTATCCATCAGATACCAGCCGTATACCAGCCTGCGCTGCGCCGTGTCCTCCACGCCCGTATAGTCGTATACGCGCATGTAGGTCGTTCCGACGGTGTAGACGTTCGGCGTTTCAAACATCACCTGATAGACCACCTGATCCGAATCCGTGATGTTGCCGGACTGCATCCGTCCCGGCTTGTAGGTGCTCAGCTGACTCATCGGCACGGTGCCTTCCGTATCCAGCGACATGACCCAGAGCATGGCGCCGTTGTTGAAGAAGCCGTACTGGAGCACCGTCAGATTCGGCAGGCTGATCCGGTCGATTTCCCGGCCGTCGTGCTCCATGATGAGAAGCGTCGAATTCTGCTCGTCGCTGCCGGTCAGAACCGCCGCATAGGTCTGCCCCATGACGGCCGAAATCACAGGCTCGTCCATCGCGCCGCTGAAGAGCAGCGCGCCCGAATCCTTGTTCAGCAGGGAAACCGAGCTTCCCAGCCACGCGGATACGCCGGATTCATTCGCATCATAGCTCAGGCCCATGCCGACCATGTAGCTCCATTTCTGCCGTCCGCCCGAATTCAGCGCGTGCAGATGCGTGCCGTCCGAATAAATGACGCCCTCGCCCAGCGGCCTGACGTCCTGATAGGCGCTGCAGGGAAGCTGTGTCGCCCTGGCGACGCCCTTGACGCCCGAGGAGGCAATGCCCCTTGCGATGAGCACGGAAACAATCATGAGAACCGCGGTTATCAGCAGGGCGGAAGACCATGAAAGGCCTTTGGTTTCCACCTTTTCCATGTAATCCTCCCGCTGCTGCGCCGCCGTCAGGAGGCGCAAAAAAAGTATAGCCAAATTCACCGCTCTTGTCTTGAAGAGAGGCGCTATTCCTATTATAATGGATAAATAGCCTCTGTGCAACGGTTGTTTACTGACAAATTGTGTGAAATGCAGTCATTTTTACAAAATTTAGCCTGTGTGTCCGGTCTGTTTCACGTGAAACATTGCAAGAGGAAGGAGCTGACCGCATGACCCATGAAAACAAGCTCGGCCTGTTCATCCACTGGGGCATTTATGCCATGACCGGCCTTCAGGAGCAGGCCCTCGCGCGCTTCAGCCTTCCGAGGGAGGACTACGAATCTCTCCCCGCCCGGTTCAATCCCGTCCGCTTCGATGCCGACGAATGGGTGCTCGCGGCAAAGGACGCCGGCATGAAGTATATCTGCTTCACCGCCAAGCATCACGACGGCTTCTGCCTCTTCAACACCCGGCTGACCTGCTATAACATCATGAACACCCCCTTCGGCCGGGACGTGCTCCTCGAGCTTTCGGACGCCTGCAGGCGGCACGGAATGCTGCTCTCCCTCTACTATTCCAACCCGGACTGGCACCATCCCGCGGCCTACAATCCGCATTCCTCGCATCAGTGGCGCGCCGTAAACCGGGATCACAGTCATTTCTCCAAATACCTCTCCTTTGTGCGCGGGCAGATCCGGGAGCTGCTCACCCAGTACGGGCCCATTTATACGCTCTTCTGGGATATCCCGCCCGGAATGCACGACCCGTCCATGAATGAATTCGTCCGCTCGCTTCAGCCCGGCATTCTCATCAACAACCGCGGCTTTGACGAGGGCGATTTCTCCACCCCGGAGCGCGAAACCGGCGAAAACGCCTCGCTCCGCCCCTATCCGCGCATGACTGAGGCCTGCAATTCGGTGGACATGCAGAGCTGGGGATACCGGAATCATGCGGACTTTTACTCCGTGCGCCATCTGCTCTCCTCCATTGATCAGGTGATGGCCCGGGGCGGAAGCTACCTTATAAATATCGGCCCCCGGCCGGACGGCTCGCTCGACCCCGCGCAGATGGAGCGCGTTCGCCGCATCGGAGACTGGTACCGCCGGATGGACGGCTGCCTTGAATGCCACGAAAGCGACCCCTTCGACTATCAGCCGGTGAACGCAGGCCCCTGCATCGCCGTCCGCAAAAACGGCGCGACATACCTTCACTTCTATGAAGGACTCATCGGCACGGCGGTGTCGCTCAGGCATTTCCCCGGAAAGCCCGCGTCCGTCCGCCTGATGAATACGGGCCTTGACCTGCCCTTTTCCGTCGGCGTTCAGCCCGGATATATCAACAGCGAAACCGGTCGCGCAGAGCACGAATATCTGCATATTTCTTCGATTCCGGTGGATGATCTTCCCGCGGAGCCGGTCGTCATCGAAATCCGCTGGGATTGATCTGCAGGATTTCCTGCATAATATTCTTTCCGATTCTTTGACGCACGAAGCCCGCACCGGGTTCATACAAAAGTCCAAAGGAGATGCATCGCATGACGGAAACCGCACGGCTCCTTCTCAGGCCCGTCGAACCCTCGGACTGGCGGAGCGTTCAGTGGATTGCGAACGACTTCCGCAGCGGACCGTATATGCTGTATGACAGCGCCATGCCGGACACAGACGAGGGCGTCCGGGAGAAGACCGTTTTCTTTGCGAAATCCGGCGCGGTATATGCCGCCGTCCGGAAGGAAGATATGAAGATGATCGGCTATGTCTGCATGTGGCGCAATCCGGATTTCTGCGAGATGGGCTACTGCTTCCATTCCTCCTGTCACCGCATGGGCTATGGCTATGAAGCCTGTTCCGCGCTGATGAGCGCTATGAAAGCGCAGGGCGTGAAGGCCTTCGTCGCAGGCACGGCGATTGACAATGTGCCCTCGATGCGCCTGCTTGAGAAGCTGGGCTTTGAGATGATCTCCCGTGACCGAACCTCTTTTCATAAGGACGCTCAGGGAAACGACATCTATTTTCAATCCGGCGTGTTTCTCAAATGGATGGGAAAGAACGGATGAACCGGGGCTCAGTCCGCAAAAGGGGCCGCTTCGCCGTTTCCCGGTGAAACAGGCATGGACACGCCTCTGTTTTGCATGTTTCTTTGCTGTATCTTGCAGTTTTAGATTATATCCCTTCCGGTTTTCCGGTTTTCCTTCATCCTTACTTTGATGTATATCGCGCATACATAATTCATTTTATTGAATGGTCCGCCTGATTGTTTCACGTGAAACATCGGCGTTTCCCGACTATGCATTTGATTTCTATCTTCGATGTTTCACGTGAAACATCAGAAAGGAGGTCGCCGTGGCCGCAAGAAAGAAAAAACCCGCAAAGCCGCCGATTCTGAAGCGAATTTCCCGGGTTCTCGGTAAAATCACAGGGATTCTTGGAGCGATTCTCGTCGCATACATGCTGTTTGAGGGCGGCGTGGTACACCTCCGGACGGCAGAACTCCCCATTAAAACCCTTCCTCAGGCGTTCGTCGGCACGAGGGTGCTGTATCTGAGCGACCTGCACATCAACTCGCTGAATTCGGTCGATAAGGTCAACGCGATGATGGACGAGCTGATGTATCTGGATCCCGACCTGCTTCTGCTCGGCGGAGATTACACCAGCTTTGACCCGATCATGCGGATAACCGCAGGCATAACCGGCGCACAGAGCGCATATGCGGTCGAAACCGAAATGCGCGACCTGTTCTTCCTGCATCTCAAGGATTATAATCCCCCGCTCGGCAAATTCGGCGTCGCAGGAGAGTGCGACAACCTGCTGGAGCGCAACGCCGGCTCCTCTCTTCTCGATGCGATGCAGCTGGGCGGCGTGACGCTGCTTCGTGACAGAGCCGTAAAGGTTACAAAAGATAACGAATCCATCGTGCTGGTGGGCGTTGACGACTGGAGCACCGGAGCTCAGAATGTGCGCCTGCCCGCAGAGCAGGTCTCCTCAAAGGACTGCGTCATCCTGATCTGCCACAATCCGGAGGCCATTCCTCAGCTGAACAACGAGCCTGCGAATGACGGCATCTGGATTGACGCCGCGCTGGCCGGACATACGCACGGCGGCGGCGTCCGTCCATTCGGATATGGGCTGTTCAGTCAGCTGAGCAATATCCCGCGCTTTGCGCCGGGCTGGCATCTGGAGAACAGCGCGAAGGTGCTGATCTCAAACGGCATAGGAAACGATCTCCTGCCCATGAGACTGGGCGCAGAGCCTCAGGCGCACCTTCTGACGCTGGTGCGCTACGCTGCGGAGTAATTTTCATCTGATTTCATCGCTTTATACCGGGAAAATGAATGAAATTCCTTCATTTTCCGTACTTTTCGATTCTGACGCGATTTTCTTTTCTGAATAAGGGATTCGCCTTATGAAGCGGATCAGAATCGGCTCAGAATCGACGTTTTGAACAAGGAGTTTTGGGGTATTATGTTTGTATGCAATCTGTGTCCGCGCATGTGCAATGCAAAGCGCGGAGGCGAGCTGCCCGGTCAGGGCAAGGGCGTGTGCCGCATGGGCGAGCTGCCCGTCGTAGCGCGCGCCGCGCTTCACTTCGATGAGGAGCCGTGCATCAGCGGGTCGCGCGGGTCGGGCGCGGTGTTCTTCAGCGGCTGCACGCTCAAGTGCGTCTACTGCCAGAATGAACAGATCAGCCGCGGCTGCTTTGGAAAGCAGCTGACGGTGGACGAGCTGCGCGCCGTATTCGAGCGCCTCGTCACGGAAGAGGAAGCGCACAACATCAATCTGGTTACGGGCACGCATTTCACCCATGCCATCCTGGCTGCACTGGAAAAGCCGATCGGCGTGCCGGTGGTATGGAATTCGAGCGGCTTTGAGCGCATAGAGACGCTGCAGATGCTCGAGGGCAAGGTGCAGGTATATCTGCCGGATTTGAAATACGTCGATCCGGAGGGCGCAAGCCTGTTCTCGCGCGCGTCGACCTACCCTGTCATGGCGGAGAAGGCGCTGCTGGAAATGTATCGTCAGGTCGGGCCGAATCAGTTCGACGACGAGGACGTCATGACCCGCGGCATGCTGATCCGGCATCTGATCCTGCCGGGGCGCGCGCAGCAGTCGAAGGACGCGCTCAGCTGGATACACGATCATCTGCCCGAGGGAACGTGGGTGTCGCTGATGGCGCAGTACACGCCCTGCGGACAGGCGAAGGAAATGCCCGCGCTGAACCGGCCCATTACGCAGGCGGAATACGACGAAGTGGTCGATCATCTCTTTGCTCTGGGCATGGAGGACGGCTACGTTCAGGAGCTGGAAGCGGCGGACGCGCGGTTCATTCCCCCGTTCGACCTGACCGGCGTATAGAGATACAGAGAGGAACAAACGCATTATATGGAGCTGAGATTCTGCCCCCTGTTCAGCGGATCGAGCGGAAATTCGCTGTATCTGGGGTGTAATGATACGCATCTTTTGGTAGATGCGGGCATGTCCGGCGCGAAAATCACGACTGAAATGGAGCGCGTCGGGCTGAAGCCGGGCGATCTGAGCGGCATCCTGATCACGCATGAGCATGCCGACCACATCGCCGGAGCCGGTATCCTGTCCCGGCGGTATGACCTGCCCATCTACGCAAACGAAGCCACATGGGCGGCCATGCGCGACAAGCTGGGCAATATCAGTGAGAAAAACATCATGCTGTTTGAAACGGGCGCGGATTTTCACATCGGTTCGCTCGATATCACCCCCTTTTCCACGCCGCACGACGCCGCGGAGCCGGTCGGATACTCCTTCTACGCGGGCCGCAATAAGCTCTCCATCGCGACCGACCTGGGCACGGTGAAGGAATCGTGGATGCGGCACATTGAGGAATCGGACCTTGTGCTGCTGGAGGCCAATCACGACGTGGACATGCTGAAGGCGGGCCGCTATCCCTACGACCTGAAGCGCCGAATCTTAGGCAATAAGGGCCATCTTTCGAACGATTCCGCCGGAAAAGCGGCGGTTGACCTCGTAAAGCGCGGGGTGCGGACGATTGTGCTGGGGCATCTGAGCGGGGAAAACAACTTCCCCGAGCTGGCCTATCAGTCGGTCTGCTGCGCGCTGCAGTCCGAGGGCATTGAGCCCGGGCGGGACGTCGCGCTGAGCGTAGCCAGCCGGGACGGAGCGAGCGGCTTGTATGTCATCGGCGGCGCGCGGTCGGAGGTGAGATAAATGACGCTTGAGGAAGAGCAGTTTACGAAATGGCTGAAACGGCCGACAATTTTCATTGCAAACTCATGGTTTCTGCTGGCGTCAGCCGGTCAGTCGATCGTCGGATACATCGTGGCGTTCATCGCGCAGATACTCGCCCTGTTTGGCGCGGGGCTGAGCAGCGAAGCGCTGGTGCATACGGCGAACGCCGCCTATGAAATCGGCATACTGGCGATACCGGTTATCTGGTACGCATCGACCAACGAGGGCGTGGATCAGTCGATGAGGCTGAATCCGCCGCGGCTGTCGGCGATGCTGTATGCAGCGGTCGCGGCGTTTGCGGGCGTTCTGATGGTCAGCAACATCGGAACGTGGTGGATGATGCTGATTGAATCGCTGGGCGGACAGCTGTATGCCTCGAATATCCCGATTCCGACCACGCTGAACGAGCTGACGACGTCGATTCTGCTGGTCGGCGTAATCCCCGGCGTGTGCGAGGAGCTGTTTTTCCGGGGCGCGCTGATGGGCGCGTGGGAGCGGAGAGGCTCGAAGATAGCACTGATCATCACGAGCGCGCTGTTCGCCATGCTGCACGGAAGCATCATGGGCCTGCCGACGCAGCTGATGATGGGCTTTGTGCTGGGTTATTGCGTGCTGATTACCGATTCGCTGTATGTGGGCATGGTGTATCACACGATTCATAACTCGACGACGCTGATTCTGACCTATCTGAGCATGCAGAGCATGGATGCGGCGGCGGAATACGCTTCGGTGGCTTCGCAGGTCGCGGCGGCGGGCGGAATGGTCACGCTGGCGGTGCAGACAGTGATTTCGATCGGCATGTTTGCCGCGGCGATGATGCTTCTGGTGCGTTCGCAGACCGGCCGGGGCATGAAGCTGGAGAAGATCACCGACGGAGAGGCCGATAAGACGCCGATGACGTGGCAGGAGCTGCTGGTATTGATTGCGGGTCTGCTAACGGTCGGCATCGCTTATATGAACGATCTGATGAGGGTCTGCGGCGGTGTGTAAACGGACGAAAGCAAAGGATGAAGAGCAATGGCGATACTGATTATCGGCGTGGGCAAGCTGAAGGAAGCATGGCAGAGGGACGCCTGCGCGGAGTATATGAAGCGGCTGAAGCGGTTCGGCCCGATCGAGATCAGGGAAATTCCGGACCAGCCGGAGCCGGATAAGCCGAGCGAGGCGCTGAATCAGCGGGTCAAGGACGCGGAGGGTAAGGAAATTCTTGCGCAGATCAAGCCGACCGACCGGGTTGTGGCCCTCGCAATCAACGGTAAGAATTACGATTCGGAGGGTTTTGCGGAAAAAATCGCGCAGTGGACGGGCGACGGACGCCGGCTGGTGCTCATCATCGGCGGTTCTCTGGGCCTTTCAGACGACGTCATGAAGCGCGCGGACGAGAAGCTGTCCTTCTCGAAGATGACCTTCCCGCACCAGCTGATGCGCATCATTCTCCTCGAACAAATCTACCGCGGCTTCAAGATCAACGCAAACGAGAGATATCATAAGTAACAGTCAGGCGCTGCAGCCCGATTCAATCGAGCCGCAGCGCCTGTTTATTCTGCCCAACATAACCCGCGTG
>JAFQQU010000102.1 GCA_017410445.1 Clostridia bacterium | reverse complement strand
CTCTGGTGACAGCTCTTCCGGTCGCTGACGCTTCCCGCTTTGGCTAAAAATATGCCGCTGGCATATTTTCTTAACGCGTCGCGCCTTGCACAGGGGAGCCTTCGCTTGGGCGCTACCGTTGATTAAGTTCCCATATATGGGAATCCCTCCCTTTGTATGATATCAGCATACAGGAAAGAGCGCCGTCCGTCAACAGGACAGCGCTCAAAGGTACGTATTTATATCTGATTCCCTCAATGCCATGCCTGACCTGACAGCCCGGGCTTATTTTTGTTTCTCCGGCAGCTCGCACGCGATGACCGCGCCCAGAATCAGCGCAGCTCCGAGCGCGCCCGGAAGGGACATGGGCTCTTTCAGGACGAGCGCGGACAGAAGAACCGCCACGACCGGGTCGATGTAGCTCATGAGCGCCACGGTCTGCGCGGGCAGGTCCTTCATGGAGCCGAAATACAGCGCGTAGGAAAGGCCTGTGTGCACGACGGCGACGACGGCGAGCATCGCAATGCAGAGCGGGGTATAGGCGGCGAGCGGCGCGGACTCAGTCAGCAGTACATAGGGCAGAAGAACGACAGCGGCGACGCTCAGCTGAGAGATGGTCTTGTCCATCGCAGGCACGCCCGAAATCCGCTTATTGGTCAGCATGACGCCCGCATACAGCACGGCGGCGGCCAGCCCCAGCAATACGCCCTTTGCGCCGGTCTTGCCGGAGGATGGATCGAATACGCCCGAAACCAGCGCCATGCCGGCGAGCGTTATGAGAAGGCAGATCAGCTTTCTTCCCGTCAGCCGCTCATGAAGCAGCAGGGGCGAGACGAGGATGACGATCATCGGGGCCATGTAATAGCACAGTGTGGCCACGGCCACCGAAGTATAGCGGTACGCCTCGAACAGCAGAATCCAGTTGAAGCCGATGAACGTTCCGGAAAGAATCAGCGGAAGCAGGTTTTTCCGGACGGCGGACAGGTCTGGACGGTCTTTTCTGAAAACCATCAGGAGCAGGAGAAAAGCCGCGCCGCCCACTGCCCGGAATTCCGCGATGACGCCGGACGGCAGCGGAATGAACCGACGGAACAGGCCGATACTGCCCCAGATGATCATGGCGGTCAGCAGGGAGAGCCGCGCACGGGCAGGAGCGTTCATTGATTTCATACGGCCCGCCTTTCCGGGGACAGGCCCTCTGCATCAAACCGGATGTCGGCAAACTGCCTTGCCCAGTCCGGCCAGGAATCGCATTCGTGCGCATCGATCAGGCGCTGAAGCGTGCGCTTTCCGCAACGGCGGTCGAGAATGGCGAAGATGCGGATGATGCAGTCGTCGGAGGTCAGCGCGTCCTGAATGCTCATGTCGCGGAAGGCGGAGACGGCGTTCAGGAAATCCCATTTTCCAAGCACGCAGTTTTTGTCGAAGAAGGGCTTGAGGAAGGCGCTTAACTCCTCATCGGTCATGTCCGAGGAGGCGTATACCTCGCCCTCCTCGATTTCCCGCTCGTAATCTTTGGCCCATGTGAACTGAGCCAGCTCCTGCCCGTCCAGCCGGATGGCGGCGCGGCCGTAGATATTATGAACGTCGGAATAGTGGGTGAGAAAATAGGTGATCCGCCCCTTCAGCGAATCGCACAAAAGCCCGGTCAGTTGCTGATTGAGCGAGGACCATGATTTGTAGTGATTGCGGTGATTCATATAGGGAAGTTCCTTTCGTCAATAGGGCCGGTTGACGCCGTAAAGGATATAGCGGACGTCTTCGCCGTTTCTTCGGTAGATGTGTTCCTGGAAAGGGAAGAACCCCAGCTTTTCGGCAAGGCTTAAGGAGGGCGTGTTGTCTGCAGCGATGGATGCGGTCACATAGTCGGCGTTCAGCACCTGAAACGCATACTCCATGCAGGCCTTCGCGCCCTCGGACGCATAGCCCTGACGCTGATAATCCGGATGGATGAGGTAGCCCAGCTCGGCGACAGACGCGCCGTTCATCTCATGCGCCATGAGGCCCATGACGCCGATGAACGCGCCGTCTGCCTTTCGCTCGGCGTACCAGTTTGCCGTGCCGTGGGTTTCGTAGAATGCGATCTGCCGATCGAGCCACTGATCAGCAAATTCCTCCGAACAGGGCAGATGCATGACGGTCATGGTGTGAGCGTCCAGCAATACGGAATGGATGTCGGCGCGGTCCTGGAGCGTCAGGCGGCGCAGGCGCAGCCGGTCGGTTTCTAAGATGTACATGACGCACCTCCTGTGAAGCGGCGGATGATTGTATTCATTATATCATCATCCCGGTATGCGGGCAATACGGGCCGGACAGAATATGAAAAGCCCGGAACCAGCAAAATGATTCCGGGCGGGAAAATCACCATACCTGCCAGCGCATGACGAAGGCATAGAGATAGAGGAGATTCAGCACGGCGCAGACCGGCGTCAGGATGAAGTCGGCGGCGCGGTTTTTCGCAAGGAGCGACAGGGCGAGCGGCGTTGCGAGAATGACCATGAGGTATCTCGGCGCGCTCAGCAGCCACGTCGTTCCGATGGCAATGAAGAAATAGGCGATGAACCAGGCGACATAGCTTGCGCGCATCCGCCTGACGGCCGTGAGAACGAGAACAAGCGAACCGAACGAGGCGATCAAATTGGGCAGCCACAGGCCAAGGAAGGTTCTGGGGTTTTCATAATAGGTTTTTATGGCCTGCCGCGTCTGATAGGCGGCGGTATTGAAGAACAGGCCCAGCCGCTGACCCCAATGGTCGAGCTGATACTGCTGAAATTTGAACGGATCGCCGGAAATCTGATAGTTAATGAGCAGATATGCGCCCAGACCGGCGGGAACCAGCAAAAGAGACAGGGATTTAAGAATCCATTTCCTGAGGGGAACGGGCCGGCCGGAGGGATGAATCCGGATGCTCCTGACCAGCTCCATGATGAGAGGAACCAGAAGCGTGACGCCCAGAGAGCGAGTGAATGCCGCGTATCCTCCGAGCAGACAGCCGAACAGCCATTGACGGGTGCGGCAGCAATACAGGCAGGAGACTATGAGCAGCAGAAACAGGCTTTCGCTCATCGGCGCGGTATAGAAGAACAGGCCGGGCATCAGGCAGAGATATCGGATGGTTCGCAGCGCGTCCTTATGCGGATAGTCCAGCCGCAGAAGGTTGTAGAGAACGCATCCGGCAGAGGGAAAGCACACGGCGGAGACCAGCAGGCCCGAGATCAGCTCGTTTCCGATCAGCCTGTTGATCATGCGGACGGCGACCGGGTATCCGGGAAGAAACACCAGCTGAACGACGGTAGG
>JAFQQU010000101.1 GCA_017410445.1 Clostridia bacterium | reverse complement strand
GGCATTTTCTGAAAATCTCACGATTTTCCGGGCGAAAATGCAGGGAAAGAAGCATTTTTCTCCGCTGCGCTTCGGAAAATGCCACAAAATTGACGCACATGTCGCCAATTTTGATTGAACATGGAGAGGCTCCCTGCCTCTCCTAACCTCACCGGGGGTTGTCAATGATTTGACGAGGCCCCGGTTCAGTCCGGAGCCTCGTCTTTTATTCATATCAGATGCGTTTGAATTCGTATACCCAGCTGGTGAAGTCGCCCATCGGACGCGGCAGCGGCAGACCCGCGCGCATGAGCGCAGCGCCGGAATAAATCTTGCCGCTCTTTTCGTCGCGGTATTTGGCCTCCGCGCAGAGTCCGTTCAGGAAGATGCGGTGAGAGGCCGGGTTCGGCATGGCCAGCCGCTGATAGCAGCAGAGGACGACGTCCTGCTCATCCGCAGAGACGAACTGCCATGCGGCAAAGTTGCTCTCAAACGGACTTTCCAGACGCGTGAAGGTTCCCTGCTGCAGCGTCAGGCGCAGGCGCTTGACGTCTTCGACCATGCGGCGCATTTCGGTAACATCCTCAGGAGACTGACGGCTCAGATCCAGCTCGAATCCGAAATTGCCGCCCAGCGCAACGTCGCCGCGCATTTTCAGCGTGGTCGCACGGCCGGTCTGATGGTTCGGGCTGGCCGATACGTGCGCGCCCATGCTGCTGGCGGGATAGACGAAGCTGGTGCCGTACTGGATGGCCAGGCGCTCGACCGCGTCGGTGTCGTCGCTGGTCCAGGTCTGAGGCATATAGTGCAGCATACCCGCATCGAAACGGCCGCCGCCGCCCGAGCAGGATTCAAACAGCACGTTCGGGAAGGACGAAGTGATGGTCTCCAACACGCGGTACAGACCCAGCATGTAGCGGTGCTGCGTCTCCATCTGCTTGTCGGGCGTCTGGTCGCCGGAGAAGTATTCCATCATGTTGCGGTTCATGTCCCACTTGACATAGCCGATGGACGCGCTGCCCAGCACATCGGAAACCGCCTTGATGATGTAATCCTGAACCTCAACGCGGGACAGGTCCAGAATCAGCTGCTGACGGGCTTCGGTGCGCGGACGGCCCGCAACATGCAGGCACCAGTCGGGATGGGCGCGGTAGAGGTCGCTGTCCGGGGAGACCATCTCCGGCTCGAACCACAGGCCGAACATCAGCCCCATGTCGTTGACCTTCTTCGCCAAGCCGTCGATGCCGCAGGGCAGCTTCTCGCGGTTGACCACCCAGTCGCCCAGCGAGCAGTTATCGGTGTTGCGCTTTCCGAACCAGCCGTCGTCCAGCACGAACAGCTCCACGCCGATTTCCTTCGCGCGCTCGGCGATGGCCAGAATGCGCTCTTCGTTGAAATCGAAGTAAGTGCCCTCCCAGTTGTTGATCAGGATGGGACGGGGCTTATCGCGCCATTCGCCGCGGCACAGGCGGGTGCGGTACAGGGTATGATAGCGATGTGACATGCCGTTGAAGCCCTCGTCGGAATAGACGAGCACCGCTTCGGGCGTGCAGAACGTCTCGCCTGCAGCCAGCTGCCAGCGGCAGACCTCGGGATTGAGGCCGATGGTCAGGCGGGAATTGTGCTGATTGTTGACTTCGGCGGTGGCCAGGAAGCTGCCGCTGTAGACCAGATTCATCGACCAGACCGAGCCGGCATGCTCGGTCGCGCTCTTTTCGCACAGCGCGATGAAGGGATTCTCCTCATGGCCGGACGCGCCGCGCTGGCTTTCCACGCGGACGCTCGCCTGTCCGAGCGGCGTGCGGACGACGGCGCGCTCGCGGGCCCAGGAGCCCTTGAGGTGCACGAGGTCGTAGTCCCGGCCGTACAGTGGGACGGACGCGCTCTGCATATGGGTGAGAGTCAGCTTTTCACTGCCCTCGTTGACCAGAGCGGTCCTTCTCGTGAGGACGTCCAGCTGCTCAAAGACGGTGTAGCTGATATCGGCGCACAGGCTGGTCAGCTTGTCGCGCAGGCGGATGATGAGGGTGGTCGCCTCGTCCGGAGATTCGACATAGGTCGCCGGCAGGCCGGGGATAGCCGCCTTTCCCGACGCGATGGTATAATCCTCGTAGGTCAGGCAGGTCAGGTCGTTGCCCTGCGCGTTCATGGCGCAGACGGCAGGCGTTCCGTAGTATCCGGTGCCGCGGGTGGGCATTTCCAGCGGCAGATGGCCGAACAGCGGGTCAAAGGACGCGCTGCCCTGATAGCCGTCCATCAGATAGGTGATTTCTCCGTCCGGCAGGCGGCTGCCCCAGTACAGGTTGACCAGCGTTCCGTCCTCGCGGACCGCCAGAACATAGCTGAAGGTCTTTCCCTGAAGATGAAAGGTTTTGCTTGCGGCATGATAACATACGGGCATGATTATAAAGCCTCCTTGTGTGATCTTTGACTTATTCCTCTGCGGGCGCCATGTTTTCCCGGACAAAGGGCAGCTTGTTCTCCCCGGTGAGTCCAAGAATATCGATATGCTTCCGGGATTTCCGCTTCAGCCCGCGCGTTTCGTCGGGCGTGTGCGCGCCGCCGCCTGAGCAGAATCTGCATATCATTATCAATCTGCAATTCTTTCGTCCAAAGCCCCTTTGATGGTAGTATAGCATTTTGGCCATCGTTTCGCAAGGACGAAAACCTCCGCCTTGACAAAACCCGCCCTCTCTTCTACAATGAAACCGGAAACACGCAGGAATACATAATCAGGAGGAATCCATATGATCCGGTTTGTCTATCCCACCAACGGCGATATGCTCACGGACGCCCCGGGCATTGATAATAAAGATGGTTCGCTGCTGATCGATATTGCCGTCGAGTCTGATTCTCCGGTAAGCATCTCGGGAAAACCGGCGGAAAAGGCGGAAAACGGCCTGTGGACGGCCCAGATTCCGCTTCCGCGCGCCTCTGAACACAAGCTGACCGCATCCGCCGAAGGAGAAACGCAGGAAATCACCGTTTTCCACCTGCCGGAAGCCGGAGGAAAATACTCGGTCTCGGTGGACGACAACATCTGGTGGCTGGCCGAGCTCACCCGCGACCGCCCCGCCTCCCTCTTCGATCATCCGTATCTGGCCGTCTATAAAGAGGCTCATGAACGCTTCGGCGCAAAGGTGCGGCTGAACCTTTTCTATCAGGTCGAAGGACAGGCCGTCGAAAAATACGGCCCGTTCAATCTTTCGATGATGACCGATCAGTACAAAGAGGAATTCCGCGCCAACGCGGACTGGCTGCATCTGGCCTTCCATTCTCTTCAGGAGGAGCCGGGCAAGCCTTATCTCAATTCCTCCTACGAAGAGGTCTTTGAAGACTGCCGGAAGGTGCATTCGGAGATCATCCGCTTTGCCGGCGAAGAATGCCTGGAGCATGCGACCACCATACACTTTGGCGAATGCTCGGAGGCAGGCATCCGCGCGCTTCAGGAAAACGGCATCCGCGCGCTGATGGGATACATCGCGCTGAACAAAGACGGAAAGCCTTACGTCAGCTACAATCTCTCGCCCGAAAAGGTGCTCGAAACCCAGCGATACGGCTTCTGGCGCGATCCCGGCAGCGGCATGATTTACGGAAAGATCGACGTGGTCATGAACATGTATTCGCCGGAGAGAATCGCAGAAATCCTCACCGAAGAACATGAAAAGTATCCGCACCGGGGCTTTATCGAAATCATGATCCACGAGCAATATTTCTACAGCGACTACCGCGCCTACGAGCCCGACTATGCCGAACGCATCTTCGCAGGATGCCGCTGGTGCCATGAAAAGGGCTATTCGGGCTGCTTTACCGAGGACGCGCTCGCCCTCTGACCGATCCGCACATCATCCTGTTTCAGACCGCCTTCATTCGTGAGGGCGGTTTTTTCCGTGTTCCCCGGGCCCGAAAAATCATCGTTTACTTTTAGCCCCTGTTTATCAACACATTCTCCGTTGACACGGCAGCCATCCCCCACTACAATAAGCCGGTTGGCAATTTGAACGAAAAGAGGAATGCATCATGAGCACCGCTCACGCGGAAAATAAAATGGGCACAATGCCGGTCAACAGGCTGCTGATCAGCATGTCCCTGCCCATTGTCGTATCCATGCTGGTTCAGGCGCTGTACAACGTCGTGGACAGCCTGTTCGTCTCCCGCATCAGCGAAAATGCGCTGACCGCCGTCTCCCTCGCCTTTCCGGTTCAGAACCTGATGATCGGCATCTCCACCGGTACGGGCGTCGGCATGAACGCGCTGCTCTCCCGCTGTCTGGGCGAGAAAAACCATGAGGAGGCCGGCGAGACCGCGCGCAATGGCGTATTCCTGTATGCGATGAGCTCGCTGCTCTTCGTCGTGCTGGGTCTGGGCTTTTCGCGCCTGTTCTTCGAGCTGCAGACCGATATTCCCGAGATCATCGAGGGCGGCGCGGCTTACATCCGCATCTGCACAGTCGCTTCCTTCGGCCTGTTCGGCCAGATCATGTGCGAGCGCCTGCTTCAGTCCACCGGCCGCGCGTTCTATTCGATGGTCACGCAGCTGCTTGGCGCGGTGATCAACATCATCCTTGACCCGATCCTGATCTTCGGCCTTCTGGGCTTTCCGAAGATGGGCATTGTCGGCGCGGCGCTGGCCACGGTCATCGGCCAGATCTGCAGCCTTACGATGGGCGTCTATCTGAACATCACGAAGAATCCCGAAATCCGGCTGCACTTCAAGGGCTTCCGTCCCTCCGGCAGGATCATCCGGAAGATCTACTCGGTCGGCTTCCCGAGCATCCTGATGAACTCGATCTCCTCCGTCATGACCTTCTGCATGAACCAGATCCTCATGGCCTTCACCGCGACGGCTACAGCGGTCTTCGGCGTATATTTCAAGCTCCAGAGCTTCGTGTTCATGCCGGTATTCGGCCTGAACAACGGTATGGTTCCGATCATCTCCTACAACTACGGCGCGAGAAACAAGGCCCGCATTATGGAAACGCTGCGCCTGAGCGTCGCCTATGCGGTCGGCATCATGCTGATCGGCCTGATCATCATTCAGATTTTCCCCGGCCAGCTGCTGATGATGTTCGACGCCTCCGAAAACATGCTGGACATCGGCAAGATCGCGCTGCGGGTTATCAGCCTGAGCTTCGTCTTCGCGGGCTTCGGCGTGGTTTCCTCCTCGGTCTTCCAGGCGCTGGGCAACGGCGTATACAGCCTGCTGGTCTCTCTGGTCCGTCAGCTGCTGGTCATCCTGCCGGCCGCATGGCTGCTGGGCCGGCTGGGCGGCCTGAACGCGGTATGGTGGTCCTTCCCCATCGCCGAGCTGTTCTCCGTCTGCATGTGCGCGCTCTATCTCAAAAAGATCCTTCAGGAAAAAGTGGACGTCCTGCCGTAATTACCCCAAGACACAAAAACGGCTGCGGACCGGGCAACAATCGCCCGCCGCAGCCGTTTTCTTTATGCTTCTGTCAGCCGGATCAGATTCTTTTCGAGGAGCTTCATCGGCGCAGCCATGACCAGATCGGAAGGGCCGTTTCGGCTGGGGATGACGGTCTCTCCGAAGCCGATCTTTCGGTACAGCGCCCTCGCCCGGCTGGTTTTCACGACGTCCAGCGACATATACCCCTCCGGACACGTCTTCAAATAATGCCGGCAGGCCATGAGAATCAGTTTTTTGGCAATTCCCTGTCCGCGCCACGGAGCCGCTACATTGATATTGACGATGTACGCGCTCCCATGAAGGTAATGCGACTTCGGGGACATCATGATGAAGCCGACGATTTCGCCGTCCGCCCGGCAGACGAAATTGTCCATTGCCTCAAGAATCTCAAAGATGAGCTCCGGCGGATACGGGTCGTCCAAACCGCAGTTCTGCTCAATCTCGACGAACTTCAGAAAATCCGCCCGGTTAAGAGCGTTGAAGTCGAGCTTCTCATAGGTCAGCATGACGCATTCCTCCGCAATTCCCTTACGCCTCCACGTATCCCAGCCGTCTGCAGGCCGCGACATAGAACAGCATGATGGACGAATACCACTGGGAGCTGGTGCTGGGCTGTCCGGTTACCGGATGCAGCTCCTGCGCAAAGCGGATCGTGTCGGAAGAGGCGAGCGCATCGACCCACTGCCGCATGATATGCTCAAGGTCCTCGCCCTTGCCGTAGAAATCCATCCAGCGCAGCGCGCGAAGGGCGGTCAGGCCCTGCGTATAGAAGCCCCAGCTGTTGCCCTGACGATCCTGAACGGAAGCGGGATCATTGATTGCCACAGACGGGAAGGGATACTCGGTCCAGAACTCCTCGGGGTTCTTCATGTGCTTCTCGTAGATATAGTCGGCCTCTTCCTGCGTGAAGATGTGCTCCTGGAACATGTTCGAAATGGCGATGGACTTGCACTTGCGGAGATT
>JAFQQU010000008.1 GCA_017410445.1 Clostridia bacterium | reverse complement strand
TCGGCAGGCACAGCGGGAGAATGATCCTGAAGAGAACCTGAATGTCGTTTGCGCCGTCAATCAGTGCGGCTTCTTCCAGCGAGGTGGGCAGGCCTTCGATATAGTTGCGCATCAGGATCAGGTTGTAGCAGCCCAGAAGGCCTGGCAAGATCATTGACCAGAGCGTGTTCAGAAGACCCAGAGAACGCATGAGGAAATACTCGGGAATCATGCCGCCGGAGAAGAACATGGTGAAGATCCACAGCTTCTGAATCAGCGCGCGGCCCTTCAGGTCCTTCTTGGTCAGCGGATAGGCGGTGAGCACCAGGAGAACCATCGAGAAGACGGTGCCGACAGTCGCGATAAACAGCGTGTTCTTGTAGCCGGACCAGATATACTGATACCGAAGCACCATCTCATATGCTTCCAGCGTCCATCTCTCGGGCCAGAGATCGAAGTGATTCTTCAGATACAGATCATACGGGGTGAAAGAGTAAATGATAACCAGCAGGAAAGGAATGAAACAGATCAGCGAGAAAACTCCCGCGACAACATAGGATATCGTCGATACGGCGATATCGTCCGCTCCGCGCTTAATGCGCTTCGGCGTCTTGCTTGCAGCGATCATAACAGCTTCCCCCTTAACAGATTAAATATATTCACCTTGAAATCATATCAGATATTCTCAATTTTGTCAACACCGACGCAAATTTGCCGCATATTTTTCGTTATGTATTCGTTGCCTTCTATCATATTTCTGTTATTTTTTGCCAATCACACAGACAGCACGTCGCCGTCGTTAAGCACGACAATTTCGGCTTTGTACTGCGTCTTCGCCTCGTCGATCGCCGGCTGTCCCTCGTCCAGAATGGCGCGGCCGTGATGAATGAACAGAAGCTTTTCCGGCATATGCCCCATTTCGTTCAGCTCGCCGCACACCTTGGCCGGGCGGTGATGCCCGGTCTCGGCCAGAAGAACATGAGCGCCTCTGATCAAGGGCTCGATCTCCGAATAATTCTTCACATCGCCCGAGAACACGATCACCCTGCCGCCGACGGTAATCCGGAAGCTGAAGCTGCGCCACGAGCCGTCGTCCAGCTGAGGAAGATGCAGATTGTGCATCGCCTCCACCTTCACTCCGCCCTCATCCAGCAGAACGCCATCCCGGATTCTCTTATCGCAAATGGAAAACCGCGTCCTGAAATCGCCCTCGGTCTGCGAAAGCACCTGCCGGACGGCGGGCCACGTCTGCTCGTTGGGCATGAAGAGATTGACCGTCCTCCCCTCCATGCCGCCGTACCGGCCGTCCAGCTTGCGGATGGTCCACATCAGATTGGCCAGCCCGCCCACATGGTCCATATGCGGATGCGAGATGAAAATCGAATGGATCTTCCGGGGATCAACGCCCATGACATAAGCGGTATGCGAGCAGCTTTCGCCCGCGTCGAACCAGTACAGCTTCTCTTCATGCTCTACGGCAAAGGAGCAGTGATGCCGCCCCGGATAGGGCTCTGTGCCCGAACAGGTTCCGAAAATATACAGTTTCGCGCTCATTGTCCGTCTCCTCCGATCTTTCTTAGCATTTCGACGAGCAGCTCTGCCGAGCGGATAATCTCCTCAGCCGCGTCCCTCTCCTCATCCCAGCGCTCTGGTTCAGGCTCGAGATTATAGACGCCCGTGTATCCCGCACCGGAAAGCGCACGGACGAATTCCTCCAAAGGAAGCTGGCCCGTCGTCAGCGGAAAGTGGGTGGTGTCATTTTCAACCGCATGAATATGCGTGTGAACCGCGCGGCGCAGAAAGCCCTCCGGCGGCAGTTCATCCGGCAGCTGCGCCGGGTGCGTCAGGCGATCCCAGTAGTAATGACCGAAATCCCAGCATGCGCCGACGTTTGGACATTCAAGAATACTCAGCGTCTTCATCACGCCGAAACACTCGACCAGGTCCATATTATCGCCCTTTTTGCTCCGGTTGTTCTCTAGCGCCAGCTTTGCTTCCGGAAAGCGGAACGCGGCATACTCCGCCATGCGCCGGAGGAGCATAAGCGTCGTCTCCCGGTCTCCGGCCGAATGTACCGTGACCGTCAGCGCAGGCTGAACGTCGAGAACCGGCTCCATCCGGCCCCAGAACAGTTCGGCGGGCTCGTCCTTCAGCGCTCCGTGCACGGTCAGGGACAGTCCGGCTTCCGTCGCAGCCCGGACAGCCTCCCTCACCTCTTCCGGCGCCGTGCCCGGCCGGATGGCGCGCAGCTCGACGGACGAAACGCCCGCTTTCTTCAGCCTTCTGAGAAATCCGTCTGCTCCGCCCGATGATTCCATCATTTTTCTCTGATGCTCCGTCATTGCCTTCCCCGCAAGAAACGCTGGCGGCAGCGATACCCCGATTTTCACAGCCCTCTCCCCCCTTCTCCGGATTCTGTATCCGTCCCGAACCATTTCTGAAAGCGGCGGACAGAAATCCTGCCCGCCGCTCCGAAAAGAGACCAGTCCGTCTCCAAAGACCGGCAGCATGTTCTCATACATACCTATTATATAAGGAACATATTCCGTCAGTCCGCTATTCAGTTCTGCTCTTCTCCGCTTTCGGCATTCGCCGGCTTTTCTCTTCGGTACAGCTTGCGCTCCAGCGACCATATGCGGTCGGTAAACGTGCCGGGCGCGATGGCGTTCAGCGCATAGCTCATCTCAAACATGCGCGCGTCCAGCAGGTCCAGAATATGCAGCACCTCCGCCTCCGGGAACATCGGACGGCGGGGTGAGCCGTATTCAGGCAGGTCATGATGGGACAGGATCATATGAGACAGCATGAGCTTGAGCTCCTCGCGCACGCCCATCTGATCGCACACCCGCATCAGCACGCTCACGCCCTGAACCAGATGGCCCAGCAGCAGGCCCTCGCGGGAATAATCGCTCACAACGCCGCTTTCGTCCGCCATGAGCTCGGTGATTTTGCACAGGTCATGCAGCACGACGCCGGCGGCCAGCAGGTCGCGGTCCAGCTGCGGATAGACGTCGCACACCATATCGCTCATTCTGAGCATCGTGCTGGTATGATGCAGCAGACCGCTGCGCTCGGCATGATGGAGCTTCTGCGCAGCCGGATAGTAGCTCAGAGCGTCTCCCGCCTCGTCCAGACGGTATTCGACGACCTTTCTCAGCTCAGCATCGGCAATTTTCGCGACGCGTTCGCGGATAAAGCCCTCCATCGTGTCCGGCGCTTCGGGCGCGCAGGGCACCAGCAGGCTCATATCCACCTCATCCTTATCGGTCACCGCGCGCAGCTTATCCACGCGCAGCTGAGGACGGCCGTTATATTCGTTCATCATCGCGCGCACCTTGATGACCGTTCCGGCCTTGGGCGGCTGAACCGCGCCGTCCCACATCTTGGCGTTGAACTCGCCGGAGACGTCGGACAGGGTCATGTCCAGGAATTTGCTTCCGTTGGACGAAGTACGCTGTTCTGAATTTTTAACCAACAAAAATCCTTCAAACATCTGGTTTTTGATCAGACGTGCAAGCTGATTCTGCATGAAAGCCCTCGCTATACATTAAAATTTACACAGCAGCACCAAATTCTTAAGCTGCGTATGATACAATCATATATCATTTCTTTAAAATTCGCAAGTTATTTCGGAGGGATTCTCGATGAAATACGTTCTGATCGTCGGCGACGGCATGGCTGATCTGCCCATTGACGCCCTGAACGGAAAAACGCCGCTGGAGGCCGTGGCCGCGCCCGGCATGGCCCGCATCGCAGGCGGCGAGCTCGGCCGCGTGCGCACCTGCCCGGAAAGTCTGCCGGCCGGAAGCGACGTCGCTTTCCTCACGCTGCTGGGCCATGAGCCCGTCAAGTGCTACAAGGGCCGTTCTCCGCTGGAAGCGGCGGGTGAACAGGTTGAACTGAAGGAAGACGAGGTCTCCTTCCGCATGAACCTGATTTCCGTCGGCGGCGAGTATGACGGCGGCTCCATGGCCAGCTACAACGGCGACGGCATCGACGGCCCGGACGCATTCGAGCTGGTCAGCGACCTCATTCATGATCCCGAATTCGCCGAAATCATGAAAAAGGCCCGGATGACCATCACCCCCACCCCGACCTTCCGCCACATCGCGGTCGTCAAGGCGAGCGACGAGCCTTTCCTGCTCACCCCGCCGCACGACATCGCCGGTCAGGTCATCGATGGCTATCAGCCCCGCGGACAGCTTGCCAATGAGCTTCACGCCCTTCAGAAGCGCGCCCATGAATTCCTCTGCGGCCACCCTGTCAACCGCCGCCGCGTAAAGGAAGGCCTGCTCATGGCCAACGGCGTCTGGTTCTGGGGCGCTGGCCGGGCAACCATTCTTGAAGATTTCACCGAAAAATACCAGAAAACCGGCTCCGCCGTATCCGCCGTTCCGCTGGTCCGCGGCATCGCATGGCTGAGCGGCCTGAAGGCTCCGCGCATCGACGGCGCGACCGGCACGCTGGAAACCAACTACGAGGGCAAGGTCGAGGCGGCGCTGAACGCGCTGAAATCGGGCGATGATTTCGTGCTGCTCCATCTGGAAGCGCCGGACGATCTCTCCCATCTGGGCGACCTTGAGGGCAAGATGGAATCCATCCGCCGGCTGGACGAGCGCATGATTCAGCCGGTCATGAAGGCGATGGACGACATGGAGGAGGACTACCGCCTTCTGCTCATGCCCGACCACTACACTCTGCTTTCCACCTGCACGCACGACGGCACGCCCGCTCCCTTTGCCATTTACGACAGCCGCATGCCCGGAACGCCCCGGCCCTTTACCGAGGCGGCCTGCAGCAATCTGCCCATTCTGGAATCCGGCGATCAGCTGATGCGCCTGTTCCTTGAAGAAGACGAATAAGCAAGGAGGATATATCACCATGACTCATCATCTGGACGACGCTTCCTGCATCTTTGCTTTCTCCAAAGACAACGCGCCCGTAATGACCGTTCCGTCCGGCGCGATCGTATGCATCCGCACGGTTGACTGCTACAACGACACCCTGCGCGCCGACAACGATCCGCGCGGCGAGGCTCCCGTCAAAGAGAAAAGCGGCGGCAACCCGGCGACCGGCCCGATCTTCGTCGAGGGCGCTGAACCCGGCGATACGCTCAAGTGCGAAATTCTCTCCATCAAGTGCGCCGACTATGGCACCATGCGCATCCGTCCGGGCGTCGGCTACATGGGCGATCTGGTCACCGCGAAGACCGTCCGCGCCATCCCGATCAACGGAAGCTTTGCCTCCCTTGACGGCGTTACCGTGCCGGTCGATCCGATGATCGGCGTCATCGGCGTCGCTCCCGCAGGCGATCCGGTGGACTGCGAAACTCCCGGCGAACACGGCGGCAACATGGACACCCGCCACATCCGCGAGGGCAGCACGCTGTATCTGCCGGTCAGCACCGAAGGCGCTCTGTTCGCCGTGGGCGATGTTCACGCGCAGATGGGCGACGGCGAAGTCGGCGTATGCGGCCTTGAATGTGCTGCGGACGTCACTGTCCGCCTGAGCGTCATCAAGGGCAGGAAGGAAGAATGGCCGGTTCTTCTGGATCAGGGCTGCTTCTACACCATCGCCTCCGCCGAAACGCTGGATAAGGCCGGCAAGCTGGCCGCAAATGCCATGCATGCCTTCCTCCTCTCCCGTGCCGGCATTGAAAACAATCATCTGATCATGCTGGAAAGCCTTGTCTGCGATCTGGAAGTCAGCCAGGTGGTTGATCCGCTCATTACCGCGCGCATGAAGCTCCGTCCGAACGTGCTGAACGTTGAATTCTGATAGCGCCCGATTCCGGCAAATCACAAAAACTCCTTTCGCCAAAGCGGCCTCTCACGCATACGATGCAGTGGAGTCCCTTGCGAAAGGAGTTTTTCAATTGACATGTTCTTCCTGTAACCGCAACAACACGAACAGACACAGCACTGGATGCCGCCGTGCCGCTCAGACCCCGCGTCTGACCGGCGTATACGCACAGTATGCCGCTGCCCGTCCTGCCTGCAGCAGCGCAAGAACCTGTACCTCATGCGGAAGCGGCGGATGCGCTTCCTCCCGCTCCGGCTGTTCCTCCGCCCGCTCGTCCTGCGGCGCCGCCCGCAGCGGAGCCGCATCCTCCTGCGCAGCAAACCGCAGGACCGGCTGCGGCAAAACCTACGGCTGTCTGAGCGCCTGCTATCCGTATGACTGCTGCAATACCTGCACCGGCTGCGGAAATAGCTGCACTTATCCCGGTCCGGACAGCTGTCATCCCTTCTACTGCGGTCCCTGCGGCCCGGTACACAACGACTGCGGCTGCACCGACGGATGCACGCCCTGCAATCCCTGTTCTCCCTGTGAACCCTGCTATGACGGATGCGCCGACGGCTGTGCGAACGAATGCGGCTATCCCTGCGGAAATCCCGTATTCGGCTTCTTTACTCAGGTGGGCAGCGTAACGGTATCCGCAGGCGGCGTCATTCCCTTTAACGGCGGTTCTACCGTCGAGGGCATCTGGAAGGACGGCGGCGCGTTCACGCTGGAAGAAGAGGGCGTATATCTGGCGACGCTGACCGCATTCGCGCCCGGAAACACTGCGCTCTACACTGAGCTGGACGTCCGCGTGAACGGCATTCCCAGCCCGGGCGGAACCATCGTCATCGACAAGGTGGCCACCGACCCGCCGCAGAACGCCAGCGCGCAGACCGTCATTACCGCCAATTCCGGCGCAGTCGTAACCGTTACTTCCTCCGAAGCCCTGAATCTCACCGCGGACGATGCGTCCGACCCCATCATCACGCTGACGCTGGTCAGAATCGGCTGATGCAGAAAACGAGGCCCCGGTTCTTTCCGGAGCCTCGTCTGCGCGTTGACAAAGTCAACGCTTGTGGACGGGGAACTGCGGTTCCCCGCCACTGCCACCCCTCAAGGCGGCATTTTCTGAAAATCTCACGATTTTCCGGGCGAAAATGCAGGGAAAGAAGCATTTTTCTCCGCTGCG
>JAFQQU010000100.1 GCA_017410445.1 Clostridia bacterium | reverse complement strand
GTTTCATTAGCAGCTACATCTTACAACAAAAACAGTGAGCAAGCTACCCCTTCTCAGGGTCTTGCTCACTGTTTTTTTTCTGGGGCCGTTGTGCAACAGCCCCCGCTCCCACCGAACAAAGTGCGGGCACATATCTTCAGGCTCGTTCGTTTCTTGATCCGGGCGGCAGAAAGGGCGCAGACGAAGGGGGCTTTGTGCGGCGAGGGATGAGAAGGGGTACGTGCCTCCGGCGGCTTAAGGGACCAGTCCCTTAAGAATCCCGCACGCTCACGCGGGTTATGTTGGTGCGCGGCACGCGGCAGTTGAAGGCGCGTCCTTCACACGAAGACCCGTCCGGCTCAGATTTATGGCCGGTCGGGTCGTGCTGTATGCAGTTTATTTCTTATACCGTGACCGCAGGAAGGTGCGATTCACATCAACGCCGACGCGGCCGACCGATCTTTGTCGGTCGTGTCGGTTTCAGCGGCCCGGCAGGCCATGTCAGCGGGCACTGCCCGCCGGTCGTGTCGGTTTCAGCCGCCCGGCAGGCCATGGGTCCGGGCTCAGCCCGGAAGGTGGGTCATGGTCATCTCGGCCAGCTCGGGCAGAGAGACGCAGTCCATGCCGAAGATGTTGGTGCTGAGCTTGCCATGGATGGGCGCGGTCCATTCCTCGCCGATGCCCGCGTCGGTCAGCATCATGCCGAGGATCGAGCCGACCGTCGCGCCGTTGCAGTCGGTGTCGAAGCCGGTCTCAACCGCCATGCAGATCGAGCGGGAATAGTCCTTCTCGCCGTACAGGAGGGAAGCCGTAACGATCATCGCATTGGAAATCGTGTGTACCCAGTCGTAGGCCTCGAATTCGTCCCATTCCTCATGAATGCGCTTGAAGCATTCCGCCTGAGAAACGCCCTCGTCATACCACTGAACAACCGCCTTCACGCGCTCGGTCAGCCTGCTCTTCTCGGGAATCTGCTTGAGGCCCTCCAGAATGACCGTCTTCACGTCGTCGCAGACCGCCGCAACCGCCAGCATCGCCGCGACAAACATCTCGCCGTAAATGCCGTTCTTCACATGCGAAATGCACGCGTCGCGCCATGCCATGTCCGCCGCTGTCTCCGGATCGCCCGGATTGATGTAGCCGAAATAGTCGCCGCGGATCTGCGCGCCGATGAACTCGCGGTCGGGATTCTTGTAAATGGCCGACATCGGCGGACGGATGCCGATGACGAAATTGCGGAACGCGCGGCGCTCGGCGGTGCAGTAGGCGCGCTTGGGCTGATATTCCACCCATGCGTCCGCCATGTCGCCCGGCGTGAAGTCGCGGCCCCAGCGCTCGATGACCCGGGACGCCAGCGCGGTGTAGTTCGTGTCGTCGTCGCAGGGTGCGGCGTCTTTCACCAGATCGATCCACTTGGCCCATTTGTTGGATTTTTCCGTCAGACCGGCCTTCTCAACGTCCGCGGAGGTCATGTATCTCTTCAGCGGGAAGTTGTCGCTCTCCTTGAGCAGCTTGTGAAGGTCCGGCGTGCGCCAGCCCTCGACCGGCTTGCCCAGCAGGCATCCGCACACGCGGCCCATCCACGCGCCGAGGAACTTGCGGCTCAGCGCGTCGTTTTTCTCAGGCTTCTGCCACTCGATGCGGTCCGCCGGACGCGCCGCCTGAATGCCCTCAAGGTCGCTCGGCTCGACATACGGATAATCCGCGCGGATCGGAGCCTCCATCATCGCCTTGTAGAAGATGTTGCCCAGCTCCTCGCGGATGGGCGTGGCGTCCAGCGCGGCAATGCCTTCGGCCAGCTTTTCATATTTTTCAACGTCGCGGCCCTCGTCTTTGCACTGACGCAGCTCGGCCATGATATTGGCGGAATACAGCTCCCATGCATGCATCTTGTCAAGAGCCAGGAAAGAAGGATCGAAATTCATACTTTGCGCCTCCCTTGTATTATTGGTATCTGTATGTTATTATAGTACACGAATCTGCCCATTGCTATGCAAAAAGGAGCCAGTTCTATGCAAAAAACGTCGTCCTACGTCCACTTGCCCGTTTCGCTCGATCCGGAGTTTCCGATCCGCGCGCCCAAGGGGGACTATCTTCATTCGCCGCTCGCCTATCCCGAGTGCATGCACTATCACGATGCGCTGGAGCTCGGCCTGTGCCGCCGGGGCAGCGGTATTTTCTATATCGGAGGCGGCATCCATTCCTTTTCGGCGGGCGATGTTTCGGTGATTGCGCCGGGCGTCGCGCACATCGCCCAGAGCGCGGGCGACGACATGAGCGGCTGGCAGTTCATCGACCTCGTGCCGGCCGATCTGCTCGGGCCGGACTGTGGCGCGCTGCTGGCTGAGGCCGGGCGCTTCAGCGGCATCCTGCATCCGGACAGCGGCGTTCCGGACCTCGTTCGCCGTCTGATCGACGCCTACCTGGCGGACAGACCCTTCTCCCGGGAGCGCGTCGTCTGGCTGACCGGGCTCATCATGGCCGAGCTGGCCGCGCGGTCCGCGCCGAAGGATGCGCCTTCGTATGAGAGCGTGAGCGAGGTGTCCGCGGCGGTGGTCTATATTTCCATGCATTACGACGAACAGCTGACTGTCGAGCAGCTGGCCGCCCTGTGCAGCCGGAGCGTCACCAGCTTCCGCCGCTGCTTTGAGCGGGCGACCGGCAAAGCGCCGTTTGAGTATCTGTATGAGGTCCGCGTCAAGGCGGCGGTCAATCTGCTCCGGGGCAGCAGCATGCCGGCTTCGGAAATCGCCGGGCGGGTGGGCTATCCGACGCTTTCTTCCTTCAACCGCCATTTCCGCCGCATTACCGGCCTCACGCCCAGCGCCATGCGCAAAAGCGCCGATTGACAGGCCCCCGAAAAACACATATAATACAGGTAAGAATGAAAATCATTATTTCGGGAGGAAATCATCATGAGCAACTTCTTCGAAGCGAATGCAGCGGCCCTTGAGAACTTTGCCCGCGTATCCGGCTCCGTCGGCGCGCGTGCGGACTATGTTCAGGGCGGCGGCGGCAACACCTCGGTCAAGCTCGAGGGCGGCCTCATGGCCATCAAGGCCTCCGGCTACTGTCTGAAGGACATCACCCCCAATAAGGCCTACGCCGTGCTCAATTACGCCGGGCTGCGCGAGTTCTATTACGGCTCCAATCCCGCCGATTTCGAGGACGTCGAGAAGGCCGGCTCTGCCAAGGCCAAGGAAATGACCCTGACCATCGAGGGCCTGGACGCGCTGCGCCCCTCCGTTGAGGCCGGCTTCCATTCCCTGCTCGATACCTTCGTCGCCCACAGTCACAGCGTTTACGCCAACCTCGCCGCCTGCTCCAAGGAATGCCTGGCGATCGTCGGCAAAGCGCTTGACGGCGCTGATTATACCTGGGGCTTCGTTCCCTACACCGATCCCGGCGCCCGCCTGACCTTCTCCATCCGCGACGAACTCGCCCGCGTCGAGAAGGAAACCGGAAAGAAGCCCGCGGTCATCTTCATGGAGAACCATGGCCTGATCGCCCATCACGACGATCCCGACGAGTGCCTGCGCATTCATACCGACGTCAATGCCCGCATCGCCGCGGCGTTCAATATCGCGCCCGACGCATTCCCGCCGGTTTCCGTCAAGGAGATCGAGGGCGGTCTGGTCGAGGCGGACGCGCCGTATCTGGCTGAGCAGATTGCCTCCGGCGACTACGACGAGAAGTTTTTCCTCGAGCAGCCGCTCTATCCCGATCAGCTGGTCTTCCTGACCGGCGCGTTCAGAATGACTGCCGATGCGCCTGCGGAAGGCTGCTGCTCCGCCGATCCCGCGACCGGCAAGGTTGTCTTTAACATGCCCGCCTCCAAGGCGCAGGTCATCGCCGAGACGCTGACCGCCGTGGTCTTCATCTGCCGCCAGATCGAGAAGAACGGCTATACCCTCTCCACCATGGGCGAGGCCGCCAAGGCCTTCATCGCCAACTGGGAGAGCGAGAAGTACAGAAAGTCCCTCGCGGGCAAGAAGAACTGACCGGCCTGATGCCGGCTGTATGAACTGCCGTGCAATACAACTCGATCCAGCTGACCGTACATCACAGTCGGCTGGATCTTCGTCTGTCCGGGGCGGATTGATGGGCAGGAGTGTGTTTTTTCTGGACTTTGCCCGCCGGTACTTCTCAAACGCCCCAAAATCGAGTACAATAAAGTCAGTGAATTCGTATCAGGAGGAAAATATTATGAAGGAACTCAATTATCTGGACGTCCTCGGCTATGCCACCGATAAAATGAGCCATGCCGGCGTCTTCCTGACCGTGCCCGGCGAACCGGCCAACACCATGACCATCGGCTGGGGCTGGATCGGCTATTGCTGGAAGAAGCCGGTGTTCGTGGCCGCGGTGCGTCCGCAGCGGCATACCTATGAGCTGATCAAAAAGGCCGGCTGCTTCACCGTGAGCGTGCCGACGGGCAATGAGCTTAAGGCCGAGCTGATCATGGCGGGCACCAAGTCCGGCCGGGATATCAACAAATTCGAGGGCCACGGCATCACCGCCGTTCCCGCGCAGCAGGTGGATGCGCCCATCGTCAAGGAGTGCGGCCTGCATTTCGAGTGCAGAACCGTCATGAACGGCTTCATGATGGGCGATACCATGGATCAGGAGATCAAGGACCGCTGCTATCCGCAGAACGATCTGCACGAGCTGTTCTTCGGCGAAATCGTCGCCTGCTATGCGACGGACGAGGAATTTGCGCAGAAGTACGCCCGATAACACATAGGCACGACGGTACAGGAGGTGGAATCAGTGGATCTGATGGAAGCTGTCCGCGCACGGCATTCGGTGCGCAGTTATCTGGATACCCCGATTGAAGCGGAGAAGGCTGATCAGCTGCGCGCATTCATCGACGAGTGCAACGGGGAGAGCGGCCTTCGCATTCAGCTGATTCTGGAGGAACCCAAGGCGTTTTCCGGCTTTTTCGCGCATTACGGCATGTTCTCCGGCGTGAAGAACTATATCGCACTGGTGGGCGAGAAGGAAGATAAAGATCTGGAGGAAAAGTGCGGGTATCAGGGCGAGAAGATCGTCCTGCGTGCGCAGCAGCTGGGGCTGAACACCTGCTGGGTGGGGCTGACCTACCGCAAGGTTCCGGGCGTTATCCGCGTTCGCGAATACGAAAAGCTGGTGTGCGTCATTGCGCTGGGCTACGGCAGCACGCAGGGCAAGGCGCGCCGGTCGAAGGCCGTGAAGGACGTTGTCGAGGGAACCGGCCATCCGGACTGGTTCATCCGGGGCGCGGAGGCCGCTCTGCTCGCGCCCACCGCCGTCAATCAGCAGAGGTTCAAGTTCACCCGGCGCAGCAGTCTGGTGCTGGCCAAAGCCGGGCGCGGTCCTTATGCCAAGGTCGATCTGGGCATCGTCAAGTGCCATTTTGAGATCGGCGCGGGCAAGGACAGATTCATGTGGGACTGGGAAATGAAATAGAAAACAGAAAAGCAGCCCGTCCGGTGAAGAACCGGGCGGGCTGTTTCTATGCTGTTACAGGGGCGGCAGCGGGAGCGAGGAGCCCAGAATCTGAAGGCACTTCGGCATATCGGGCAGGAGCTTGTTGAGGATATGCAGTCCGTCCAGATTGGCGGTCGCCAGAAGCGCGGGCATGGCTCTCTGAGCCAGTGCAAGATCCAAAATCTCCAGCGGCGTACAGGTCATGTAGGGCAGCACGGCGGAGCAGTAATTGTAGAGGTCGGCGAGCGTGCGGCGGCTCAGATACATGCCGTTGGCCGCCAGCTTTTCGCGCAGCGCGCGCATCCGCTCGGTGATTTCGCCCGGCAGCTCTGCGCCCGGCGCGAAGATCTTTTTGAGGGTGGAGAGGGAGACGGCCTTTTCGGGCCTGGGCAGCGTGCCGGATTTGGGCGGCCATTCGGCGTCCGCCGCGTCCGGAGCAAGGCGCATCAGCCATGCGCGGTCCAGCAGCTCGCCGCTCATCGCGCTGCCGCTGTCCTGAACGGTCATGACCAGGCGGAGGCTGTCGCTCATGTGAATGGCGCCTGCGCCCGTGGTCAGCAGACCCGGCGCGCCCGCTTCGCCCAGCGTCAGCAGCTCGCCCAGATATTCATCCATCGCGCCGCGGTTGGCCGCGTCGATGAAGAGCATGGTCGGGGTGGAGAGATCGTCGTTTTCCAGCATGCGCTTGACCTCGGGCATCCTGACCTGAGGAACGCCGGACGCGGAACCGCTCTCAATCGCCTCGCCCAGATTGCGCCAGCCGGCCTGCGCCTGAACCTCGGCGTAGCAGTCGGTGTTGACGCCGGCAATGCCCAGCGCGGCGGCCAGCGTGCGCGCGTAGCCGCTCTTTCCGCAGCCGGTCGGGCCGGAAATGATCATGATGCGTCCCAGCGCGATGCAGGCCAGAAGGTTGACTGCTTCGTCGTTGCTCAGCGGAATGCCCGCCTCGCCGAAGCGGACGCGCACTGCGGAGATCAGCTCGCCCGCGGCCATTTCTTCCGTCTCGGGACGGGCGGCGGGGGCGCAGTTTCTCCTCGAGAGCGCGGTCAGCATGTCTATCGCGCGGCCGGAGAGCAGATGCTCGGTCATCTTCTGATCGATCTGCCCGCTCAGCTGCTGGACAAACTTATGGGTAGCGGTTTCTGCGGCCTTGCGGGCCTGCTCGGCCTGCTCGGCGTATTTCTGCTGCGCAGCCTGCATTTCCTGCGTGCGCTTTTCGGTCTTGTCGAATTCGGCGCTGTGGGTGCGGCGCAGCTCGGTGAGCAGCTCGGTCCGCTTTTCCTGACGGAAGCGCTTCAGCTCGTCGATTTCGCCCAGCAGCTTCAGCCGGTCGCTTTCGAGGCGGACCATCTGCTGCTCGCCGGCGTTTCTGGCGCGGTTCTGCGCGGCGTCGGGCGAACCGGAAGCGCCCAGCGCGTCGTCCAGCTGATCGAGCTTGAGCAGCGCGGCGATCAGGCTTCCGCGCGCCTCGGGCAGGCTCCAGGCTTCCTTGAAGGCATTGATGGCCTCCTCAACGGGGCTCAGAACCGGCTTGGCGGTGGTGTCTCCGGTGACCGGATGGCCCAGCTGATCGAAGCGGGAGGTGCGCCACAGGTCGTCGATGATGTCCTTCATGCTCATGCCGCGGCGCGGATTGAAGCCGCTCTGCTGGGCGAGGGACTGCTCGCGCGGGCTGCTGCCCTTGGCGGCGACCACGCGGGGGAATACGTATGTGGTGCTCTGCAGCCAGGGCTTGTCTTCCCGGGCCTTGGGAGCGGGTTCTTTTTCGGGCTTGGGCTCCTCGGCGCGCGCAGGCGCGGGAGCGGGCTCTGCTGCGCGGGGCGCAGGCTCTTCTCTGCGGGGCTCGGGACGTGGGGCCTGAACGGGCTCGGCGCGCGCCGGCTGCGGCTCCTCTGCGGGCGCTGCGGCCTCGGGAATGACCACGCCGAACCGGCCCAGATCCATCATGAGGAGGACGGGCGTGCCGTCCGGGAGTGTCATGGAGATCAGGGAATCGTCGGTCAGCGGCTGTGCGGCCAGATTCTCGCCAACAATATACGCGCCCTGTTCGCCGCGCTCGGTCCACTGGTATACGCCCTTGAGCACGCCTTCGTGTCTGAGCGCCGCCAATTTGGTACCGGGTTTTGCAAACAGGCCGTCTTCGTCAACGTCCACCACCTCGGCCATGCGCATCGGTTCAACCGCCGCAATGACGTCGGAATAGACAATATAGGCATTTTTGTCGCCGTTTTCGCCGTTGTGATTTTTGTTGGGGCGGATTTTGTCGTTTTCGCCGGGATGTTTTCTCAGGTCGATCGCGCAGTAGCGACCCAGGGTTCTCATGCGGTTTTTGAAGTGGCTCAGTTCGTTTTTGTCGGGTACGATGCGAATAAATCCGTCTTCCTGATAATCTTCTTTTACATTTTCCGTCGGATGATATCCGCCTTCGTCCTGAGTGAGCAGGGGCCGAACGCGAAAATAGAATTTTTGCGGGTTGTCCTCCTGCAGAAAGCCGATTGTGAGCTTTCCAGGCAAAGTCATCAGTTATTCACTCCTCATAATACTTTATCGATTTTTAATCGATTATTTTCAATTATAAACAAAAAAAGCGCTTCCGTCAAGCGAAAGATAACAAGAAATCCAAAAAGGAGCCATCTTTCGTCGGAAACGCTTTACGTTGAAGAGGTATAATAGAGGTTAGTCCCAGTCCATGAGACCGCTCTCTTCGAGGAACGCCTGCTGAAGCTCGAGATACTGATCGACGAACGCGGCGAGCGGGCCCTGCGCGTCTTCCTTCATTTTGCGCTGGCGGGCCATCTTCTCGAGGATGAATTCGAAGGCGTCGTCGTCGTCATAATACGCGTCGCCCATGAGGCCGTCGGCGGTGAGCACGCCGGCGTCCATCATATAGGCCATGTCGGCGTCAATGGCGTCGGAGAGCAGCTTTTCGGACTGAGCGGCGAGCGGCTTGAATTCGGCTTTGATCAGCTTGGGAAGCATAAAGGCAATGGCCTTTTCCTTGTCGTAACCCTTCATCATCAAGGCGGATGCACCTCCTGTTTCGTAAATTTCTTCTCTATTATATCACATAAAGGGCGAAACGGGCGGCTGCCGGAAGATGATACGAAAACTTCACATTGAGTTTTCCTGAAAAGTGGGTTGGAATCGCCAAATTGGGGTAAATTGCATTTGACAAATTGGCGGTTTCCATCTATAATATCATAGTTGATGTGGGGTGAATGCTGTGCTTATGGACATTTCGCTGGCACTGAAGAATCCGGGGCAGTCCTATCCGTTCGAAACGACGGTAGAGGTCGAGCCGATGATCGTACTGGATGATCCGGTGCGGTTCGATTCTGTCTGCCTGAAGGGTACTTACACCGGAGCGGGTGAATCCGTCCGGATCGAGGCTTCGCTGGAAGCGGACGTTGAGTCCCGCTGCGCGCTGTGCCTTGAGCCGGTCAAAACCCATGTGGAAGCGACGGTGGACGTATCGTTCTACAAGACGCCGGATCCCGAAGACGCCGATGCATATCCCCTCGACGGATATCGGATCGATATTCAGCCGATGGTGGAAGAAGCGCTGGTGCTTGAACTGCCGATGCGCTTTCTGTGCAGCGAAGACTGCAAAGGCATTTGCCACATCTGCGGAGCCAATCGCAACATTGCACCCTGTACATGCCAGGAGGGCGGCGAACGCCAGAATCCCTTTTCGGCATTGCGTGAATTGCTGACAGAGGATGAGGAGGTGTAACCATGGCCGTACCGAAGGGAAAAACTTCTAAAGCTCGCAAGAACAGCCGTCGTTCCGCGCATTGGAAGCTGTCTCTGCCGGGCATCGCTAAGTGCCCGCGCTGCCAGAAGATGAAGCTGGCGCACCGCGTGTGCAAGCACTGCGGATACTACGATGGCCAGCAGGTTGTTAAGGCAGATGCCGAAACTGCTGCGAAGTAAGTTTGATTCAAGAAAAAAACACCTTTGCTCCGGCAAGGGTGTTTTTTCATATGCCGGGGAGGGTATATAATCTATGAAAATCCTCATCAGCGCCTGCCTCTTGGGCATGCGTGTCCGCTACGACGGAAAGAGCAAGACAAACGCCGCCGCCGGGGCGCTCCTTGAGCGGCATCAGCTGATTCCGGTGTGCGCGGAGGTGTTCGGCGGGCTGCCGACGCCGCGTGTGCCTGCCGAGCGGGTTGGCGGCCGCGTCGTCACGAAGGACGGGCGCGACGTCACCGCGGAATACGAGCGCGGGGCGGAGGAGGTCGCGCGGCTGTGCGGAATGTATGGCTGCACGCTGGCCATCCTCAAGGAGAGAAGCCCCTCCTGCGGGAAAGGCTTCATCTATGACGGAACGCACACCGGCACGCTGACCGAAGGAAACGGCGTACTGGCCGAAAGGCTCATGAAGATGGGCGTGCGCGTCGTCGGCGAATCGGAGATGGAGGAAATGATCCGGCGGGGCGAGCTGTGAGCGCCGCGCAGGATATTCCTTCCGGACGATTGCGTTTTCCGGGCAAATCCCTTATAATGAACCCATGCAAACTCCCTGACAGAAGGATGATGAGCCCTTCATCCGACTGAAAGGCAGGCTAAGCGATGGTTTTGCGCACAGCCGCGCCTTCTTTTGGGAGGGTGCGGCTGTTTTTATATGAAAAGAGGCGATAGAATGGACACGGTCATGAAACTGTTTATCGATCAGCTGGAGGAAAACCACGCCCTTCCGCTGAAAGCATACGAATATCTCATCGACAACCGGACGGCGGAAACGACGGAATATCTGCGGGAAAAGGCGGAAAAGGCGCGCCGGTCGGTCTACGGAAACAAGGTGTATGTGCGCGGACTGATCGAAATCAGCAGCTTCTGCAAAAACAACTGCCTGTACTGCGGCCTCAGGCGCGGCAACCGGGAGGCCGAGCGCTATCGCCTGACGAAGGACGAAATCCTCGAGTGCTGCCGCGAAGGCGCGGAGCTGGGCTTTCAGACCTTTGTTCTGCAGGGCGGAGAGGACGCGTATTTTTCGGATGAAGTCGTGGAGGATATCGTCCGGGCGGTCAAGGCGGAGCACCCCGGCTGCGCGGTGACGCTTTCCCTCGGCGAGAGGAGCCGGGAGAGCTATCAGCGGCTGTACGACGCCGGCGCGGACCGGTATCTTCTGCGCCATGAGACGGCGGACCCCTCTCATTACGCGCTGCTGCACCCCGAAGAAATGAGCCATGCCAACCGCATGCGCTGCCTTTCGGACCTTCACTCAATCGGCTATCAGACCGGCTGCGGCATCATGGTTTCCTCGCCCGGGCAGACGACGATGCATCTGGCGCAGGACATGAAGTTCATCGAGACCTTCGGGCCTCAGATGTGCGGCGTCGGGCCGTTCATTCCGCATCACGCAACGCCGTTTAAGGACGAGAGGGCCGGCACGGTCGAACTGACCTGCTTCCTGCTCTCTGTCATCCGCCTCATCCGGCCGACCGTGCTGCTGCCCGCGACCACCGCGCTCGGCTCGATTGATCCCATCGGCCGGGAGAAGGGCATTCTCTCCGGCGCAAACGTGGTCATGCCCAACCTTTCCCCGGCCTCGGTGCGCAAGAAGTACGAGCTGTACAACGGCAAGCTGTCCTCCGGCGCGGAATCGGCGCAGAATCTGGAGGACCTTCGGGAGAGAATGAGAAAAATCGGGTATGAAGTGGTCATGGACCGGGGAGACGCGGCCAATATTATACATTGATTTCACATTCCTCACGCCGCATATTTGCTATAATAGAAAACGGCGGGATAAATATTCTGCCGGAGGGATACAGAGGATATGAAACGGAGGGGTTTATACGGGCGTGTTCATGACACTGATCGTTACGACGGCCATTGCGGGCGTCGTTGGAACGGGTCTCGGCGGCCTGATCGGCGCAATGCTTCAGAAGGATTCCAACCGGACGGTCAGCCTGCTGCTGAGCTTTGCGGGCGGCGTGATGCTGAGCGTGGTCTGCTTTGATCTGGTGACGGAGGCCATTGAGACGGAGGTCGGCATATTCACCGTCATCGGCGCGATTGCGCTGGGCGTCGCGGTGATCTATCTTCTGAATTATCTGATCGACCGGAGAACCAATCCGGAGGTCCCGCACATCGACGAAAAGCACCCCAAAACGGCGGACGATCTGGACGAGCTGATTCACAGCGACCACCTCGGCCAGCACTACGCCAACAAGGACAACAAGCTCGCGCTGTTTGTCGCGGGCGTGGTCATGGCCAGCGCGATTGCGCTTCACAATGTGCCCGAGGGCATGACCATCGGCGCGTCCTACGCCAGCAACAACGGCGTCATGGGCAGCGCGGCGCTGGTTCTGGCGGTTCTGATCGGCCTTCACAACATCCCCGAGGGCATGGCGGTTTCCGTTCCGCTGATCAGCGGCGGCATGGGCAAATTCCGCGCGGTGCTGATCACCGCGGCGTCCGGCATTCCGACCATCATCGGCGCGCTGCTTGGCTTCTGGCTGGGCGAAATCGGCGCGCTGGGTCTGGCGCTCAGCCTGGGCTTCGCCAGCGGCGCGATGCTGTATGTGGTCTTCGGCGAGATTCTGCCCCAGGCCATTCTCATGTACCATAGCAAGCTCCCCGCCTTCACGACGATCATCGGCGTTCTGGCCGGACTGCTGATCATCTACATCTGACCGTACAAACACGGATAAAGGAGACGATGCACCATGATGAAGACTCCCCGCCTGATGGCGTTTGATCTGGACGGCACGCTGGCGCAGCACAAGACCCCGCTAGGCGAGAAGAACCGCTCGGTGCTGGAGCGCCTGAGTAAGAAATATAAGCTTTTGATGGTCGGCGCAGGCACCTGCACCCGCATCTTCAACCAGCTGGGCAAGTTCCCGATTGATATCATCGGAAACTACGGCATGCAGTACGGCGAGTACAATGCGGAGACCGGAGAAATTGAGGTTCTGAAGAGCGAAAATGCGCCGGTAGACCGTGAAGAGGTCCTCCGCCGCGCCGAAGCCATCCGCGAGAAGTACAACCTGCATGAGTTCAAGGGCGAGACGCTCGAGTTCCATCCGACCGGCGCGCTGACCTTCCCCGTACTGGGCACCAAGGCCGACATCGCGGACAAGCTGGCCTACGACCCGGACAGAAGCAAGCGCCGCGTGATGTATGAGTATGTCTGCAATCTCTTCCACGATTACCGCGTGGTCATCGGCGGTTCCTCTTCCTTCGACATCATTCCCGGCGAATACGGCAAGTATAACGCGCTGATGAAGTACCTCGAGGAGCGCGGCATGAGCAAGGAAGACGTGGTTTACTGCGGCGACGACTACATGGAAGGCGGCAACGACCACGACGTGCTGGCCGGCGGCATCCCCTTTGTCAAGGTGGACAATTACGAGATGCTCGAGGAGCTGCTCATTCAGGAAGGCCTGCTGTAAAGATACATAAAACGATCCCCCGGCGATGAAAGCTCGTCGGGGGATTGGTGTTTTTGGAGGGTCAGTATTCGATTCCGGTCTCCATGCCGCCCGTTCCGCGCATGGAAAAGCCGGTGATGTTCAGCTCCGCGTCCTCTCCCTCGAAGAGCACGGAGAGATGGTTGAAGCCCCGGCCCCATTTATCGAGGGACACGGTCCTGGATTTTTCGCCCGAGGTCAGCGTCAGGCTGTCCTTGTTCCATGTGATTGTCCATTCGCCCGCCGCTTCCGGCGCGAGAGAGGCGTAAATGTCCTTCAGGTATTCGGCATATCCGCCGTTTCTGTTCTCCGGCAGGAAGGTGGCCCGGTCGAGATAGCTGTCGGCGAGCAGAATTCTCGTGCCCTCAGGCAGCGCGCCGCCGGTTGTCAGGCGGATGGTTCCCTCCGAGGCGTAGGGGAAGTTCACACAGGCGTAGGCCACGCCGGAGACGGTCGGCTTCATGAGAATGCCGTTTTCCGTGACTTCGCAGTCGGTGATCCATTCGCCGAAGGAATTTTCCATCTCCTCCGCGGTGAGGTCGTCCGGATTGAGCCGGATCAGATGCGCCTGCGGCTGAACCCACATCGTGCCCTCCCGGTCCTGCACGGAGAAGGGGCGCACGAAGACCTCCTTTGTGGATGCGGACGTGACGAACGGATAGCAGTTGAGCAGGTTGTCCGGGTCGTCCGCGCGCTTGCGCATGATGATGCGCGCGCCTTTGAGGGTCTTCATGCCGTCGTCCGACATCGCCGCATGCAGGCACTGACGCGCGAAGCTGTAGCGCACGCCGTGCATGGGATGGCCGAGCACGTCGTTCCACGTCAGCACGATGCGCCCGTCCTCCATGCGCAGCACGCCGCCCGGCGCGTTTGAGGAGGGAATGCGGGTGGGCTTTGCCTGCGTCCAGGTCGCGCCCTCATCATACGAAACCGAATAGTAGAAGCAATTGAGGACGGTGCGGATGATCATGACGAGCACGCCGTCCTTTGCCTCGACCACAATCGGCTCTACCGCGCCCGATTCGATGTTCGATTCGTTGCTGACGACGCTCACGTCGTTGGAGGCCAGCCACGTGTCGCCGCCGTCGTCCGAATAGACCACGCTCGATACGAACGCGCTGCCCGCCGCATGGCTGATGGTGGAGAACGGCGCGATGATGCGGCCGCTCGCCAGCTGCAGCACGCAGTTCATGGAGCCGGTGTAGCGGTCGAGCGCGTCGATCTTTTTGTAGATCATGCCGTTTCCGTCCGCGTCGTCCAGCCGGGCGTAGGTGATATCGCCGTGATAGGCCTTGGAATCGCGGAAGCCCGGGTCCATCGAATAGATGTGCAGGAAGAAGATGTGGATGCGGCCGTCCCGGTCGATCAGGAAATCGCCGACGATGGTGAGCGCGGTGGTCTCGGGCAGCTGTCTGATGAACGAAAAGCTCCAGCTCTTTCCCTCGTCCTCCGAAACCCGGCCGAACAGGAACTGGCCCGAGGGCGAGCTTCCGTATTTGCCGCCCTGATTCATTTTGCCGATCTGGCCGACGGTGAACAGCCGCCCGTCCTTCAGGCGGCGCACGTCGTTCATGTTGGGAACGGTATCGGTACAGAGATAATCACAGTGCAGAAAACGGTTGTTGTCCATGAGCGTCATCCTTTCTCTGCCGGTTATTCCTCGCGCTTCAGCGACCGCTCGGAGGAAAATCCCTCCGGATAGCGCGCCTTGAGCTTGTCGATGTTCATCTGAAGAATGGTTTCAAGGTCGTAGCCGATGGCGTGGGCGGTCTCGGCCAGATACCATGCGACGTCGCCCAGCTCCCTGGCCAGCTTTTCCTTATCCAGCGCATGGCCTTGCGCGAGATGCTTCTTGACCAGATCGATCGCCTCGCCGCTCTCGCCGCAAAGGCCCATCACGCCGTTGATGAGCACGTCCTTTTCATTGAGCGCCGGGTTGAGCGTGGTCAGGGCCAGGCGCTGATATTCGTTGATGGTCATGAGGATTCTCCTTATGATGGGTTATTTGGCGGTCTCGGTGAAGTCGGTCTCGATGAGGCCGGTTTCGGTCAGGAGGAAGGTGCGGATCTGATAGGGCGTAAATCCGGCCTCGACGGTCCTGCCCAGCATGGGAAGCGCAATCTTCGCCTGCGTATTCAGGCCGCCCGCCTCGCGGATGCGGATCACCCAGCCGCTGCCGTCCTCGGACTTCTTGACCGCGTCCACGATCACGCTGCCCCCGGCGATGAGACCCTCGTCCGCTTCCTTCAGCGCACCCTTGTGGTAGGTGCCCAGAATGCGCTCCGGCGGGCAGATCAGCTCGGCGGCCAGGCGGCTCAGCGCAAGCGGATCGGTCTCCGCGGTCAGCACCAGCTGGAAGCGGTGCTCGCCCTGCGCCATCGGCTCGCAGAATCCGTCGCGCGCGCCGAAGTGATCGGCATAGGCCGGGCTTCTGAGCGCGGTGATGCGCACCTCGCCGTCCAGCGCGTCGTAGGCCGCGCGGGTATCGGTGACGATGCTCAGCCCGCCCATGTTCACCCACGAATGCATGTGCTCTTCCATGCCGGTGGCATGCCGCTTCAGAGCGCCGCCCGCAATGCCGGACACCTCGCCGCCGGAGAAGGGGGTGGGGAAGGCCAGCTTGAGCATCCGGTGGGACTCGTTCCATTCAACGACGTAGCTCATATAGAGGCCCGGCAGCTCGCGGTACAGGGTGACGTATTTTTTGATGAGCGACTTTCCGTATTCCGTGGTGATTTTCAGCTTTGCATAGACCTCGCCCGATTCGACCAGCTCGACCTTTGCCCCGCCGAATTCGCCTGCGACGCTGCGGAATTCGAAAATCCGGTGTGCCCAGGTATCGGCCTCGGTCTCGTCGATGACCAGCGCGGATGTGGGCCGGGCGATCAGCTCCTGATTCTTCATTTTGTCGTACAGCCGGATGAGCGCGCCGGTTTCCTTGGCGAACTCGGCGATCAGCCAGTCGTTTTCAAGGCGCGTATCGCAGGCAATGAGCGTTTTTTCGGAGGACGCGGCCTTTTTGCCCTCGCCGCGGTTTATCCAGAAGGTTTTCCAGCCCATTGCGGGAATCTCGTCCACAAAGGCGTATTCCCACTTGTCGTGCTCGCCGTTGGTTACGGAGCTGCGCCCGCGCTGATGGGGGAGAAGCGCGCCGTCGCCGGTCTCGATGAACGGCGTGATCTCCCCGCCGATTTCGCCGCCGGTGCGGACCAGCGCCCTGACCGGCCACGAATGCGGATTGAACACGGTCAGCGGCGTGCCCAGCGTCTCGCGGGACCAGAGCCTAAAGTGGCTCTTGCTGCGGATGACCTCCTGTCCGCGGGAGGTGTCCATGTTCCAGCTGAGCTTCTGAAGCGCCTTGTTGGTCACCTGCTGAGCCGCGTGGATGGCGTGCTTGAGGTCGGTGACGGCGTCCTCCATGGCCTCGCGGATGGAGCAGCCGCCCATGACGTCGTGGAACTGGTTGAACAGCACGCTCTGCCACGCCTCCGCCAGCGGGGAAACGTCGATTCTGAAGCCCAGCCATTCGGCCAGCGCGGCGTATTTCTCGGCGGCCGCCAGCTGCAGCTCGGCTTTCCGGTTCAGCTCCTTGATTTCCATGACGGTTGTGTAGCAGCCGCTCGCGTGGTGCTGAAGCTCGTCAGAAAGCAGGGGGATTTTGGAGACGTCCAGCTCGTCGAAGAAGGCGTTGGGCGAGGAGAAGGAAATATCTCCCTCTTTGCTCTCCTTGATCAGCTCGTTCAGCGCCTTCAGAACCTTTATCGTCGGGCCGCCGCCGTGATTGCCGACGCCGTAGAAACACATGTCCGGATGGCTGAATTTCTCCGCGCGCTCCAGCGCCTCGTTGGTCCAGCTGACGGCGTTGGGCAGGTCGCAGCAATAGGCGTTGCTGATGCGGAAGGTGGGGATTTTCGTTCCGTCCGCGCCCTCCCAGAGGAAGGCGGTGTTCGGGAAGGGATAGGTCTTTTCCTCAAACGGATTGGGCCGCATGAAAACATAACCCCTGAGGCCGCTTTCCTTCAGGAGCTGCGGGAGCATGGCGTTGTGGCCGAAGGAATCGACATTGTAGCCGATTTCGGCTTTCCTGCCGAATTTTTCCATATAATACCGCTGGCTGTAGAGCGCATGCCGGGCGAAGGACTCGCTCGAGGGGGCGTTGCAGTCCGGCTGAATCCACCAGCCGCCCACGATCACCCAACGGCCTTCCTGAACGCGCCGCCGGATATCCTCAAACATCGCCGGGTCGGTCTCCTCGACCCATTTGTAATAGCACGCGCCCGCGCAGGTGAAGATGTAGTCGTCGAATTCGACCATCCGGTCCAGCGCGCTGCGGAAGGTGGCCAGAACCTCGGAATATCCCTCCTGCCAGCGCCAGAGCCATACCGGATCCAGATGTGCGTTGCCGATCAGATGGACCTTTGCCATGGTATTTCTATCCCCTTTCATGTGACCTTTCATGCATTAACTCTATCATATTTTCAGCCTGTTGGGAAGGGGGATTATGCGGCCGGCGCTTTCCGATTGACGGGCGCGGAAAAACCCGATATAATGAAGAAAACGTGCACAACCGGAAAGGAGCGGAACACAATGATCTACACGATTGAGAATGAATTCCTCACGGCCTCGGTATCGAGCGTCGGCGCAGAGCTTCAGAGCCTGAAGCGGAAGGCGGACGGAGACGAGTATATCTGGCAGGGTGATCCGGACGTATGGAGCGGACATTCTCCGCTTCTGTTCCCGGTGGTCGGCCGGCTGAAGGGCGACGCGTTTATCTATGAGGGCAGGAAATACGATCTGGGCAAGCATGGATTCGCCCGAAAGACCAAATTCGAGGCCGATCAGCAGAGCGGCAGCCGCCTCGCCATGACGCTTAAAAGCGGCGCGCACAAGGAGATGTATCCCTTCGATTTTACGCTTGAGGTGTGCTTCGAGCTGACCGGCATGCAGCTGAAGGTGACCCACCGCGTCATGAACGAGGGCAGGAAGGAGATGTTCTTCTCCCTCGGCGCGCATCCGGGCTTCAACTGCGGCATGGGCGACTGGATCGAGTTCCCCGAGGACGAGACCGCATGGGCCTACAAGCTGGACGACGAGACCAAGCTGAGAACCGAGACAAAGATCGAGCAGGGCGTATCCGGCCACAGGCTGACCGTGACCGAGGAGATATTCGCGCACGACGCGCTGATCTTCGAGGGCCTGCGTTCGGATTCCGTTTCGCTGTTCTGCGGCGGAAAGAAGCGCGTGACGGTGGACTTCGGCAGCGCGCCTTGTCTGGGCGTATGGGCCAAGCCGGGCGCAAAGTATGTGTGTATCGAGCCGTGGCACGGTGTGGACGACAGCGCGTCGGCCACCGGCGTCCTCTCCGGCAAGAAGCAGATTGTGAAGCTGGCGGCGGGAGACTGCTTCCGCTTCCCGATGACCATCACCGCGCACAAATAACAACCTCATATGAAAAAACGCCGCCCGTACGGATGCTGTTCCGTGCGGGCGGCGATGTCATTTTTGGTTTATTCCTCCGCTTCCCGTTCAGCGCGGATCTGGCGGAGCACGTCGGTCTGCTGAAGCGCGGGCAGCGTTCTCGGCATGCCGCCGAGGCGGGGGTCCTGCTGGCAGAGGGCGCGCCAGTCGCACCGGTCGCACGAGCAGAAGCCGCTCATGCGCACGGGGGCGATCTCCGTCCGGCCCTGCTGAATGCCCTCGGCGATGCGGGCGGCGGCGGACAGCGCGTGCTGTATCAGCAGGCGGAAGCCTTCCTCGTCCACCATGCGGGCGGAGGCGCGCACGGCGCCGTCGGTTTTGAGCGACAGCTGAACGGTGTGCTCGATGTCGGGCGACATGGCGTCCAGCACCTCGCGGTCGTCGATGAAGAGGCCGCTCAGGCGCAGCTCGTCCGTGCGCAGCAGATCGACCTTTCCGGCGTCGCGCTCCTCGGTGCTGATCACCGGGTCGGCTACCTTAAAGTAGAACGCGCCGGCCGGGCGGCATGCGCCCCGTTCGAGCGCGGCGGCCAGATAGATGATCAGCTGCAGCTGAAGGCCGAAATACAGGCGCGTCAGGTTCAGCTCGCTCATGCCGCTCTTGTAATCGATGATTCTCAGCCACGCCTTGTCCCCGGCGTTCCAGCGGTCGATGCGGTCGATGCGGCCTTGCATGGGCAGATCGCCCTGCGAGGTGTGCAGCACGATCACCGGATCGCGCTCGCCGAATTGTACCTCCAGCGCGCACGGCTCGAACCGGCTGTCCGTCAGGTGCTTGGCGGCGGTGCGGGCGGCGCGGCGGGCGACGTCGCGCATGCGGCGGCTGTGGCTGAGCGTGACCGGATTCTGGCCGAGCGGGCCGTCCATCATGGGGGAGAGCAGCCGCTCGGTCACCTCGTCCATCCGCGCCATGGCTTCTTCGATGTTGAGGCCGTTCATCTCGGGCCATTCCTCGCCGAGGAATCGCTCCATGGCTTCATGGTAGAAGGTGCCCTCGTCCTGCTTCTTCAGCTCATACGGCTCGATTTTTTCCGGTCTCAGGCCGTATTCGACGAAATGCTGGAAGGGGCAGGAGGCGTATTTTTCAAGCCGCGTGATGCTGACCGATCTCGGCCCGCCGTACAGCCGCCGGGCGAGATTTTTCGGAAGGTCGTCGGACGCCGTCCGGTGCTTGAGCGCTGTGCGCAGCGCGGACAGCGGCTGAGCCTGCCCGGGCAGGGCGTGAAGCGCGGTCAGGGCATTTTCTGCGGATTCGCTCAGCCGACCCTCGGAGAGCTCGGCGGGCAGCAGCGTGAGCGCGGCGGCGGGGGAGCCGTATTTGAGCTTCCGGAGCGATTCGCCCTCGTCGATGCCGCCGCTGACCTTGATGCCCGGGAAGATATCCCGGATGCGCTGAACCACCGTTCCGGGCAGCAGCGCGCTTCCCTCGGCGCTGCTCTGCGAGAAGGTGATTACAGCGAACTGGCGGGCCAGCGACATTGCGGCGGCCAGATCGATTTCCTGAAGCCGGCCGCGCTCCATGGCGTCCGGAGCCAGCCATACGCCCTTTTCGCCGCCCAGCAGCTCGCGCTCGGAGGTCTGAAACAGGCCGCCCACGTCCGAGGCGCGCGCCTCGTTGCAGCCCATGAGGACGAGCAGGCGGACCGGGTGGGTTCTCAGGTGGCTCAGGCTGCCGGCCATGACCGCGTCGCCGGCCTGCGGAAGGGGTTTGATGTCGGTGGAGCTCAGGCTTTCGCGCAGCATTTCCATCAGGTCCCTGACCGGCAGGCAGGGCCCGGTCATCAGCTGATTGAGCTGATCGAGCGTGCCCATGATCCGGTTCCATACCTGCGCGCATTCGTTGGCCGCGTCGATGAGGTGAAGGGCGGTCATTTCCTCCTGCTGCGCACAGAGCTTTTCGTATGCGCCGGTTTCCTCAAGCAGATTCCACACGGCGGTCAGCTGATCGCGGACGGTTTCAGCCGCTTTCAGGCGTTCTTTAAGGGCGAGAAGCGGGCCGGCGACCGCGAGGCGCATCGGCTCCGTGAGGGCGGTCTTTTCTTCGCCGCCCCGCCGGAATTCGCTCTTCCACATCCGGCCGGAAACGCCCTGTTCGATGATGTAGTTGGACAGAAGATCGGCCTCCGCGGCGGTCAGGCCGCAGTATCCGGTGCGCAGAATGAGGCGCATGTCCTCCTCCTGCCAGCCGGTCGATACGATTTTCAGCGCCAGCAGCAGATACTGCGAAAGCGCGTTCCGGTCTGCCGGGCGGCTGCTTTCAAGGAACACGGGAACGTCGTAGAGCCTTGCGCAGCGGCTGATGGCCTCGCTGTAGTCCTCGAGGCGGAAGCAGCCGATGGCGACGTCCCGGTACCGCCAGCCGCGCGTGCGGACCAGATCGCGGATGAGGCCCATGACGGTCATCGCCTCGTCCTGCGGATTGCGGGCCAGAATCAGGCGGACCGACTTGGGCGCGCCGTCGTAGGGACGTACGGGGAAGCTGTTGATTTCGGAGCGCAGATGCAGAAGGTCGGGCCGCGTTTCGGAATCGGCGGGCGCGGCCTCCAGATATTCCCGGCTCCATTCGATATCCTTCTCCACCACCATGCGGCACAGCCGCTCAAAGGAATGCTGAACCGGGCGGAAGGCGTAGAAGGAGCGGGAGGATGCGTCGTTTTCAAGGGGGAGCAGCAGCGTCACCCGGCGGACGGAGGGCTCGAGGGAGACCAGCGTGTTGGCCAGCGTCGGGGAGACCAGCTCGAAGCCGTACGCCCAGACCTCGGCGTCCCGCAGGAAGGCGGCGCGGCTCACCCTCTCCAGCGCCTGCATGAGCTCGTCCTCGCCGTCCATGAAGCGGCCCATGAGCTTTTCCTCGTAGGCGGCCCAGATGAGGGAGAGGTCGTGGAGCTTGTATTTCAGCGCGCCGGACGTCAGGCCCGCGCTCAGGGAATCCAGCTTGTCGGGCGTGTATCCGGCCTGCTTGAGCTCGCGGATCTGCGAGGCGGCCAGCTCGGCGAATCCGGGCCGGTGCTGCGCGCCGCGATACCATGAAAGCTCGCGCGTGAGGCCCTTGAGCGCCGCGTGCATGAGCATGACCCGGCCGCGCTCGTCGATGCGCACCGGCTCCGGGCTGCCCGCCTCGGAAAAGATGCGGGAGAACAGCCGGGCGGGGGACATCACCTGCAGGCGGAACGAGCCGGGGATTACGAGCGCGTCGATGATTTCCCGCTCGGACTGCAGCGTGTACTGCTCGGGCACCAGAACGATCAGCGGATGGGTTCCGGGCGCGTCCAGCGCAGCGCGAAGCTCCGCAAAGAGCCGCGGCTTGATTGCGGGCGACCGGCCGGTCAGATATCGGATGGGCATGGCTGTTCCTCCTCCGCTGTTCGTTTTCCGTGCGCCGGGAAGGGGCGCGGGATGATTCTTCGGATATTATAGCATATATACCGCGCGGCGCGCAATTGACGGGGACGGGAGATTTCAATGGACGGCATTGCTTTGAGCGCGGGCGCAGAAAAGAAAACCGGAAGGCTTCTGAAAATCAGGTTTTTTCGCACCCCGTATGGCCTGATCCGCTTCATTTCCGGCGCGGAGGGACGGATGAGTCAGGCTGCTCCTTTGGCGGAAAAAATGCAAAAAAAGAACGGATTGGACGAATCCAAACCGTTTCAGACATGATTTCACTCAGCCCACCAGCCTCTTCTGCTGGACTAGGATTATTATAGCAGTCAAATTGCAGATTGTCAAGAAAAAGCGAGAAAAAAGGCGCATCGGAGAGGAGATAAAAACCGGCGGGCGGCGGGAGCAGCGCGGGCCGTTTGATGGGGACGGAAAAAGCTGATATAATCACCTCGCCAACCGGACAGAAGGAGGGAAAGTGCGTATGGGTGAATTATGGGACGTCGTGGATGCGTGCGGCAGGCAGACGGGCCGCGTTCATGAGAAGGGCAGGCCGATGAGGCCGGGCGAATATCACAGATCGGTGAATGCGTGGCTGATGAACAGCCGGGGAGAATATCTCATTTCGCGCAGGCGAACGGACGACAGCCTCGCGCCGGGCAAGTGGGAGACGGCGGGCGGCAGCGCGCTTGCGGGCGAGGAGTGCATCGACGCGGCTGTCCGGGAGGTTTGGGAGGAGCTGGGGATTACACTTCGGAAGGAGGACGGGCGGCTGTTCACCGCCTATCTCTGGCCCCATTCGGACGGATCGGGCGCGGCGTATACCGAGGCGTGGGTGTTCTCCGGGGAGGATTACGAGCCGGGGGAAATCGGCCTGAGCGAGGTCAGCGAGGTTATGACCGCGGATGCGGACTGCATCCGGCGGCTGATTGCCGGGGGAGAGATGATCCCCTACACCTATGCGGAGGAGCTGTTCGCCTTTTCGGAGGCGGCGCGGAAGGAACGAAAGCAAAGCGGACGATGAAAGGAAGTGATTCAGGTGCCCCAGATCAGGCTGGAAGAGGTATGCAAGCGGTATGTGATTGCGGAGCGGGAGCCAGGGTTTTACGGCGCGCTGCGCGGCTTGGTGAAGCGGAAGACGTGCGTCGTTCAGGCGGTGGACAGGATTTCGTTCTCGCTGGAGGAGGGCGAACTGGCCGGATACATTGGCCCGAACGGAGCCGGAAAATCCACTTCCATCAAGCTGATGAGCGGCATTCTCTGCCCGGATTCGGGCGAAATAGAGGTCATGGGCCGCACGCCGTGGAAGCAGCGGGAGCAGCATGTGGCCGATATCGGCGTGGTGTTCGGGCAGAAGAGCCAGCTGTGGTGGGACACCCCGGCGATTGATTCCTTCGAGCTGCTGCGGGACATCTACAAGGTGCCCCAGCGCGATTACAAGCGGCGGCTGGACGAGCTGGCCGGCCGGCTGGACGCGGAATCCGTTCTGAACACGCCGGTCAGGCAGATGTCGCTCGGCCAGAGGATGAAATGCGAGCTGATCGCGGCGCTTCTGCACGGGCCGAGGATTCTCTTTCTGGACGAGCCGACCATCGGGCTGGACGCGGTGACGAGGATTGCCGTGCGCGAATTCCTGACCGAGCTCAACCGGCGCGAGGGCGTTACCATGATTCTCACGACGCACGACATGGACGACGTTGAAGCGCTGTGCAGGCGGGTGATGGTGGTGGGCCATGGAAAGCTGCTGTTTGACGGCGGCATGGACAGCCTCAGAAAAACTTACGCGCCGAACCGGCTTCTGAAGATCCGCCTGAGCCGGGAAATGGAGCTTCGTGGGCTTCAGGGCGCGGAATCAGTGAAGCGGAACGGGCCGGATGTGGTGATTTCGTTCAATCCGGAGAAGATCAGCGCCGAGCGGATGATCGCGCAGGTCGCCGGTCTTGCGCCGATTGCCGACCTGACCGTGGAATCGACCGACGTCGAGCAGATGATTGCGGACATGTACAGGGAGCTTCAGCTATGAGCACGATCAGAATGAGGGCAAGGCCCTATCTCTCGATTCTCCGAAAGACGCTGACCGGGAAGATGCAGTACCGCGCGGCGACGTGGAGCCAGCTGGTGACGAACGCCTTCTGGGGCTGCGCGCGGTCGGCGATCATCGTGGCGTTTTACCGGTACGGCTCGGGCATGGCGGCGCTTACGATGGAGCAGGCGGTGACGATGATCTGGGTGCAGCAGATCGGCATGAATCTCCTGCCGGGCATGGGCGGAATGGATCAGGCGGTCTGGGGGAAGATCGTAAAGGGAGACGTCGGATACGAGCTGCTCAGGCCGATGGACGTGTATTCCCACTGGTATGCAAGCGCGGCGGCGGGAAAGATCGCGCCGTTTCTGCTGGCGGTCGGCCCGATGACGCTGGCCGGGCTGCTGGTTCCGGGCGAGATCGGCATGGGGCTGCCTGCGTCGGCGTGGCATCTGCTTGCGTGTCTTCTGACGCTTTCGACGGGGCTTGTGATCTCCTGCGCGGTGATCTGCATCGGCTACGCCATGCTGATGAACGTGAATGCGGGCACAGGGCCTGCGAACATCTTCATGTATGCGACGCAGATTCTGGCCGGAAGCGTGCTGCCGCTTCAGCTGTGGCCGGAATCGGTGCAGGGGCTGATGAAGTATCAGCCGTTTTCGGGCATGCTGGATCTGCCGCTCAGGTTTTTCGTGGGCAGCGAGCCGCTGAGCGCGCTTCCCGGCGTGATTCTGATGCAGCTGATCTGGGCCGGAGCGCTGATTTTCATCGGGCGGAAATGGATCGGACGAAACCTAAAGAAACTGACCATACAGGGAGGATGATGAGAGATGAACGGGTTTTCTCTGTACTGGCGGTATGCGCGGCTTCATATGAAGGAGTTTCTGGCCTATACCGGCTGGCCGATGACGATGCTGAGCGCGCTGCTTTTTGTGGTGATGGACCCGCTGGACATGCTGTTCATGCTGGACAGGTTCGGGTCGGTGGGCGAGTGGAGCGCGTCGGGGCTGATCCTGATGTATTCGACGGCGCTGACGGCGTTCGGGCTGGCGGAGCTGTTCGGGCGCGGATTCGACAGCTTTCCGCCGCTGATCAGGAACGGAGAGTTTGACCGGGTGCTGCTGAGGCCGAGGTCGCTGTTTCTGCAGTCGATGACGATGCGGTTTCACCTGACGAGACTGGTGCGCGTGTTCGGCGGTGGGCTGATGATGGTCTATGCGCTGCGGGCGCAGAACGCCGCGATGACGCCGGGAAACGTGCTGATTCTCATGGGCGCGCTGGCCGGAGGAACGATGGTGTATATCGGCGTGTTCATTCTGGGCGCGGCGGCGGCTTTTTTCACGGTGGAGGGCGGAAACTGGATTTATGTGTTCACCAACGGCAGCTATCAGGCGGCGAAGGTGCCGCCAATGTATCTGCCGGGCTGGATGCGGAATATGTTCCGGTTTGTGATGCCGATGATGCTGTTCAGCTATTATCCGGCGGCGGTCATCTGCGGATGGGGCGAACCGTTCTGGACGGGCCTTGTTGCGCTGCCGGCCGGCGCGGCCTTTATGGCGCTGACCTTCCTTTTCTTCCGGTTCGGCGTGCGCCATTATCGCAGCGCAGGCGGCTGATTGGGTTTCGCTCCGCTCAGCCCAACCCGCGTGAGCGAAGAGGGGATTCCAAAGGGATTCATCCCATATATGGGGACCGGTCCCCATAGATGGGAACTTAATCAACGGTAGTGCCCAAGCGAAGGCTCCCCTGTGCAAGGGGAGCTGTCACCAGAGGTGACTGAGGGGTTGTAAGATGGCGTTTTCCGATTAGATTTCAATCGATAACTTGGTTCAAAATGTAACGTTTCAACCCCTCCGGCGCTCACGCGCC
>JAFQQU010000099.1 GCA_017410445.1 Clostridia bacterium | reverse complement strand
GATTGCTCCGATTCCGGCGGAGGCTGCGGCGATTCCCAGCCACGATGCGGCTCCGAAGCCCGAAAAGAAACTGACGATTTCCCGGCCGGACGCAAATCCCGCGCCGATGATCGCTGCGCATATCGCAAGCGCCGCCTGCCAATCTGCTTTTGACGGCATGTTCATCACCTCGCTATAGACTGGATATACCAGCCTATGCGGGCAATAAGAAGGGCATTCATACAAACAGGCGGGCCTTCCGTTATGCCGGGAGACCCGCCTGTCTTGCAGAATATAGGGATGAAAGCTGATCAGTTGACCGTATAGCGAAGCGTCCATTCGTCGGATGCGCTCTTCTCTGTGCGGGTGAGAAGCAGGCGATACAATGTATCCTTCTCCCAACAGGTGATCGGGTTTTCAGGATCGTCCAGCGAGACTTCCTCGACGGCGGCGATGAACTGTGCGGGATCATAGTGCAGCGTTATACCGTTGATTACCGCTTTTCCGGGAAGCAGCTCGGGCTCGGAATAGCACATCAGAGGAAGTACAGTAGCCTCGCGGCACTCGCTCAGATCAACTCGATCGGTCAGAGTGAGAGTATTTGCGGCTTCGTCAAGAATCAGCTCGCGGCGGTATCCGGTCAGTCCGGCCTCCGTCGGATATGCCTTTTCGATGTTTACGGTGAAGCTTTTTCTGCCGTCCGTCTCTTCGAAGGAAGCGGAGTGAGCGGCATATTCCTCGCCGGCCGGCTGATCGAAGCCGTTGATGATGGCTGTGTTGTGATACCCGGACTGCATCGCCCAGATGGTGTAGCGCTCAGAGCTGAATGTTTTCTTGGAATATCTGCCGACGCCCGCGTCGACGATACAGGGCTCGGCATTGGCGTAGACGACATAGCTGCCGACGTCGTTATGGTTGTGGCTCTCGTCGTTGTGTCCGCCCTTCGCGGCGAAGAACAGGCCTCCGGTTGTGCGGGCAGCGGCCACCTGAATGCCGGGGAAATAGTGGCTGCTTTCGACGGCGGAGCTGTCGGGCTTGAGGTCTTCTTCGCTGAAGGAGAAGATGGACTTGAGCGCCCTGTACAGCATCCAGCGATGGCCGCCCTGAAGCACCCAAGGCATTCTGGCAAGCCCGTCCTGATAAAGGCCGCGGGCAAAGCGGACCAGCTCGGGATTGTTCGTATGCTTTCCGATGCGGATCAGGAGGCCTGCGGGCAGGTTTCTCAGACGGCTGGGCGCGTCGGCGAAGTTCACACAGTATCCCTGTCCGATGTGAACATGGCGGATATAGTCGGCCATATTGGCGATCAGCGGCTCGCCGAACACATCAAACTGTCCGCCGGTCGCATCATAGAAGGTTTCGAGCAGGTCCAGAAGCGATGCGCCGGCCGCTGCGAAGTAGCTCGGGCCTTCGTCGCATCCTCCGTCCGGATGATAGCCGTCGAGGAAGCGCTGGGCGCTGCGGGCGGCCTTTTTCGCGCCTGCAATGCGCGCTTCGGGATCCTTTTCCATGAGGAGGAAAGCGACCAGTACGTTCGAATTGATCCAGGGATTCCAGTTGTTGACCTTACGCTTACGATTAAAGCCCATCCACCACATATTGTCGTATTTCAGGAAGGGAACCAGCACTTTACGATGGATTTCGCGCTCAATCCTCTTAGGCAGCAGCGGGCTTTCCTGAGCGAGCCGTTCGCCGAGGAAATAATACACCCAGGAAAGTACAGCACCGGTTTCCGCGGAGAACAGATCGAGATACGGGGCGTCCTCCTCGAAGTCCGGCAGAGCATCGGAATCCTCGCCGCTCATGCGGGTGTTATGAGCCGGGATCACCCAGCTGGTTTCTTCACAAACCGCCCACAGCAGGTCGATGATCGGATCGATAAAGCGGCCTTTACCTTCGATACATTCGCCCATCATCAGGAAAATCAGTCGGTCGCGACGTTCAAAGTATGCGGCTTCATAGCGGGAGCGGTTGCCGTTGCGCTTGTACTCCATATACATGGTGGCGCGCAGCACAGGAATGACTCCATCGGCCGACTGCTCGGCCAGCCCGATCAGATATTTCCGGCATTCTTCCGGAAGACGATTCCATGCGTCGTCGCCCCACTTGGGAAAGGGCGCAAATTCCGTCAGAATTCGTTCAAGATGCTCTGAGGCGCGGTTCAGCATAAAAACACTCCTTTTATTGATATAATGCGGTTTGAATGCTTGTTATCATGATAGTATGAATGCTCATTTTTGTCAAGAAGAGCGCGGTTGACAGATCGGCGGTTGTGTGGTTTACTAATACACAAAGAAACGTTTGTTCAGGAGGCGGCTGGGGATGGATGCGATGATGACTTCGCTGTTTGACCGGGAGGTATGTGATTGGTTCATGAATTCGGTCGGATCGCCCACAGCGGTTCAGCGTGAAGGCTGGCCGGTTATCGCTTCCGGGAAAAGCGTACTCATCAGCGCGCCCACCGGTACCGGCAAGACGCTCACAGCGTTTCTCATGCTCATCAACCGGCTGCATATGCTTGAAAAGGAGAATGCGCTGGAAGACCGTCTATATGGAATATACATAACGCCGCTGAAAGCGCTGGGCAACGACATCCGCGAAAATCTGAAACGGCCGATCGAGGGTATCGGCGCGTCCATCCGTATTGCGATCCGGAACGGCGATACGCCTGCAAACGAGCGGCAGAAAATGCTCCGGAAGCCGCCGCACATTCTGATAACAACGCCGGAATCACTGTATCTGCTGCTGACGGCTGCGAGCGGCCGGAAGATGCTCTGTACAGCCGAAACGGTTATTGTTGACGAATTTCATGCAGTGCTGGGCGGCAAGCGCGGTACGCATCTTTTGCTGTCGCTTACGCGTCTCGATGCTCTGTGCGGAAGAAAGCTTCAGAGAATCGGTCTTTCTGCGACGATCAGACCGCTTGAGCTTGCGGCGGACTGCCTGGCAGGCCCGGACACGGCCATTGTTGCTCCGAAGATCGAGAAGCAGACCGATATTCGTGTCCTTGCTGCGACGCCGGATCTGACGATGCTCCGGGAACATTCTATATGGCCGGAAATCTGTCGTGAAATCTTTGAAGCGGCACAGGAAGTAAGGACGATTCTGGTGTTCTGCGAAGGACGAGCAACGGCAGAGAAGGTTGCATTCGGCGTCAATTCGCTGGGCGGGGAGGGTTTTGCCCGGACGCATCACGGAAGCATGTCCAAGGAACACAGGCTGGAAGCCGAGCAGGCGCTGAAATCGGGTGTACTGAAGGTACTCTGTGCGACGTCGTCCATGGAACTGGGCATTGATGTGGGCGAGGTGGATCTGGTCATTCAGGTTGGCTGTCCCGTCCGGATTGCATCTGCCGTTCAGCGATTGGGACGTGCAGGACACCGGCCGGGCGAGGTCAGCCGCATGCGGTTCTATCCGAGAATGAATGCGGAAATGCTGCTGTCCTCAATGACAGCCGACAGCATGCGGAACGGGCTGATCGAAGCGGTCGAGCCGCCGATGCTCTGCATGGATATCCTCGCGCAGCATCTTGTGTCAATGGCTGCGGCGGATGAATACAGCGTGAATGACGCGCTGGAGCTCATCAGGCAATGTACGTCCTACAGGGAGCTTACCGAAAACCAACTGACGGCTGTACTCAGGATGCTCGCCGGGGACGACGAACATGAGGCGGACCGGCCTGTTTCTCCCCGGGTTGAGTACGACCGGATTCACGGACTGGTCCGGGGCAGCAATTATTCTAGGCTGCTTGCGCTCTCCTCGGGCGGCACCATTCCAGACAGGGGCATGTATGCCGTCTATCTGGAGGACGGCGTCACCCGGTTGGGCGAGCTGGACGAAGAGTTTGTGTTCGAAGCGAGGCTGGGAGATAAGTTCCTGCTGGGCGCGTTTGCCTGGCGTATTACGGCGATAGAGCGGGATCGGGTGATTGTCCGCTCGTCGAATACCGAAGGCGCTCAGTCGCCGTTCTGGCGGGGAGACGGCATCGGCCGCGGATATGAAACCGGAAAGCGGTTTGGTGAACTCCTGCGCCGGATGGAGGAAGCGCAGCATCAGGGGCGTCTGATCTCCTTCCTGAAAGAAACGACGGGCAGTGAGGAGGCTGCGCACAATGCTGCGTGGTATATCACGGAGCAGCTGGAGGCAAACGGCTGTCTTGCGACGGATCAGACTCTAGTCATAGAACATTTCGAAGACGAAACGGGCGAACATCAGATGATGCTTCACTGTCCGTACGGCGGGCGGGTCAATCAGGGCCTTGCAGTGCTTCTGAGAGCCGAGGCGGCCAAGCTGGTTCAGGGTGATATCCGTGCGTGGTATGATGACGATGGTGTGCTGCTGCACATTACGGGCTGTCAGGTGCCGGATGGGCTGATTGAACGGCTAAATCCCGATTCTGCGCGCGAGCAGCTCTGGCGGGAGATGCCGCAGACGGCTCAGTTTACCATTGCGTTCCGGTACAATATGTATCGTGCGCTGATGATGGGCGTGCGGCCCGGCGGGCGCGTTCCGCTGTGGGTGCAGAGAATGCGCGGAGCGGAGGCGCTGGCGCGTGCTTGTGATTATCCTGCTCATCCGATTCTGCAGGAGACCATGCGAGACTGCATGAACCGGTATATTGATACCGAAGCCGTGATCAGGCTGCTGAGGGATATCCAATCCGGTCGTGTTCAGCTGGTTGTAAGGCGGGACGGCCGTTCGGCGCCGTCGCCAATGACGCTCTCCCTGCGCAGACAGGTTGAAGCGGAGATGATGTATGAGTATGCGCCGGTACCGGAGCTTACCGGAAAGCTGCTGGTTGAAACGGATGATCAGATGACCATCAGACCGGAAGATAAGCAGCTGGCCGAAGCGCATACCGGTGTGAAGCCGCCCGACAGCGCGGAAAAACTTCATGAGAAGCTGATGATCGAAGGCGACCTGCTGGCGGAGGAGACTGAGTCGCCGTACGAATGGATGCAAATGCTGGCCGACAGCGGACGCTGCCTGTATATCGAGCCGGGATTGTGGATTGCTGCAGAACATGAGGAAGCATACCGGCAGGCGCTGAATGAAGAGGACGATCAGTTGCTTTCGAAAATTCTTAGACGCTGCCTCAGATACCGCGGTCAGCAGGATGTTGAAGAACTGTCTGAGCGATATGATCTGAATACGGAACGCGTGCGCAGGATACTCGATCGGTTGGTTCTTGATGGGACCGTTCTTTTTGAGGAGGGCGTATACATTCATTCGGAGGTATATCGCCGCGCGCAGCGGATGACCATTTCGGCGCGCAGAAAGCGCATCAATACGGTTGAGCCTTCGGCCTACGCAGCGTTCCTTCCCGCATGGCAGGCGGAGAGCGGGTCGCCCAAGGAGAGACTGGCGGCGTCTATCCGGAGGCTGTATGGCCTGTATCTGCCGGTTGAGCAGTGGGAAAGCGTCGTCCTGCCGGCACGAACCAGCGCTTATCGCCCTCAGATGACGGATGAATTGATTTCCAGCGGCGAAGCAATCTGGCGCCTCAATGAACAGGGCGACAGGCTGGCTTTTTATCCTGCGGACGCCGTCAACTGGGAGGCGGATGCGCCGGTAAGGGATATATCGGAGGAGGCTGCGCGTGTGAGAAGCCTCCTTCTCCGGCGAGGCGCAAGCTTTCTTCATGCGATTGCTGCGATTCTGCCCGGAATGGATGTGAGAAGCGTTCTCAGGCGAATGGCGCAGGCGGGCGACGTTGTTTCGGATCATCTTGGACCGTTCAGAAAGACCACGGCTCCGACTAATGCGAAAAGCCGCGTACGGGCGAGAATTGCCGCGATGGACGGCGGACGATGGGAGATTGCGCGGCCCATCGCAGAGGCGGAGCTGATTCAGAAACTTCATCGCGCATTTGACCGGTGGGGAATCGTCTGCCGGGAAACGATGGCGGTGGAGGAGGTCAGCTTCTCGCTTGCGCTCAGCATGCTCCGTCAGATGGAATATACCGGACAGGTGCGCCGCGGTTATTTCGTAAAAGGGCTCTCCGGCGCTCAGTTCGTCCGCTCAGAAGACTATGAACGGATTCAGATGCGACTCAATCAGCCGGAGGATGGCTGCGTCTGCCTGAATGCCGTTGATCCGGCGCAGGCATGGAGCAGAATCATAAGATTGGAGCATGCGGGAGGCGTCAGCTTCATCTGCGTTCCGGGTACTGCGCTTGTGCTGCACGAAGGAAGAATCGCGCTTATTCTGGAAAGGCAGGGCGCGGTACTCGGGGTGGTGGAAGACTGTCAGGAAGCCTATTTGACGATGGCTGAAGCGTTCCGTGCAGGGCGAATCTATCCACACCTCAGGATGATGACCATCAGAACCTACCCGAAGGAAGCGGCTGCTTTCTTGGAGGAAGCCGGATTTGTCCGCGAAATGCTGGATTATGTACTGACGAAGCGATAAAAGAATAAGCATCTGTGTATATGCGCAGAAGAGACGTACACAGGACACAAAAAGGGGCCGTTGCACAACGGCCCCATAAAAAACAGTGAGCAAGACCCTGAGAAGGGGTAGCTTGCTCACTGTTTTTGTTGTAAGATGTAGCTGCTAATGAAACACCAACAACGAGAAGAGTATATCGAAATCGTGCAGG
>JAFQQU010000007.1 GCA_017410445.1 Clostridia bacterium | reverse complement strand
GGATGCGGCTTCTTAACCACCGAAATTGTAAACAATTTTCAAAAATATTTAGTCCTTACTTGACAGCGGCTGATGACGGCTATTCCGGCGTCAACTTTGAACGTCCGGGCTTTAAGCAGATGATGGAGGACATCAAGGCCAAGAAAATCGACTGTGTGATCTGCAAAGACCTCAGCCGGTTTGCCAGAAATTACATCGATGCAGGGCGGTATCTGGAAAAGATTTTCCCGTTCATGGGTGTGCGGTTCATTGCCATCAATGACAACTATGATTCCTGCGGCGAAAAGGCGCAGTCCGATGCGCTGATCGTTCCATTCAAGAATCTGATCAACGATGCCTACTGCCGCGACATATCCGTTAAGATTCGCTCTCAGCTGGACATCAAACGCAAGATGGGCGACTTCATCGGAGCCTTTGCACCCTATGGTTACCGGAAGGACGAGGCAAACAGGAACAGGCTGGTGGTGGATGAAGAAGCTGCCCGCACGGTGGAGCTGATCTTCCGGCTCCGCATACAGGGACTGTGCAATTCCGCCATTGCCGACCGGCTCAACAGCATGGGCATCCTGAGTCCCATGGAATACAAGCAGGCACAGGGCTTCAACTACTCCTGCGGATTCCGCAGCAACGAACAGGCACAGTGGAGTCCCATGCTGGTGAAGCGAATCCTGTCCAATGAAATCTATATCGGAACGCTGATTCAGCACAAATCCGGCACTCCGAACCACAAAATCAAAAAGCGCGTGGAGTATGACCGGGATGAGTGGATTGTCATCGAGAACAACCATGAGCCCATTATCTGCCGCTCGGATTTTGATATCGTTCAGAATCTGATGCTGCGGGACGTCCGCACAGCGCCGAAGCAGGAAAAGGTTCATCTGTTTTCAGGTTTCGTGTTCTGCGGCGACTGCAAACACACCATGGTTCGGAAGACAGTCCCCAGCGGCGGGAAAAAGTATCGTTACCTGGTCTGTTCCACCAACAAAGCAGGCAAGGGTTGTTCTCCGCATACATTCAGCGAGGACAAGCTGAAATCCATCGTTCTCCGGGTGGTGAACGACCATATTGAGCTGATTGCCCAGGTGGAACAGGTGCTGGATTACATTGCATCGCTGCCGGAGCAGGAGCGACGCATCATCAACTATGACGCCCAGATGACGGCACTGGAAAATGAAATCAAGCGGTATCAGGATTTGAAAATCAACCTGTATTCAGATATGGCAGACGGCGTGATCAGCCGCGAGGAATACAAGGAGTTCCATGCGGGTTATGACCGCAGGATCGCGGACAGGCAGCGCCAGCTTGGAAAGCTGAAGGACGAGCGCAGTCAGGCCATGGAGAACAGCTCCGGGAACATCGAGTGGATTGAACAGTTCAAGAAGTACCGGCATCTGACGGAGCTGGACAGGGAGTGCATCGTTCACCTGATTGAAAAAATCCTGATCTATGACGGCAAGCGCATCGAGGTGTGCTTCCGTTACAGAGATGAGCTGGAAAACGCATTGCAGTATATAGAACGGTTTGAGGATGTCCTTCCCGCTGAGGAAGGTGTAACGATACCTGAGAGGAGGAACGCATAATGGCAAGAAAGAAAAGACAGTATTTACAGCCGGAGCAGGCGCAGGAACCGGTCAGCGCCATGCTACCGTCCGTCTGGGAGACGGCCATCTACGCCCGACTCTCGGTTGAAAACAGCAAAAAGAACGACGACGGCGATTCCATCGAGGGACAGATTGAAATTTGCCGGGACTATGTATCGGAGCATCCGTATCTTCATCTGGCGGATACCTATGTGGACAACGGCTGGACTGGAACCAACACGGACCGCCCGGAGTTTCAGAGACTGCTTTCCGATATTCGGGAGGGAAAAATCAAGGCGCTGGTCATCAAGGATTTCAGCCGCTTCTCCCGTGATTATATCGAGGCAGGCAACCTTCTGGAGAACATCTTTCCGGCCATGGGTGTACGGTTTATTTCGGTGGTTGACCGCTATGACAGCTTTGAAACAGACGGCTCCGCCAGCAGCCTGCTGATTCCGCTGAAAAACCTGATCAACAGCTTCTATTCCAGAGACCAGTCCAAGAAGGTGTCGCTGGCGGTTCATGCCAAACAGCTGGCCGGCGAACACATTCCCAGCATGATTCCCTACGGGTACCGGAAATCGACCACACAGGAGTACCGGTTTGAACCAGATCCGGAGACCGCACCGATTGTCAGAAGAATCTACGCACAGTTTCTCAGCGGCATCGGAGCGCGCCCCATCATGCGTCAGCTGAATGAAGAAGGAATTCCTTCTCCCGGCAGACTCCGCTATCTGCGCGGACAGACCAAGCGGGCATGTTATTCCGACTGCCTCTGGACGCAGCAGGTCATCAAACAGATATTGATGAATCCGACCTATATGGGCGATCTTGTCTTTGGACGGATGCCGACGGCGCTTTATCTGGGTCAGCCGGATTATCACTATGAGCCGGATGAGAGCAAGTGGCGTATCCTGCCGGATATGCACGAAGCGCTGGTCAGCCGTGGCGACTTCTATCAGGTCAGAGAAATCCTGGAGGCAGGTCGCCGTGAGAATGAGGCCAAGCTGGAAGCCAGCCGGAATTACCGCGAAAAGCATCCGCAGATCTTCAAAAGCGGAATCGTCCGGTGCGGGCACTGCGGTTCCAATCTCGGTTACAGCCGACACGGCGAGAAAAAGGAAGGTCGGTACAACTGCCGGAACAAGCAGTATGGCCGCTGCGATGTTGCCGTCGGCATCTCGGAGAAAAAGCTCGCGCCGATTGTCTGGAACGCGATTCAGATACAGTTTGCCCTGTTCGCGGATTTTGAGGAAGTGGCCGGGCGGCTGAAGGACAGCGGTATTCAGACGAAACGGCAGACCGAACTTCAGCAGGAAATGCTGGAAGTCAGTGAACAGCTATCTGGCTATCAGAACAAACGGGAGCAGCTCTACAATGACTATGTGGATGGTATTCTCTCTGCCGGAGATTATATTGAGCTGAAAACCCGCTTTGACACCGCATATCAGGAACAGAGCTCCCGGCTCAATCAGCTGTCGGTGGAGCTGGTCAGGCTGAATCGGATGCTTTCTAATGAGAACAAGTGGCTTGTGAACATCCGGAATATCCGCAAGGCGCGGAAGCTGACGCCGGAAATCGCCCAGGCGATGATTGACCACATCAACGTATATAAAACCGGTTATGCCCAGCACCGGCTGGAGATCATATTCCGCTTTCAGGAAGAACGGGACGCATTGGAAACGGCTTATCACGAATTGGAAGGAGGTGAAGCCCGGTGAAGAAACTGTACCTGTACATCCGCCTGTCGGATGCCGATGATGACCTGAAATTCAAAACCGAGAGCGAGAGTATCGCCAATCAGCGCACGCTGCTGTATCGGTTCATCCGCGCCCGCCGGGAGTTTGACGGCTATGAAGTGGTTGAGTTCATCGATGACGGCTACTCCGGCACCAACGGCAACCGTCCGTCTTTTGAGCGGATGATTGAAAGTCTGAAAAATGGCGAGGCAAACGTGGTGATCTGCAAGGATTTCAGCCGCTTTTTCCGCGACTATGTGGAGATCGGCGATTATCTGGAGCGTATCTTTCCGTTCTTGGGCGTTCGCTTCATTGCCGTCAACGACGGGTATGACAGCGATGATTACAAGGGCTCTACGGCCGGCATGGAAGTGGTCATGAAGTACATCGTCTACTCCTATTACAGCCGCGACCTGTCCCAGAAGATCAAAACCGTCATGAGTACCAGAAAGAGCAAGGGCGAGTTCGTGGCTTCACAGGCTCCCTATGGATACATGAAAGACCCAAATGTAAAGCGAAAGATCATTCCCAATCCGGATACCGCGCCTGTGGTGCGGAAAATCTTCGACCTTGCGCTGGAAGGAAAAACGCCGGCAGAAATTGCTGTTATCCTGAACGATTATAAGCTGGAAACGCCGTCGGCTTACTTTAGGCGGATGAATCCTGACAGCAAAAAGTTCCGCACTTCTTCCAAGGAAGCCTGCTGGACGGTCAGCAATGTGCGGGAGATTCTGAAGCGCCGGGAGTATACCGGCGTGATGG
>JAFQQU010000098.1 GCA_017410445.1 Clostridia bacterium | reverse complement strand
CTCCGGTGCAGCTCTCGGCGGTGGTTACCGTCTTGCCAGCAGCGTTCAGAAGCTCAACGACAGTCTGTGCCATTGAATTGTCAAGCCCTTCTCCATACACCTGATTTCCAAGTCTTGCGCGGATTTCGTTTTCCATGGGAAGGAGAAGCTGCTCGGGATCTTCATTCCGGTCGCACATAACGGTAATCCGTGCCTGCACCTCACCGGGCGAGCAGTACAGAGCGAGGGTAGGAGTGTCCCAATGGAACAGGTCTTTAAGCTGAGTTTCCAGAGAGGATTCGCCGATTCCGACGGTACGCAGATACTTGGAAGCAATCACTTTGTTGCTCAGCGAAAGCAAAAAGGGCTCGAGCTGCTGTTCGTACATATCAATCAGTTCAAACGGCGGACCGGGCAGCACAGCGACGTATTTCCCGTCTTGCCCTACTATGCATCCGGGAGCGGTGCCTTTGCGGTTCGGCATAATGCGGGCGCCCGCAGGGAAATAAGCCTGCTTCTTATTATTGTCCGTCATCTGCCGGTTCATGGAAGAAAAATAGGACGAGATTTTATCGAGACTTTCCTGGTGAAGAACCATTTCAAGCCCGAAAGTTTCCGCTACCATTTCCTTCGTCAGGTCATCCTCAGTCGGTCCGAGGCCGCCTGTTGTAATGACCAAATCAGCACGGCTCAAAGCCTGCCGAATGGCCTCTTTCACACGGCCGGGATTGTCTCCGACAGTAGCATGGTGATACACGGTGATGCCAAGTGCGGATAGACGTTTGGAAAGGAACTGAGCATCTGTGTTGACAATCTGCCCGAGAAGCAATTCGGTGCCAACCGAGAGAATTTCCGCAATCATTAAAGCGACGCCTCCTGTCTTCAGATGTTCCGATCAATGATCGAGCGGTTCTTGTAAATGTAGTCAACACAGGAAACGATAGACAGTGCAAGAGCGATGTAGGTAACGATATCGGCTGCAATGGCTCCGGCGGTACCAAGCAGGGCCCAACTGTCTCCGATCGGTTTGAAAAGCATCAGAAGAATGATGGCAGCAGTCTGCGCAGCGGTCTTGTACTTGCCGAGTTTATCGGCGGCGATGACCGTTCCGCGGGAGGCGGCCAGCATCCGGAAGGCGCTTACGACAAACTCACGGGCAACGAAGATGAGAACGACAGCAGCGTTCATGCGCCCCTGAGCAACCATAAAGATCATGGCCGAGGTGATCAGCAGCTTATCGGCGATGGGGTCGACGAGCTTGCCGAAATCAGTGATCAGATTGTCCCGACGGGCGATGTATCCGTCGAGAAGATCGGTCAGCGACGCAAGAATAAAGATCAGTGTTGCGATCAGCTGTCCTGCCCAGTCTTCCATGCAGAGAAACACGCAGAAAACTGGAATCAGAAGAACGCGCAGCATAGTCAGCTTGTTCGGGAGATTCATTCTTCCACCGCCTCTCCGATCAGATCGTATTCGCTGGACGAGGTGATCTTTACCTGAACATATTCGCCGGGAGCGAGCTTCTTGGAAGAAGTGAAGATGATTTTGCCGTCGATCTCGGGTGCTTCCATGCGGGAGCGGCCGTAATAGCGGCCGTGGCTTCTGCCTTCTACCAAAACTTCGCAGACTTCGCCGATTCGCGAAGCACATATATCAGCGGAAATCTCCTGCTGAAGCAGCATGATGCGGTCAAGTCGTTCCTGCTTGACTTCTTCGGGAATCTGGTCATCCATGTCAGCGGCTACAGTACCCTCTTCCGGAGAATAGGCAAATGCGCCCAGACGGTCGAAGCGGGTATCGCGTACGAAATCCATCAGCTCTTCGAATTCTTCATCGGTCTCGCCAGGGAAACCGACAATCATCGTCGTGCGGATGGTAATCCCGTGCTGGCGGCAGCGCTCAATCTGCTGTTTGATATGTTCGGGCGTGCCGCGGCGGTTCATTGCTTTCAGAAGGCGTGCATTGATATGCTGCAGCGGAAGATCCAGATATGCGCAGACCTTAGGAAGAGAAGACATCGTTTCAAGAAGCTCCTTATTCACCGTGTCGGGGTAGCAATAAAGAACACGGAGCCAATGGAGGCCTTCGATGTCATGGATTTCCTTAAGAAGCGCAGGGAGAAGGAGTGTTTTCTCTGCAAAATCGTTTCCATAGCGAGAGGTATCCTGAGCGATCAGAGTGATTTCATGAACGCCCTTGGCTACCAGATCGCGGCACTCTTCAACGATTTCGTTATATGGACGGGAATGATACGCTCCGCGGATCAGCGGGATGGCACAGTAGGTGCACTTATTGTCGCATCCGTCCGAGATCTTCACATAAGCGGAATACGGAGGAGAGATGAGTACTCTCGGGGACTTGAAGAAGCGATCGCCTTCTCCTGTAAAGAGAGGTCGATGGCCGGCGTTAGCCTGCTCAATGGCTTCGAAGATCCTGCTGTATTCCGCGACGCCCATCAGAATATCAATCTCGGGAATCTCGTTTTTCAGATCCTCGCCGTAGCGCTGAACCAGACAGCCGGTAACGATCAGGGTCTTGAGCTTACCGGTCTCTTTGTATTCGGCCATTTCAAAGATGGTAGCAATGGATTCTTCCTTCGCGGGAAGAATGAATCCGCAGGTGTTGACCACGATGGTTTCGGCCTGACTCGGGTCCTGCACAATGGTGTATCCGCGTTCGCGCAGCAGTCCGAGCAGAACTTCGGAGTCAACCTGGTTTTTTGAGCAGCCAAGGGAAACAAAACCTACTGTTTTCATACAATACTTCCTCCGGGCATGTCATTCGGTCGGGGCAGAGGGGAACATTTCGTTGAATTGTTCGCGGGTGATCAGGACACTGCGCGGCTTAGCGCCTTCAGATTGACTGACAATACCTCGTTCTGCCATTTCATCAATCAGACGGCCGGCTCGCGCATAGCCGATTCGAAGACGACGCTGCAGCATGGATATCGAAGCCTGACCTGCTGTGATAGCAATATCGATTGCGGGCTGCAGCAGCTCGTCGCAATTGTCGCCGGGCATCGCTGCAGAATCATCAGAGGATGCTTCGGAGTCATCGTTGGCTTTATTCATGTGCTCTATGACGTCATCGTTGTATTCGACGTCATGACGGGCTTTAATATAGTCGACGATAGCATTCACTTCGTTTTCGTCTACCCATGCGCCTTGAACACGCTGCATTCTATTGGAGCCTGCCGGCGCAAAGAGCATATCGCCGCGTCCAAGAAGTTTTTCTGCGCCGCCGACATCAAGAATGGTTTTACTGTCTACGAAAGATGCAACAGTGAAGGCAATACGGGCAGGGATGTTGGCTTTGATGACGCCCGTGATGACATTGACGGACGGACGCTGCGTGGCGATGACCAGATGAATACCGGCAGCTCGAGCCAGCTGGGCCAGACGGCAGATAGAGTCTTCCACTTCGCCGGGAGCGGCCATCATGAGGTCAGCCAGCTCGTCGATGATGATGACAATCTGGGGCATCGGTTTTTCGTCGGGACCGCATTTGAGATTGTAGCCCTTTATGTCTTTGACACCGCGCTCCGCAAACTTCTTATAGCGATCGGTCATCTCAGCGACAGCCCACTGGAGGGCGCCGGATGCCTTCTTGGGATCTGTGACAACCGGAACGAGGAGATGGGGGATGGCGTTGTAGATCGAAAGTTCTACTACCTTCGGGTCGATCATGATCAGGCGGACTTCCTCAGGTGTGGCGCGGTACAAAATGGAGCAGATGATGCAGTTGATGCAGACCGACTTACCGGATCCGGTCGCGCCGGCGATCAAAACATGGGGCATCTTTGCAATGTCTCCGATGATGTATCGACCTGAGTTGTCTTTACCCAGCGCGACTGCCAGCCGGGAAGGATGCTTTCGGGCCTCGCTGCTCTCGAGCACCTCTCTGAGCGGAACGGTTTCGACAGTCTCATTCGGTATTTCAACGCCAACAGCATCCTTGCCGGGTATGGGCGCTTCAATACGGACACTGAGCGCAGCCAGACTGAGCGCTATATCATCGGAAAGAGAAGTAATCTTGCTGACTTTGACGCCGGGTGCTGGCGCGAGCTCAAAACGGGTGACGGCGGGGCCGTGCGCAGTGCCGATGAGCCTCGCATTGATGCCGAAATCATGCAGTGTGGATTCAAGTTTCTTAGCTTTCTCTTTATCCTTAGCTTCACGGTCAGTTTCAGTTATTGGCTTCGGGAGAGAAAGAAGATCTACGGGAGGATAGTTATACTCACCACTGTTCCCGTCGGGGATTGCATCCTTATGCTTCGTAATGACTATGGGCGAATGGTCCAATCGAACGCCGGGTTCGAGGGTAAGATTCGGAACATAATCTTCATTCGGCACATAATCATCAGGAGCATACCGGGAAGCGGAGGAAGATGCTTTTTCCTGCTTAACCGGTTCGCCGAGTACTTTGCGGCGGCGTTCTCTCTGAACCGGCTGATCCGGATCAAACGGCGGGATCATAAAGTCGGATTCATCCGGGCAGACGCTGTCGTCTTCGGCGGGAGTATCAGAATACTCGGAGATATCGGGGAGATCCTCGTGCGCGGACTCAATATACTCACTGATGACATCTTCGGCAGACGGATAACTGGCATCCTCGTCGGGGAGGTCCTCTTCAGGGAAGACATAATCTTCGTAAGGATCATCTATGTTCAGAGGGGCTTCAACGGGGTTGTCTGTCTGAGGAAGCGGATCGTGAGCGGGAGTATCTTCCGCAGGAGAATGTCCCTCAGAATGAGCCGAATGGAATTCATATACGGCTTCGTCGTCATCCGGTGTAAACGAAGCAAGCTGACTCTTCTTTCTGGGAAATGGAGCCAGGGGATCGCTCGAATTGGCGGATTTGCTTTCACCGAAGGCGGGCTTTGGCTTCTTTGAGCGATTCTTCTCTTTCAAATATTCGGGGACTTCGAGGAAACTGCCTTTTCGGGGATGCGGGGCGGTGGAATCTTCGTGAGAAGATACAGATTCGTTGACGATTCCGGAAGGCTCAGAGGGTATCGGGGTACTGAAAACAGCATTATCCCAGGAAGTATCGCTCCAATGAGCGGAGCGGGATTTCTCGGCTTCACGGGCCGCGCGGCGGGCCTCAGCTTTCTTGCGCTGATCAGCTTTCTGAATGGCGCGGTCTGCCGAGCGCTCTGAACGGATTTTCTGATAATCGGAATAGCTGTCCTGAATATACTGAGACGCCTTTTCGCCGAACTGTCTCGGGGAGAAGTGATTCATCACAGCGATCAGAGCGATCATTGTGAACAACAGCATGGCGAAACCGCCGATTTCACCGGCGATGGAATAGACAGGATAGGCAAACAATGCTCCGATAGCGCCGGTACCGGAACGTTCAAAGAACGATTGCTGAATGAAATTCATCCAGCCGTGCTTCAGCTGAAGCCGCCCAAGGATCTCCTTTGTATCAAAGATATGTCCCATAGCAAAGACGAGCAGGATACAGCAGGAGATCATAAGGATTTTTCCGAAGTTCCGCTTATGGGTGCTGGAAAAAACCGTAATGAAACCGATCCACAGGAAAACGAACGGCAGCAATATGCTGAAGCGCCCGCCCAGACCGTCCAGAAGGGAACGGGCGATGTTGCCGGGGTCGCTCGTTGCCAGAAGTACAATCAGAGATACCGCCGAAATGCAGATGATGATGATTCCGGCAATATCGGAAAGGGATGTGCGCTTCTGCTGAGCAGATTTACCCCGGGTTGACTTGGTTTTGTTGTTTGTTTTCTTTGAGGTAGCCATGGAAACCTCCTGTCTTTTATAGGTCGGAAGTATGCTCCCGATAAATTCCTTCATCTTATTATACAACATATTACGGAAAAGATCAAATGATTTTTGCGGTAAATACCGACCACACAGACGATGGTCGGTATTGTAAAATATTACGCAATTATTTCTGAAAGATTGCACTCTGGAGCGAGATGTGATATAATAATTTCAAACTTAGGCAGAAAGGCATTTAAAATAATGAAAAAGGTGTTATGCGCCATCCTTTTGATCGGTATCCTGATCATACCGGGGTTGGGTTTGACAGAGGGGCACCCGCCAGAGTGCGCTGGGTTTGCCCCTGATTGTCAGCAAAGAGTATGACGGGAAAACCTACAGCATTTCCGAATATACCATGAGCGAGATCATTTCTGCGGTGTATGACATGATGG
>JAFQQU010000097.1 GCA_017410445.1 Clostridia bacterium | reverse complement strand
GAGCATGTGGGGCCGCAGCGGCGCCTCCTGCGAGGCGGCATATTCCGCCAGCAAGGCGGCGATCATTGGGCTTACGCAGGCGCTGGCCAAAGAGCTGGGTCCCAGCGGCGTGCGGGTCAACTGCATCGCCCCGGGCGTGATCGACACGAAGATGATGGACGAGCACAGCGAGGAAACTAAGGCGATCCTCGCCGAAGAAACCCCGCTCAGCCGTCTGGGCACGGGCGAGGACGTGGCCAAAGCCGCGGCATTCCTGCTTTCCGATGACGCAGCATTCATCACCGGCCAGACGCTGGGCGTGGACGGGGGATATCTTTAATCCGGATAATCTGTTTTCAGGCGGGCTTGTTCCCGCTTTTTATTTTTTCGATGATCCATCGCCGAAAAATCATATTTTTTCACAATTGACCCTTCTCTTTTTGTTCAGAATCGTTGACTTTTCGGATGTTTCTCTATAAAATATGAATAGGAACTTCTGCTCTGAAGAAGTTCTGTTTCACGTACCCCTCATATCATGCGGTTTTAAGTTTCGACTTTTGTATATATCCCCATCACGAAAGGAGACCTTTCCCATGAACATTCTGTTTGTCACCAGCGAATGCGCGCCTTTCAGTAAGTCCGGCGGTCTGGCCGACGTTGCCTTCTCCCTGCCGCCGGCACTCAAGCAGGCCGGCGACAACATTGAGATTATCGTGCCCTATTATAAGATGACCCGCGACCGCTTCGAGGACGAAATCAAGTTCGTCAAGAAGTGCTCCTGCCAACTGGGCGACCGCACCATCGAATACGGCCTGTGCCGCGGCGAGCTCTCCGGCGTGACCGTCTGGTTCATCGAGCATGAGCATTTCTTCCATCGTCCGCGCCTGTACGGCTATGGCGACGACTCTCTGCGCTTTGCGTTCTTCTCCCGCGCGGTGGTGGATCTCATCGGTCAGCTGACCTTCATCCCGGATATCCTGCACTGCAACGACTGGGAGACCGCGCTGTCGATCATCTATCTCAAGAACGACGCCGTGCTGCGCGACGAGCTCAAGCCGATCAAGAGCGTCTATACCATTCACAACATCGCCTATCAGGGCCAGTTCGGCGTGGACGAGATGACCGGTACCTTCGGCCTGCCGTGGGGCTGGTACGACGGCGGCCTGGGCTATGAATTCGAGGGCCGCAGGGATATCAACCTCATGAAGGGCGCCATGCTCATGGCCGACGCCGTGTCCACCGTGTCCCCGACCTATGCGCGCGAGCTGCATTATCCGACCTTCGGCATGGGCCTGCAGGGTGTGGTCGATATGGTCAATCACAAGCTCTACGGCATCCTCAACGGCATCGACGTGAAGCACTACAATCCGGCCATCGATCCGCTGATTCCCTATAAATTCGATTCCCGCGACCGCTATGGCAAGACACTGTGCAAGCGCGAGATTCAGCGCATCTTCGGCCTGAACGAGGAGCCGGAATGGCCGCTGCTGGCCAGCGTTGCCCGCCTGAACGAGCAGAAGGGTATCGAGCTGATCAAGCAGATCCTGCCGCAGCTGATGGAGATGGGCATTCAGCTGATCGTGTTCGGCCAGGGCGATCAGAAGTACATCGACTACTTCAATTGGGCCAAGCAGAACTGGCCGGGCCAGCTCGGTTTCTCCAGCGATTACAATGAGCCGATGGCCAGCAAGATCTTTGCCGGCGCGGATATGTATCTCATGCCTTCCCGCTTTGAGCTGTGCGGTCTGTCCCAGATGATGGCCATGCGCTATGGCACGGTGCCGATCGTTCACGAAACCGGCGGCCTGAAGGACTCCGTGCGCGCCTACAAGGACTTCGACGGCATCGGTGATGGATTCGCTTTCTCCGATTATCAGGCGAAGGATCTCTATCTGGCCATTCAGGAAGCGGTCAAGCTGTATTTCTCCAACAGCGAAATGTTCGAGAAGCTGCAGAAGCGCTGCATGGAGAAGGATTTCTCCTGGGATAAGAGCGCCAAGGCATATCAGTCCATGTATTCCGATATCTGCGGCAGCACCGGTCTGGGCGAATATATCTCCTTCCAGGATGCGTTCGACCAGCTCAAGCACTGCTATCTGGAAAATGCCAAGCAGAACAAGCTGCGCTATCCGGACAAGTTCCACGCCGGCTATCATCGCGTCATCCAGATCGAAATCGTGGGCCGCGGTTCCGGTTTCTTCTACGTCGAATATCAGAACGGCGAGCTTTCTGTCATCCCCGAGCCGCGCGGCAATGCCGAAGCGTTCATCGAGTGCAGCTTCGACAATCTGCTGGATATGGCCCGCGGCTTCGTGACCACGGACAAGCTCTTCCTCTCCGGTCAGCTCAAGCTCTCCGGCAACCTCGCCAAGGGCTTCGAGGTGCGCTATCTGCTGACCCCGGGCCGCTGAGCAGGCGGTGTCCGCACCCTCTCCTGAAAAGCTTTGCTTTGATACGGAGATTGTTGCGCGCTGCAAGCAGCCTGAATTCCATTCATAAATGCGAACGCCTCCGCACGGATAATCTGTGCGGAGGCGCTTTTATCATTTTTTACTCACACTGTGTCATCGTCCTCTGGCACCAGACAAACAGCTGTTCAAATGCCTGATCAAAATCATATTCTGATTCCAAATGGATATTCATAGATATTTCCATGACTGCCCGGTCGCCATCCTCCAGAATCTCCATCAGTTCTCTCTTCGTCAGGCAGAATACGCCAGTTTTCAGGTAATACAAATTCTGCAGGATGAAGAATACGCCTTTATACGTCATCGGCAGCGCTTCCCGGTTACACGCTGCATCGGCATGGATATATCGGTGGCAGATCTCATGATACAGATTGCCAAGGCTGAGCTTGACGAAATTCAGAATATCCTGTCTATCATATTCAGGAATCAACTGTGAAAGCGTTCCGTAATAATCCCTGGTGCTGTGAAACACATGACAGATTTCCAGCGGATTCCACTTTGAAAACTCATCCATGCCGCAGATGAAGCCGCAGGATTTTTCATAGCTTTCCATCTGCGAAATGATCGCCCGGTATGCTGTAAGATCCTGCATAGAAAGTTGATCGATAAGTACCATCACATCCAGATCGCTGTGTTCCGTCGCTTCGCCGCGCAGATAGCTGCCCTGCAGGCCGACATACAAAAGCCGCTCGCCGAAGGTGCGCTTCATCGCTTCGGTCAAATCCTTTAAATATGTATCGGTGATAAACATGGGGCATAGCCCTCCTTTTCATGATCCTATACGAGCGCGCCTTCGTATGCCACAATTCTAGCGTGTTTTCGGGTGAAAGTATAGACTTGTACTTTTAAATTTGGTATACTGGATACTGCCTCGTGCCCAGATGGATTCTGGGTATTTTTTGTATACATTTAAGCGCCGGAGCGGTGGTTGCCCCGGCGCTTTTTTATTTGATCATGCTTCATCCATCAGGCCGAAATGACTGGCAAGCGCATCGCAGACCTGCTCACGCGTATCCCTGCCGTCATCCTCGCGCACGATGGTAAAAAAGCCGCTTTGCGCGTATTCGTCGTAGTGCTTCTGACTGTTAATCAGCGCCAGACCCTGCCGGTAGTTTTCCATCACGGCTTCGCTGTTTTCGCAGCTTTCAATCACGCGCAGCAGAAAGCGCTTCTCCGGATCCTCCCGGTCAAAAAAGCGATCCACGCTCATCGCCTGCGGCGCGAGCATCACCGCCACATGGCCATAGTCCGAAATCTTCCGGAGCAGATCGACAGGAATATTGGTATCGACGATAATCCTGCGATCGCGCGGCATGGACAAAAGCTGCGTCACCTCAAACTCTGCCGCCTCTTTGGCCGTCGCATAGATCCAGCGCTCGTATTCCTCAGGCGAGCGGGTAACAAAATCCTTCCAGTCCTCAAGCAGCCTCAGATAGCAGATATCCGGCTGATCTTCAGGCGTCGCCACGATATCCGACACGGCGCTGTGATAGTTCTCTCCGCAGTGGATCATGCCGTACCTGTCGGCAAGCATCCTGACCATGGTGGATTTGCCCGCATAGGCTGTGCCCGTGATGAAGTAGACATTTTTGAGATAGTATCTGATGATGTTGTTGGCGATTTTCATATTGATTCACGCCTCCAGCCTTGTCTTTTGATGATTCTATCTTATCATGAAAGGATTCTTCATACAAGAATCCGAAAATGGGTATAGAAAAAGAACGTGAGCAATTGCTCACGTTCTTCTTTTGCATATTCAGCTGAAATCAGCAAACCTTCGGCCACGTCCGCCAAACATGGAATCAAATCCAACCTGTTCGGAATTGGCCGCCGGCCCTGCCGGCTTAGCGCTCGACGCGGCCGGAGCCGGAGCCCTTCATCAGAGCGGTGACTTCGGAAACGGTGACGCGGTTGTAGTCGCCGGAGATGGTGTGCTTGAGGCAGGAAGCCGCAACAGCAAACTCCAGAGCGTCAGACTGCTTCTCGTAGGTCAGCAGGCCGTAGATCAGG
>JAFQQU010000096.1 GCA_017410445.1 Clostridia bacterium | reverse complement strand
TTCGTAGGCGGCCTTCTCCCAGTACAGGCCGATTTCCGGATAGCCTTCACGATGGGCTACGCGGGCCATCGCCAGATACATGCCGACCTCGCTGCACTCGCCGTTGAAGTTCTCGCGCAGGCCCTGAATGATTCTCTCATCTACGCCCTTCGCTACGCCGACTACATGCTCGGCCGCCCAGGTCTTCTCGCCGGCCTGCTCGTTGAACTTGGAAGCGGGAGCCTTGCACAGGGGGCACTTCTCGGGGGCAGAGTCGCCTTCGTGGGTGTAACCGCAGATGCTGCATACGAACTTCTTCATGATTTATTTCCTCCTCAGATTTCTCTCTGTTTTTTATCATCTCTAAGGGGCCTCGCCCCTGATGATTTATATATAAACCGCCCGCTTGTGCCTGAAACACCTGAATCAAACTTTTTTTCATTTTTTCCGGATATTTCTCCTGCAGGCCTGATATATACAATATCATACCAATGGGTAAGTTGTCAATAACTGACAGCTCACATCTCTGAATCGCCTCTTTCGTCTTCCATCCTGTGCGCATTCATGATATAATCAGTACAAATCCGATTCAGAGGAGCGTATTCCATCATGATCTATCTGATTCTCGCCATGGTCAGCAGCATGCTGGTCGCCGTATTCATGCGCCTGAGCGAAAAGTACAGCCGCGGCGGCACGGGCATGCTGGCCGTCAACTATGTCATGTGCTGCGCGCTGAGCCTCGCCTTCTCCGGCTCCATCAATCTCTTCCCCGCCTCCGAAGAGCTGCCCTCCGCGCTCATGCTGGGCGGAATCAACGGCGTTCTGTATCTGGCCGGATTCGTTCTGCTGCAGTGGAACATCTCGAAAAACGGCGTCGTGCTTCCCTCGACGTTCATGAAGCTGGGCGTGCTGGTGCCGACAGTCATATCGATGATCGTCTTCGGCGAGCAGCCGGGCGCCGCGCAGATCATCGGCATTCTGATGGCGGTCGCGGCCATCATCCTCATCAACGGCGGCGAAAAGCAGAAGACCGGCAGCGCGCCGGGACTTGTGCTTCTGCTGCTTGCCGGCGGCAGCGGAGACGTCATGTCCAAGGTATATGAAGAAATCGGCCCCGCCGCGCTGAAGGATCAGTTCCTTCTTTATACGTTCATGACCGCGCTCATCCTCTGCGCCGCGCTCTGCATCGCAAAAAAGCAGTCCTTCGGCTGGAAGGAAGCGCTGTTCGGCCTGCTTGTCGGCATTCCGAATTACTTTTCCGCCCGGTTCCTCCTGCTTTCGCTTAAGGATGTTCCCGCCGTCGTCGCCTATCCCAGCTTCAGCGTGGGCACCATCGTGCTGGTGACGGTCGTGGGCGTACTGTGCTTCAAGGAAAAGCTCAGCCGCAGAAAGATGATCGCGCTGGGCGTGATTCTGGTTTCGCTGGCGCTTCTGAATCTGTAGAAATCAGTCCCCGGTTATGTGAAAATAAAATCGCGGATTCGGGAAAATAATGCTGTAACATAAGCCTAAATGTGTTATAATATGATCAGCGGTATCTGAGCCTTTGAAGGAGATGGAACGATGAGAACGCTTGTTATCTGGGGCGCCGGGCGCATCGGCCGCGGGTTTATCGCCGCGCTGTTCCGCGATCCCGCATGGCGCATCGTGTTTGTCGATATCGATCGGGATCTGGTCGATCAGCTGAACGAGCGCAGACAATACACCATCTTCCGCGCAACGCCGGAGGGCGTCTCCCGCGAAATCATGAAGGACTGCTTCACCGCCGTCCATACTTCGGACAGTGAAGCGCTGGCCGCCCTCTTCCGCGAGGAAGGCCTGCTGCTCGATATCGCCGTCCACGCCACCGAGCTGGACCGCGTTGCGGAGATGATCAGGCCGCTTCTGATTGAGCGCGCCTCGGCTCTTCCCGGCTCCACACTCGATATCCTGATGAATGTCAATATGTCCCTGCCGGACGAGGCCTTCCGCGAAAAGCTGACTACCGCGCTCAGCGATCATCCGGCGGCGGCCGACTACCTGAGGCGTTCGGTCGGCATTTCCGGCATCGCCGCGGCCTGCATCTCGCCCCTCGCAACCGGGGAAATGAAGCAGGAAGACCCTCTGGCGCTGCTCAACAACAACTATCCCGAGCAGGCCATCTCGGAAGATGCGCTCCGGGGCGAAAAACCCTGCCTTCCGCGCCTGCGGCTGAGCAAAAACCTGTCCGCCGAGGAAACCCGCAAGCTCTATACCCTGAACATGGCCCATGCGCTCCTGTGCTATCTGGGGCTTCCGAAGGGATATAAGACGGTTCTCGAGGCGATGAACGATCCTGGGCTGCGCGCGCTGGTCGATCAGGCGCTCGACGAGGCCAATCAGGGCCTTCTCAAGGCGCTGCCGCTTACCGGGGAAGAGCTTTCCTGGTGGCGCGACACGGTTATTTCGCTGCTCATGAACCCTTATATCAACGACGCGCTTCAGCGGCTGGGCGCGGACACCCGGCGAAAGCTGGGCAGACACGACCGGCTGACCGGTCCTGCGGCGCTCTGCCTGGAGGCGGGAGGAGCTCCCCGCGCCATTGCAAAGGCCATCCGCGCAGGCTTTACCTACGAAAACGACGATCCGGGCACCCGGGCGGTGCGCTCCGCGATGAACGAACGCGGTCTGGCTGCGGCAATCACGGAAATCTGCGGCCTGACGCCGGAGCATCCGCTCTTTAACATGATATTGAATGAAAACTAAGGAGGTTTGATTCCCATGAAAACGACTGCGGTCCGCCTGTACGGCCAGAACGATCTGCGCCTGGGCTCCTTCGAGCTGCCCGCCATCAAGGAAGACGAGATTCTGGTCAAGGTCATCTCCGACAGCATCTGCATGTCCTCCTATAAGGCGGCCATTCAGGGCAGCAACCACAAGCGCGTTCCGAACGACATCGCCGAGAACCCCATCATCATCGGCCATGAGTTCTGCGGCGAGATCCTTGAAGTCGGCGCCAAGTGGGCCGGCCAGTTCAAGGCGGGCGAGAAGTTCGGCATTCAGCCGGCCATCCAGTACAAGGACACCCTGATGACCCCCGGCTACGCCTTCCCCACCTGCGGCGGCGCGACTCAGTACGCCGTCATCATCCCCGAGGTCATGGAGCAGGACTGCCTGCTGCACTACAACGGCAGCGCCTATTTCTACGGCTCTCTGGCCGAGCCGCTGAGCTGCATCATCGGCACCTTCCATGCGCAGTATCACACCAAGCTGGGCTGCTACACGCATGACATGGGCATCGTCGAGGGCGGCAATCTGGCCATTCTGGCCGGCGCGGGCCCCATGGGTCTAGGCGCAATCGACTACGCCATCCACTGCGACAGAAAGCCGGGCCTCCTGGTCGTCACCGACATCGATCAGGCCCGTCTGGACCGCGCCGCTTCCATCTACACTGCGGAAGAAGCTGCGAAGAACGGCGTGAAGCTGGTTTATCTGAACACCAACTGCGAGAACCCCGTTGAGAAGCTGATGGAGCTGACCGACGGCAAGGGCTACAACGACGTCATGGTCTTCGCCCCTGTCGCGCCCGTCATCGAGCAGGGCGACAAGATTCTGGCCTTCGACGGCTGCCTGAACTTCTTCGCCGGTCCGACCAACCCGAATCTGTCCGCCATGTTCAACTTCTACAATGTCCACTATGCTGCCCATCACCTGGTCGGCACCAGCGGCGGCAACACCGCGGACATGAACGAGGCGCTCGACATGATCGCTGCCGGCAAGCTGACGCCCTCCGGCATGATCACCCACATCGGCGGTCTGGACGCGGCGGCCGAGTCCACGCTGAACCTGCCGAAGATCCCCGGCGGCAAGAAGCTGATCTATACTCACATCTCCATGCCGCTGACCGCGATCGACGATTTCGCCAAGCTGGGCGAGACCGACCCGCTGTTCGCCAAGCTCGCCGAGCTCTGCGCCGCCAATAACGGCCTGTGGAGCCCCGAGGCTGAAGAGTATCTGCTGGCCAACGCCAAGCCGATCGACGCCTGATTTCCCCATATACACTGCGCTCCCCGTCCGGCCTTCCGCCAGACAGGGAGCGCCTTTCTTTTGCCGCCAACATAACCCGCGTGAGCGTGCGGGGATTCTTAAGGGCATCATGCCCTTAAGCCGCCGGAGGCACGTAACCTTTCTCATCGCGCCGCCGCACAAAGTATACTCCGTCTGCTCCCTTCCCGCCGCCCCTCGCAAAGAAGCCGTGGGGGAAGCAAAGATATGTTCTCATTCAAGCTTCTGCGGGACCGTCCGAGGGGCGGCGCACAAACTGCGCGTCCTCAGAATTCATGATCAGAATCAGGAATTCTGAGGCTCCGACGAAGCGGAACGAAGTCCCGCAAGGAGGAACGCGCACCCCGTACCCCGTTTCCAGCCCTCACCCAACCTCCGCCTCACATTCCTGTTTTCTTCTCCATTTTCCGCCCCATCATGTCATCCGTTCGCCTTCAGCATATTTCCTGTCAGAAACAGTAATACGGAAGATCCTTATATTCCTCCGCCAGCCCTTCTTCTATCCACCGCTGAACCGCAAACGACCTCTGCTCCGGGAACACATGCTCGTTCAGATATCTGATAAAATCGGTCTCGCCGTAACACAGAGCAAATATTCCTCCAAGCGGCTCTCTGTATCGCTCCGCGTCCGGACTGGTCTGCATCCACTGAATAAACTCCTCGCAGTAATCATCCAGATGTTCTGCGACGGCATCCGGTACTGCAAAGACTGTCGGCTCGTCGTCCGCGCACAGAAGAATCCGCTTCATGGACTCCAGCTGCTCAGCCTTCTTCATGAGCTTGGCGTAAATCCGCTTCATCATCCACGGCTCGCTGACCCTTTCGGCCACTTCCTCCACCGGAATCCAGCCGACCGCGCTGTTCTCGTCCTCCTTGACGCGCAATTCTTCGTCCATATCCGCCTCAAACAGATACGTCACGTTCAGGTGAAGATGCGAGGGCACGTATTTTCCCCGCTTCTCATGCCCGTCCACCGTCAGAATCTCTACGGAAAAAATCGTGTTCATCAGCGGACGCACATTCTTCACGCCGCTCTCCTCCATGACCTCGCGGCGCGCAACCTCCATCAGGTCCGCTTCCCCGTCCGCATGTCCGCCCAGCCATGCCCACGAATGATACAGATTATGATACGCCATCAGCACATGCTTCCGGTCCGGGCTGACCACCCATGCCGACGCCGTCATGTGCATCGCCAGATTCTCGCGGACAAACAGCTCTTCCCCACAGCCTTCCAGCGCAAACAGCGCATTCCGGCCCGACTTTTTCTCCCATTCGCTTGCCAGCGCATCGATAATTACCTTCAGGTCCCGTTCTTCCTGCTCGTTGAAGGGGAGATACTCGTACAGGTGCTGCTTCAGCTCCTTCCGCTTCATTTTCTGCGCCAGCACGCGCGCCTTTTCAAGCAGCGTTCCGTCAAGTGCTGATTCCTTCAGCTCTTCCGCCCAGCGCGGGAAGGTCTCCCGGCTGTAGGCGCTGATCAGCCCGCACAGGGGCGAAATCACGTCGTCCACCTGCTTCTCTTCAGAAAAATCCGGCTCCTTCTCATACTGCACGCGGTACAGATTCCGGTATTCTTTGGTAAACGCCCGGCCCGCCGCCTCCGAAAGGGACGACGTCACATTCCGCATATCCGCATACGCATAGCCGCGGCCCATGAGGTTATAGTCAAACATCATCGCTGCGGTGCCGTCCTTCCTGACTGCCAGATTGGTCCAGTAGAAGTCGTTGTAATTGATCACCGGAAAGCGTTCCCACAGGGCCGCCTGAATCGCCCCGCAGTACTGATCGAGATACACCCACAATTCTTCCGCCTCGGGCAGCTTTTCTCTCAGCAGCGCGACGCCCTCCGGACTGAGCAGCTCTGCCTCGGAATAATCGATGTGATACGCACCTCCGCACTTATGATGCAGCAGGAAATACCACCGGGCGATGAGCACAGCGGTTTTCTCGTCTGACAGATCCTCTTCCGTACCCAGCCGCCAGGTATCCGAGTTTTCCAGATCCTCCATCAGGATGCAGCTTCTGCCCAGCGCATACAGCTCGGGCGTATCGGGAATCTCCTTTGCAAGGAAGCGGTAAATATCAATCTCCCGCCGGTCCTCTTCGCGCTCAAAGTATTTCGCGACAGCGGACTTTCCCCGGTAGCGGCACCGGAACACGGAGATTCCGCCCTTTTCCCGGATCAGCTGAAACTCCTCGGGCGCATGTCCGGTCTTTTCAAATATCTCATTGGAAATCCGTTCGATGATGTTCATCCGCATTCCTCCTGCGTACTCTTTCTTTCATTATAGTCTGATTTTTCCGGTTCGGCAAGTCCGGCAGAGTCAATCCCGTGAGCGTACTCAAGCGTTTCGGCATAAACAAGAATGCAGGCAGCGGACGGGCCTGAGAGAAGGCGCTCCTGTAAAGCGCACATGTCTTTGTGTGCTCCCCGTCATTCGGCGTCTCCGCCGCCTCTGCCGGGCGCGCTTCGCGAAACGCACAGTTACTGCGCCGCCGTATCATCGCTCCCACTGAACAGAGCCAGCGTCCGAACTTTCGTCCCGTACATTTAGGGTACACGGCGGCAGAAAGGGAATGGACGTTGAGGTCTTTGTGCGGCGGGGAACGAGCCGGGTTACGTGCCTCCGGCGGCCAAAGGGACCAGGCTGAGGGAGGGCATCTGCCCGACTAGCGAAGTCCATTGCTTGCAATGGACGAGCGTACCCGGCAAATCTGAAGGATTTGACGGGCGATATTGGAATCCCGCACGCTCACGCGGGCTATCTTGGTGTGGCGAAGATCGTTTTTAACAAATCCGCATCCCGACCTTTCCCACGCGGGCATACCTGTGTTATAATGAAGTCATCCCCAATACATTCAAGGAGGCGTTTTCATGAACCGTTATCCGTACCCGGACTTCGTTTCCGCCTCGCCCGAATCCGAGGGCGTCCGCTCCTCCGCCATCTCCGATATGCTGACCGCCATCCGCGAAGAAAACAAGGACATCCATTCCATGCTGCTCTGGCGGCACGGCAAGCTGATCTTTGAGCATTATTTTGCGCCCTATACCGTAAAAACGCCGCACTCCATGTATTCCTGCTCCAAAACCTTCACCTCCATGCTCATCGGCATCGCGCAGGAGAAGGGCCTGCTCTCCATTCACGACTCCGTCCTCAAATACTTCCCGGACGTTCCCGTCGAAAATCCCAGCGACAACCTGCGCGCCATGACCCTCGAGCATCTGCTCATGATGGGCAGCGGCCACGCTCAGGATACCTTCGGCTACATGATGTCCTGCGAGGACGGCGACTGGGCCCGCGTCTTCCTCAACCGCCCGGTCGAATACAAACCCGGCACGCACTTCGTCTACAACACCGGCGCGACCTACATGCTCTCCGCCGTGCTCACCCGCATCACCGGCAAAACCGCGCTCGAACTGGCCGAGGAATGGATCTTCCGCGATATCGGCATCACCGGCGCGGCGTGGGATACCTGCCCCAAGGGCGTATCCATCGGCGGCAGCGGCCTTCACATCAAGCCCCGCGACATGATGCGGCTGGGCGTTCTGCTGCTCTCCCGCGGCCGCTGGAACGGAAAACAGATCATCCCCGCCGCCTATATTCAGGCCGCGCAGACCAAGAAAATCAATAACTACAACCTCGCTGACCCCAATCAGGACCCCAACTGGGGCGCGGGCTACTGCTATCAGATGTGGCGCTGCTGCTTCGACGCCTACCGCGCCGACGGTATGGGCGGACAGTATATCGTCATGATGCCCAAATACGACATGGTCGCCGTGTTCACCAGCGCGCTGGGCAGCGACATCGGCTATCCTCTGAAGCTGATCGAAAAATACCTGCTGCCGAACATCCTGCCCTGCGGACAGATTGAACAGCCGGAGCAGGCCGCAGCGCTCCGCCTGCTGGCCGCCCAGTCCGCCGCCCCCGCGAAAACCGCCATGCCGGACGCCGCCGAAGCCTTCCCCTTCGGAAAGACCTGGGTTCTGCCCGAAAACGGTCAGGGCCTGCTGAATCTGACCGTTCTTAAGGACGAGCTTCACGTAACCGTCGCAGGCGGCGCAGTCATGCGGGCAAAATATATCTGGAACGCGCCCTATGTCAATCCGCAGCCGGTCAAGGTGCTGCATTCGTGGATGGACCGCGCGCCGGTTTCCGCGCTCGCCCGCTGGGAGGAAGGCTCCCTCTACCTCCGCCTTGCCTATCTCGGCGAGCCGCTGACCTTCCACATCACCCTCACCCCCGAAGAGGACGGCCGCATGCAGGTCAATATCCTCTCCACGCTGACCGGCAGGCTGAACGCCGTCTGTGAGGCCGGGGCATGACGACCGATACCGTCCGGCTGTTCATCGGCCTTGAGCTGAGCGATGAAGCGCGCAGAGCCCTTTCCGGCGTCCGCTGCGCGCTCGAGGAAAGTGGCGTCGCCGGAAAGTTTCACCGGCCCGAGCTGTATCACCTGACGCTGTGCTTCCTCGGAAACACGTTGGTTGATTCTATCACGCATCTTCAAAGGATCTTGGATTCCGTTTCCGCCGCGCCCTTTACTCTGACGCTCTCCTCCCTAGGCTCCTTCAAAAACGGATCGATTCTCTGGGCCGGCGTTCGGGAGAGCGCCGAGCTCAGGAGCTATCAGTCCCGGCTGGCCGCAGCGCTCACCGGCGCGGGCTTTCCGCTGGAAGAGGGCGAATATCACCCGCATATCACGCTTGCGCGGCAGGTGAAAACGCCGTTTCCCGATCTTCCCGTTCCGGAAATCCCGTTCCGCGCCGTTCACGCAACTCTGTTCCACAGCACCCGTGTTGACGGCGTACTGACCTATCTTCCCATTTACAGGAGTGTTTTCCCTTGAAGGATCGTCTGATTGCCCTTGCCCGCTCGTTCGGCTTTGAGGAATGCGCCTTCGCGTCGGTGCGTCCGGTCCGGCAGACAGGGCCGCTTCATCCGCAGGCCGCCGTCCTGTCGGAAGAAATTACGGACATTATGCCGGACGCGAAATGCGTCATGCTCTGCGCCATGCCCTACCGCCCCTTCATCCCAGAAGCCGGTCAGGCGCATGTTGATGCATATTACCTGACCTCAAACCGCGCGCACGAAGCCGTTCAGCAGCTGGCCCGGGCCATCGCCGAGCAGCTTTCGCTGTCCGCCGTCCCCTCGCCGCCCATTTTCATCAAGCCGCTTGCCGTGCGCTCCGGTCTGGGCGAGTTCGGGCGGAACGGCCTGGTCTCCGTCGGGCAGTACGGAACGCGCGCGGCCCTTCAGACCGTTCTTCTGAACGCCGACCTGGCCGCTCCCGAGCACGAGGACCGCGCCCTCTCCCCGCACTGCACCTCCTGCGGCGCGTGCGTGAAGGCCTGCCCGGTCGGCGCGCTGGACGGCACGGGCCGGGTGGATATATCCCGGTGTCTGCGCGCACAGCCGGAGGGCGAGGCCTTCCCCGAACCGCTTCGCAAGTCGCTGGGCGGCAGCCTGCTTGGCTGCGATATCTGCCAGCGGGTCTGTCCGAGAAATGCGCAGGTCATCCCCGCCGCCATGCCGGATGAGCTACGGCGCGCGCTCGATCTTTCTCAGCTGCTTTCGGGCAATTTCAAGCCGCTCATCCCCTTCCTCGGAAAGAACAACGCCCGCCGTCAGCGTCTGACCGCCCGCGCTCTCATCGCCGCCGCCAATCTGAAACGGCATGATCTTCTGCCGCTCATCGCCCCGCTGCGCGAGTGCCGGGAATCGGAGATGGTTAAAGAGCATGCGGAGTGGGCGTACGATCAGCTGAACCACGCTGAATAGCCCATGTTTTTAACCATTGCGCTTTTGTTCATGTCCGTTGCTTGCCCACTCGGCCCGGTTTTGCTATGATGAACTCATCCAATGCAAGGAGATGAGCATATGCTTCACGACACGCTGAAAGCCCTGAGAAAACAAAAGGGCTATTCTCAGGAGGAAGTCGCCGCCCGGATCAATGTCGTCCGACAGACTGTGTCAAAATGGGAGAAAGGCCTTTCCGTGCCGGATGCGGACGCGCTTATCCGCATTGCCGAGCTGTATGAAGTATCGGTAAGCGATCTCTTGGGCGCGCCCCTCACGGAGTCCGAATCCGAAAAGGCTGCTCCGGACTTTTCCGGAATCACCGAGCAGCTTTCCCGGATCAATGAACAGCTGGTCATCCGGAACCGCCGCTCGGCGCGCATCTGGAAAATCGTGGGCGCGGTCGTCCTCGGCTGGATTGTGATCTGGCTGCTCAATATCATTTTCGCAGTCTCTGCCTTCAGCTTCTTCAACACCTCGATCGTCACGGAAGAATCCATCACCCTGAAAGAATTCGCCGAGGCAATCGACACATTGCTCCCCTAATACATCATACAAAAGCACCCCCGAAGCCGCATCAGGTCTTTCCTGACCGCTTCGGGGGGCGTTTTCATTATCCAAAAATCAGCTCGATGCTGTCCTTTCCGCAGGCCTCAAACTCAAAATCCACATAATCCGAATCGCCGGCCTTTGTCCGTTCGAATTCGACCGGCTTCCGGTTCAGATACGCCTCAGCGCACTGCCTGCCCTTGGGCAGCAGGATATGCGCGCGGATTTTCTTCGCCGGGGAATCGACGTCGTAGCGCATTCCGGCGTCTGTCAGGATGTATTTCACATCGACCTTCGCCTTCGACACCTCGTATCCGGTCAGGTATCTAAGCTCGGTATAGTGCGTCACGGGGAATTTCGGCGCGAAATATATCTCGTCGTAGTTGACGCCCGCGTCGTTTATGCCCGCCAGTCCCTCGTCCACCGCGCTGATGAGCGCCGCCGCGCCCCATGCGCTGGGCCCTCCGTGCGGCTGCGGCGTGGAATCGGGGTAATACAGGAAATAGGAGCTTCCGTCCCGCTCAACCAGCTTCATAAACCGGGAGATGATGTCCCAGCCGTATTCCTCGTAGCCGTTGTTGAACGCCGCCTTGGCCAGCTCGCCCGCGGTGAACGGTGAGACCGCGCCGTTGACATACGAACCGCTCTTATAGAAATGGAACTTCTCATACGGCGGGTCAATCGTGAACCATTCGGCAAACATATCGGTCTGCTCTCTCCGGCTCATGTATTCCTCGATGATGCTCCGCGATTCTTCGACCGTCGTCAGCCCGCGGTTGATATCGTAAGGATTGGAGAGGGAAAGGCGCTTATCTTCCAGATCATCGACACCTTTATGGTTCAGATGCAGCTGATGAATGAAGAATTTTCCGTTCCAGAGGTGCTTCATGATATTCTCACGCAGCTCTTCCGCGCGCGCTTCCCATTCTCGTGCGCGGGTTTCGTTTCCGAGCCTCCTGTTCAGCCACGCCAGCTGATTCATCGCCTGATACACGCCCGAATTGTCGCCGTGCATGATCGACATCGGCTCATCCGGGTTAATCCGGCGGTTGGTCTGCGTGTCCGGCTGATTCGTGAAGTCCCATGTATCGATGGTGAACGGCCGCTTGACCAGCCCATGCTCCTTGTCCCAGCGCTTTTCATCCGAGGTGATGTAGTCAATGCCCTTCTCCAGCACCGGAAGCACGCGCTTGAGCCATTCGTCATCCCCCGTGGTCCGGTACAGATAAACCGCTCCCTCGACCACCAGATATTCAACGTCCGCCTCCAGCTCCAGCCGCACCAGCGAAAGATTGTCCTCGGGATACATCACATAGCAATCCTCGTTGACATAGCTCCAGTGGACGTCGTCCACCTGCTTGATCAGCTCGTAGAACTGCCCGTCCTCCCGCTGCGTGTCGATGATGAAATCGAGGAAAGACGCCAGATCATATTCCCAGTGGCGCATGGCCTTCATGACGTGCACATGGTCGCGGATCCAGTTCTTGTCGGTCATCAGAATTTTCCCGTCGATGAACACGAGCGATCGGTCCGCATAAATATTGGTCCTCATCCGATAGAGGAACATGCCAAGGTCGGGATCAACCGTGGTCAGAATGGACGGAAAACCGAGTTCCCGGTTATTATAGGTGCCGTTGTTCCGCCCTTCAATGTGTCTGGCCGGCAGCTTATGCTGAAATTCAATCATTGCCCCGTCGCTCCCTTCTCTTCCCGGATACTTTTCCGCGCGTTATTCCAGCGGCATGACCCAGATATTCCGGAAGGATACCTCGTCGCCATGGTCCTGCAGAAGCAGCGGGCCTTTTCTCACGCGCTTATTGCTGATGCCGCCGGGGCAGGCGCGCGGCAGCTCGATGTTGTTGTGGATAACCTGACCGTTCATGATGACCGTCATTCTGCCGTTCTCCGAAACCTCGTCGTACTGATTGAAACGCGGCGCGCGAACGATGATGTCGTATACCTGCCACTCCTCGGGCGGATTGCTGGCGATGGTCAGCGGCGCATACTGGCTGTAAATGCCGCCGCATTCATTGTCGAGCGGCTCCTCAACGCCGTAGGACTCCAGCACCTGAATCTCGTAGCAGCCGTGAACATAGACGCCGCTGTTGGACCGGTTCTGACCCGTGCGGCCCGGGATGCGCGGCGTGAGAAACTCTACATGCAGATGCGCGTCTCCGAATTCGTATTCGGTGTAAATGCTGCGCGTGTGCGGCTCTACCGTCAGGATTCCGTTTTCCACTCTCCACCCGGGCTTGCCGTCCTCGGTTCTTCCCTTCCAGCCGTCCAGATTGACTCCGTTGAACAGAACGATTTTCTCCATGACTCTCCGCCTTTCCGTTGTTGAATTGCTCTCATTATACCCGCCCGGATTCCAAAGTTCAACCCCGCAATTTCCGGTTTTTTCATGGATATTCGGCTGAAACATTCATGATTCACACGAATCTTCTTGACATTATCCGGTTAAGGATTTATGATTTTCTCAGTACGTTCTTTACTTCATATTAAATAGGAGGAGAAGATTTATGCTGTATCCTCATTCCAAGGATCCCGATCTCTCCAGAGAGCTTTTTGAGAATCCCGGCAGCGAATACCGCTGCACTCCCTTCTGGGCATGGAACGCCAAGCTCGAGAAGGAAGAGCTGCTCCGTCAGATTGAAGTGTTCAAAGAAATGGGCATGGGCGGCTTCCATATGCATTCCCGCTCCGGTATGGCCACCCATTATCTGAGCGAAGATTTCATGGATCTGGTCAAGGCCTGCCGCGACAAGGCCATCGATGAAAACATGCTGTGCTGGCTGTACGATGAGGACCGCTGGCCCTCCGGCGCTGCGGGCGGTCTGGTCACCAAAGACCGTCAGTACAGCACCCGCCATCTGCTCTTCACCCCCGTTTCCTATGAGGAACAGGGGATCGGCGAACATCCTGATTTCATCTCTTCTTCCCGCGGCAGCCGTCAGGGCAACGGCACTTTGCTGGCCAAGTATTCTGTAACGCTCGAAAACGGTTTCTTGTCCCACTATGAACGCATTCCCAACGATCAGCCTGATGGCGAAAATATGTGGTACGCGTATCTGGAGATCAGCACCAGCTCTCCGTGGTACAACAACGAAACTTACCTCAACACGCTGGACCCCAAGGCTGTTCAGAAGTTCGTCGAGGTCACCCATGAAGGATACAAGAAGGCGGTCGGCGAGAGCTTCGGCGGCGTAATTCCCGCCATCTTCACCGACGAGCCTCAGTTCTCCCGCAAGCAGTCGCTGGGCTTCTCCACCGAGAAGAAGGACGTCACCCTGCCCTTCACCGACGACCTGCCCGAGACCTTCCGCGCCGCATACGGCGAAGAGCTGCTGGACTGCCTGCCCGAACTGTTCTGGGACCTGCCGGACGGCAAGGTTTCCCTGATCCGCTACCATTATCACGATCACATCGCAGAGCGCTTCGCCGCCGCATTCGCCGACACCATCGGAACCTGGTGCAAGGCCAACAACATCATGCTGACCGGCCATATGATGGAAGAGCCCACGCTCGAATCTCAGACCGCGGCTCTCGGCGAGGCCATGCGCTCCTATCGCAGCTTCCAGCTGCCCGGCATCGACATGCTGTGCGACTGGCGCGAGTTCACCACCGCCAAGCAGGCTCAGTCCGCCGCGCATCAGTACGGCTATCCGGGCGTTCTGTCCGAGCTGTACGGCGTAACCAACTGGGACTTTGACTTCCGCGGCCACAAGCTGGCCGGCGACTGGCAGGCCGCGCTGGGCGTTACCGTCCGCGTGCCGCATCTGAGCTGGTACTCCATGGGCGGCGCCGCCAAGCGCGACTACCCCGCCTCCATCAGCTACCAGATCCCGTGGCACAAGGAGTATTCCTATATCGAAAACTACTTCTCCCGCATCAACGCTGCGCTGACCCGCGGCAAGCCCGCCATCCGCGTCGGCGTCGTCCATCCGGTCGAGAGCTACTGGCTGCACTGGGGCCCGAAGGAGCAGACGGCCGCCATCCGCGAAGAAATGGACGCCAACTTCCAGAATCTGGCCAAGTGGCTGCTCACCGGCCTGATCGACTACAACTACATCAGCGAATCCCTGCTGCCCGATCAGTGCAGGGAAGCCTCCGCGCCGCTGACCGTCGGTCTGATGAAATACGACGCGGTCATCGTTCCCGCCTGCGAAACCCTGCGCTCCACCACCGTGGAACGCCTTGAAGCCTTTGCGGCCGATGGCGGCAAGCTGATCTTTGCCGGCCGCGTGCCCGCGCTGGTAGACGCCATTCCTTCCGACCGCGTTCAGAAGCTGGCTGAGAAGGCTGTATGCATCCCGCTGACCGGCGTTGAGGTGCTGAACGCGCTGGAAGAGTACCGCGAGCTGGATATCCGCAGCGCTAGCGGCGCGCGCACCAGCAGCCTGCTGCATCAGATGCGCATCGACGGCGACAACCGCTGGCTGTTCATCTGCCAGGCCTACAATCCCCGCAGCTGCGACAACACCCGTCCCATTCCCTGCGAGCTGCGCCTGAAGGGCCGCTGGTATGTTGAAAACTGGAACGCCCTCACCGGCAAGCCCGAGGAGATCAATCAGGAAATCAAGGGCAACACCACCTATGTCCGCTATCTGTTCGACGCGCACGACAGCCTGCTGCTCAAGCTGATCCCCTACGCCGGACAGGAAACCTCCGCCGAATACAAGCTGCCCGGCAAGCTGACCGAGTATCGCGCCGCCATGCCGGTATCCGTCGAGCTGTCCGAGCCGAACGTGCTGATTCTCGATCAGGCCGAGTATTCGCTGGACGGCGAGCCCTGGCATGACACCGAAGAAATCCTCGCGCTGGACAACAAGGTCCGCGCCCTCCTCAAGTGGAAAGACCGCAACGCGCACTTCGCGCAGCCCTGGGTCACCGCCGGCGTCGATTTCGGCGATCCCAAGCACACTCTGGCTCTGCGATTCACCATTGACAGCCGCGTAGCCGTATCCGGCGCAAAGCTGGCCATGGAGGATTCCCAGTACGCTGCCATCGAGCTGGACGGACAGCCTGTCGAAGTCAAAACCGACGGCTGGTTCACCGATAAGGCCATCAAGACCATCCCGCTGCCCGATTTCGGCCCGGGCGTCCATCAGCTGGTCGTCACCTTCGACTTCAAGCGCGTGGTCAATCCCGAGTGGATGTATCTGCTGGGCGATTTCGGCGTCGTACAGCACGGCGCGACCGCGCATCTGGTCGAGCCGGTCAAGTCGCTCTATTACGGAGACGCCTGCCAGCAGGGCCTGCCCTTCTACGGCGGCAATGTGACCTACGTCATCCCGTGCGAAGCCGGCGAAAACGGCCTGACGGTCGAAACGCCCCAGTTCCGCGGCGGTCTGATCCGCGTGGAGCTGGACGGCGAGGATCAGGGCGTCATCGCTTACGCACCCTACAAGCTGCACATGAACGCCGCGCCCGGCAAGCATACGCTGAAGCTCCGGGTATACGGAAACCGCGTCAACTGCTTCGGCTCGCTGCACAACTGCGATACCACCCTCACGTGGTACGGTCCCGCCGCATGGAACAGCACCGGCAAGAGCTTCAGCTATGAATACAGACTCAGGCCGTTCGGTCTCCTGATCGCGCCCCGCCTGTACAAGTAAGGAGTTGTTTCCATGGCTAACCGAAAGAGTTCCCGCGCGAGACAGCGCCGGCTGCGCAAGGCCAGAAACTGCCTGCTCATGCTGACGCTCCTCGCCCTGCTGGTCTGCGCCGTCTGGACCTTCGTCATCAAGCCCTCCGGTCCGCTGAACGCATTCCTGCAGTCCCGCATCGGCGCGACCTCTGTTCCGACCGAAGCGCCGACTGACGCGCCGACTGCGGTCCCCACCGACGCGCCCACGGCCGAGCCCACCGAGGCCCCCACCGACACGCCCACGGCGGTCCCGACCGAGATTCCCACCGAGGCGCCCACTGCCGAGCCTACCGCGACGCCCGAACCCACGGCTGAGCCGGTTCCGGTCGATCTGGAGCTGCCCTACTACATTGAGGTAGACCGCGGCATGCAGGTTGTCCGCGTGTACACCATCGGCGAGGACGGACATTACTCGCTGCTGGTCCGCCAGATGATCTGCTCGACCGACCGATTCGGCTATAAGCCCAAGGACGGCGTTTACGAGCTGGACGGCCAGAAGATGCCTTGGCTGATCACGCTGGTGCCGGATAATTACGCCCAGTATGCCACCCGCATCTCCCGGACAATCCTCTTCCATTCGGTCACTTATTCGCTGCTCTATCCCGACACGCTGAACAAGGAAGCGTATGAGCAGCTGGGACAGAACGTATCCGCCGGATGCGTCCGCCTGCTGGCAGAGGATGCCAAGTGGATCTACGACAACGTGCCTGCCGGTACGCCGGTCCGCTTCATGAGCGGCAATGAGCGCGACGAGGAGCTGCTCAAGCAGCTGGCTCCGCCGCCTCTGAAGAGCGGCAAGTGGGACCCGACCGATCCCAGGGAGAACAACCCAGATTACGATCCTTCCTATGCTGCCTCCAAGCCGCAGGTAACGGCCGCGCTGGGCGTGACCCCCGCGCCAACCGAGGCATGGGTTCCGATGGTTCACCAGACTCCTGCTCCGTAAGTCCAAACAAACAGAATCCCTCCCGCCGGATGCTTAAGTCCGGCAGGAGGGATTTTCTGTTCTTCATAGAATCCGACGGGTTTATCCCTCGGACATTTCTCTCAGCTTCTTCAGGTTCAGCCAGATCGCCGGACGGACGCCGAATTCATTCGCGTCGGAGCGGAAGCCTTCCTCTACAATTTCTCCGTCCTTTGCTACGAACGCCGTTCCTCCTTCCGTTCCCGGCGTGCGCAGCCACCATTCGCATCCGGTCGTTTTCATGCGGGGAGCCCAGTCATCCTCGCCCGGTCCGTTTCTTTCATACTCGATAAGCAGCATGTCGGCGCGGCCTCTTCCAGAATCCCCAAAGTATGCTTTGGCCTGTTCAATGCTCAGCAGAAATACCCGGTCGGGCCTGATGCACAGCAAGCTCCGCTCGGCCTCTGTAAACCACTCTCTGCAGTATTCGCCGATCAGCAGTTCACGTAGATAAGAATCTTCCCACCCGTCGCCGCCTGCATCAAACATTTCCCAGTCCAGTATATACTCGCTGAGCAGCAGCAGTCTGTCTTCCTGCCTGTCAATGATCTGCCATGTAATCGGCCGTTCGACAGCTTCATCGCTGATCGGCTTGACCGCCTCCGTCAGGCGATGCCGCCCGAACTCGACAATATCCCCTGTCTTCAGCTCATTCAGGCCGCGACAGTAGCTCCTGAGCATTGCCGCGCTCGTTTTGGGGTCCGAGTTCTTCATTCTGATCGCTTCAAGAAACTTCTGCTGGGAATAACTCATCCTCCCCACCGCCTTTCGTATTCCGGTTGCCCGCGGTATCCCGTCATAACCTTTCCGATTATACCACTTCCAGCGCGCCTGGCTTTTCAATGAGCTTTCTGAATACCGGCCGCTCATACGGCGTCTGATTCGGGCTGTGCAGCGTCAGATACATTTCCCCGTCGAGCGCCCGGAAGACCATGCCGTGTCCGCCGTCCTTGCGGAAAAGCGGCTCAATCTGGGTAAACTTTCCGTCGATTTCGCCGTTGTCGGAAACAGCGACGCCCTCGGTGTATCCGCCGTCGGAGAAGCTGGCCCACAGGCACAGAAGCGTACCGTCCGGCGTGCGCCACATGAACGGGCCGTCGGTCACGTAATTGTTCTCACCGCCCCGCACGATGGGCTGCACCCATTCCGGCTCGGACGCGCGGAACATCAGCTCCGGCTTGCCCGCCGCGCTCTTCAGATCGTCCGTCAGCGGCATGGCGAGGATTTCGCCGTCGCCGATCTGCACCCATTCGTGGCAGAAAACGATAAACGGCTTCCCTTCGCGGCTGACATACAGCGTTCCGTCCAGGCATTCCCAGTCTGCCGGCGTCACCGCGCCGTCCGAATGCGGCAGGAACGGCCCCATCGGGCTGTCCGCGCAGAGAATCGCCGTTCCGCGGCAGTGAACATCGCTTTTGAAGCTGGCGAACATATAGAATTTGCCCTTCCACTCATGCACCTCAGGAGCCCAGAAGTTTTTGGTGCCCCAGAAGCCCGCGGGCGGCGCAAAGCAGCAGTGCGGCTCGGACCAGTTGATGAGGTCGTCGCTCACATACACGTCGAAATGGCTCAGATTGTCGTTCCAGGTATTCGCGCCGAAGGTGCCGTACATATAATACTTTCCCTCATGCACCAGTACAAACGGGTCCCTGATGTGAATCTCGCTGTTTTTCATTCTATTCTCCTTTCCCGTCAGCCTTGCGAACGGCAAAGCGGACGCGCAGGTCGTGCGTCTTCTTGCTGGGCGCAGTCCACTTCATGTGGTACTGCTGCGGCATCGTCACCTGATAGCGCTCGGGAACATCCGCGTTCAGATCGACGCCGAACTTGTCCTCTATGATGGGATTGGTCAGTCCGCCCTCTTCAGGGATGATCTCAAGCGTAAAACCGTTTCGGGTCAGCGTCATGCCGCTGCCGGTCAGCGTGGGCTCAGAGAGCGAATGCAGCATATACGTAATTTCCGCTTCCCCGTCCAGCTCGATGTGGTCGGTGACGATCAGCTCGTCCTGCGTCAGCTCAAAGCTGCGCATCCACACAGAAACATGCTCATACGCGCCCGACGGGTCGACCGCGCCGGTCAGCCTGCCGTCTTCATCCTTCGCATACAGCACGCGGCCGGTCGCCTCGAAGCTGAACGGCTTCTGACCCTTGCCGTCCACCAGAATCGTGTTGTGCGCAATGGTCTGGTTGGTCCATTCATAGTGATGGGTCGAGCCGTACTGACGGCCGAAATAGCCCGAGGGCGAAATCAGCGCAGTGCCGCCGGCCATCAGCGCAAAGCTGCCCTGATCGGCGTGGCTGTGGCTGTGGCTTCCGTAGCGGCTGGCCCGGGCGAGCAGCGCCAGCTCGGACTCGGGATGCTCCGGGTCAGTGTGCAGGCTGATGTATCCGGCGTCCGGGAATGCGCAGGCGCGGGTCATGCCGCCGGACAGGGAGTTCTCCTCCGGCTCTCCTTCCGGAAGGAATACGTCGAGCAGATGCAGCTTGAAGATTTCCTGCTTCTGAGCCGCGCGGGACCACTCACGCATCCGGTCGCCGCCGAACCGCTCGGCATACAGATGATACGGATTCTGCGCGAAGAAGCCGGGCCATTCGATATCGTCCGGCTTGCACCAGTATCCGTCGCCGAAGGGATGATTTTCCCAGCCGGGCGGGCAGAAATGCTGGAGGAAGCGGACATACCGCTGATAAAACGGACGCTTCATGAAGTCCACGCCCGAATAGCGTCGCACCGCCGAGAAGAACGGCAGGAACCACTTGGTATAGCTGGTGGAATAGAAGGGACCTTCCGCCCAGCCGCCGTCCGGGCCGCCGAAATACGGGAAAATGCCTCCGTAAATATCGATGGAGAAGGTCAGCCAGCGGATGAGCACCTCGTCCGGCACGACGCCCGTGCCCTTGAGGGTCATGGCCGCCTCGCCGAGGTACGCGGGCAGACGTCCGGCATGCGAATTGCCGGGATTCTGGCAGAAGTCAATGCGCGTGAGCAGGCGTTCGCACTGATAGGCGTACAGCGAAACCACGCGGGCCACGAATTTCTTCTGCTTGTCGTCGAGCAGATCATAGCACAGGTCAAACAGCGCGGGCAGGCACCTCGCATGGCTCAGGCCGACCTCGTCGCCCCAGATGCCCTCCAGAGAACAGGGGCCTTCGCTGTTCCAGTTGCAGATGGTCAGAAGGAGCGCTTTGGCCTGCTTCGCGGCCCCTTCATCGCCCAGCAGACGATGGCCCAGCGCGCAGGCAACCAGATTCCGGTCGCAAAAATCGCGGTGGCGGCCGAAATACTCACGATAGGCCAGCGCGTCCTCGTCCTGATGATACATCGGCGGCGTCGGAAGGCCCTCACTGATCGCCAGCCTGATATTGCGCTTCAGCGTCTCGATGGCTTCCGGATGCGTCTTCACGATATCGGGGATGTCCTCCGCATAGAACAGATGGCGCGGGCGGACGGACGGAACTGCGTCAAGAATCTGCTTCGGATCAGGGCGGACGAACTCCACGGCCTCTTCAGAGACTGAAAACGCCTGCCAGCCGCGCTCGGCGTCCTCGCCCAGCAGATTCCATTCATATTCGCCGGGCGCAAGCATAATATCCGGAACGATGAAATTGCGCTGCGTCTCGCCCTGCCAGACGATTTCTCCGGATTGGCGGACGATAACCGTGTATGTGCCGACGCCCTCTTCCTTCAGCCAGCAGAAGGAAGGAGGCGTTTCATACATCACTTCGTTTACCCGCGGAGACGGGAAAATCTGTCCGTTGGCCGTTCGGATCTGCAGAAGCTTCTTCATACCCCTCACTCCTTCGAAAACCAGTGGTATTTTCCGGTCACCGGGTCAATGCGGCCAACCTGCCGCGCCGGTACGCCCGCCATGATGGCATAATCCTCCGTATCCTTCGTCACAACCGCCTGCGCGCAGACAAGATTGGCCTTGCCGATCTTTACGCCCGCCGTAACGGTCACGCCGGCTGCCAGCCAGCTTCCCTGACCGATCACGATGCTGTTGTCGTAATCGTTATTCGTACGCGCAGAAAAGGACTGCGTCGCAGGATCAAATTTGTGATGGCCCGCCGTCAGCGCGCAATGAGGGCCGATCAGTACATGATCCTCAATCGTAACCGGACCGTTGATATAGCTGTACAGGCCAATAAAAATATTGCTGCCGATTTTGCTCTTGTCGGGCACACGGATGATCGCGCCGGGCGCAATCATGATGTTTCTTCCGCCAAAGCCGAGAATCTCCGCACGGCGGGCGTTGTCCTCCGCGTTGTCAGAGCGATTGCAGTACTCCGTCAGCTGTTCAAACAGTTCGTCGGTCATGATTTCCTTGCAGCTCATCGTCAATCCCTCCGCAGTCTGTAATTTACCTTTTCTCAATTATTGTATCACAAGACGCATGCATCGGCAATCCTGAATCAATCAGGACGCCTCGTATTCCGTGACCGCTGAAAGGATTCCCTCTGCAAAAACGTTCAGCCCCCTGACTCTGATCTATGGTCAGGGGGCTGAATTTCAGATGCGCCAGCTCATGCCTGCGGACGCTGTCCGTCCCCTGACTCTGATTTATGGTCAGGGGGCTGAATTTCAGATGCGCCAGCTCATGCCCGTGGGGGCATCCCCACTATGCGGTGACGATCTTGTTGGCGCTGTGCAGATTGAGCATTTCGACGGCCTGCTCGCGCATCTTGTATTTGAGGATCTTACCGGCGGCGTTCATCGGGAACTCGTCGACAAACGCGACATAGCGCGGCACCTTGTGCTTGGCCATATGATCGCGGACGAAGGTCTTGATCTCCTCCTCGGAGGATTCCTCGCCGGGCTTCAGGATAACGCAGGCCATGATTTCCTCGCCGTAGTCCTTGTCCGGAACGCCGATGACCTGAACGTCGCTGACCTTCGGGTGCGTATAGATGAAGTCCTCGATCTCCTTCGGGTAGATGTTCTCGCCGCCGCGGATGATCATATCCTTGATGCGGCCGGTGATCTTGTAATTGCCGTCCGGCAGGCGGCGCGCAAGGTCGCCCGTGTGCAGCCAGCCGTTTTCGTCGATGGCGGCGGCCGTCGCTTCGGGCATCTTGTAGTAGCCGCGCATGATATTGTAGCCGCGGGCAACGAACTCGCCGTCCACGTTGTCCGGCAGATCTTCGTAGGTCTCGGGATCAACAATCTTGCACTCCACGCCGTAGATGGCCGAGCCGACCGTATTGACACGGGTCTCGATGGAGTCGGTGGTCTTGCTCATCGTACAGGCCGGAGACGCCTCGGTCTGGCCGTAGGTGATGCAGATTTCGTCCATGTGCATCTTCTCAATGACTTCCTGCATCGTCTTGATCGGGCACGGACTGCCCGCCATGATGCCGGTGCGCATATGGCTGAAATCAGTCTTGTCAAAATCCTTGTGGCCCAGCATGGCGATGAACATGGTCGGAACACCATGGAACGCCGTGATCTTCTCCTGCGTAATGCAGGCGAGGCCCTTGGTCGGGGAGAACGCCGGGATGGGAGACATGGTCGCGCCGTGAGTCATGGACGCGGTCATCGCCAGAACCATGCCGAAGCAGTGGAACATGGGCACCTGAATCATCATGCGGTCGGCCGTGGACAGATCCATGCAGTCGCCGATGGCCTTGCCGTTGTTGATGACGTTGTTGTGGGTCAGCATAACGCCCTTGGGGAAGCCGGTGGTGCCGGAGGTGTACTGCATGTTGCAGACGTCGTCCTTCTTGATGCTGCGGGCGCGGGCGCGGACCTCGGAGAGCGGGGTCTGATCGGCCAGATCAATGGCCTCGTCCCAGGTATAGCAGCCGGGCTGCTTGGAATCAATGGTGATGATGTTCTTGAGGCAGGGCAGCTTCTTGCTGTTCAGCTCGCCCGGCGCGCAGGTTTCCAGCTCGGGGCACAGGCTCTTGATGATGCTCACATAGTCGCTGTCCTTGTAGCCGTCAATCATGACCAGCGTGTGCGTGTCGGACTGGCGCAGCAGGTATTCGGCCTCATGCACCTTGTACGCGGTGTTGACCGTGACCAGAACCGCGCCGATGCGGACCGTCGCCCAGAAGGTGATGTACCACTGCGGCACATTGGTCGCCCAGATCGCGACATGATCGCCCTTCTGAACGCCCATCGAAATCAGCGCACGGGAGAAGGTGTCTACATCCTCGCGGAAGCCGGCATAGGTGCGGGTATAGTCCAGCGTGGTGTAGCGGAAAGCGTACTGATCCGGGAATTCGTGAACCATGCGGTCCAGCACCTCGCCGAAGGTCAGGTCGAGCATGGTGTTCTTCTTCCACGGATACTTGCCGTCGCCGCGCTTGGAGGTCTGCAGCTTGTTCTGCACCATGTAGTCGGACATGTAATGCGCGAAATGCGGGAATACAATGCCGGCGTCGGTCAGGTCGGGAGCCCAGCGCTTGACCCATTCCAGAGATACATAGCCGTCATAGTTAATCTTGTCCAGCGCGTCGAGCGCCTCGCGGACGGGCAGGTCGCCCTCGCCCATCATGCGGTAGCGAACAACGTCGCCTTCCATGACGGAGTCCTTGACGTGGATGTATTTGATGTAGCTGCCGAGGTTGGCAACGGTGGTCTCGGGCTGCTCGCCGAAGAAGCGGTAAGGATGATGCACGTCCCACAGCGCGGCGACATAGGGGCTGCCGATGTCGTCCAGCAGCTTCTTAAGCCGC
>JAFQQU010000095.1 GCA_017410445.1 Clostridia bacterium | reverse complement strand
GGTTTCCGCCATCTTCCACAACCGTCTCAAGCAGGGCATGAAGCTCCAGTCCGACCCCACCGCCAAGTATACTGACGGATCGACCAATATGGTGCTGACCAGCGCTCAGGTAAACCTTGAAACGCCCTACAACACCTATGTCATCTCCGGACTCCCGGCAGGACCGATCTGCAATCCCTCCCCGGCGGCGCTGAAGGCGGCGCTCCACCCGAACCAGTCCTTCATTGACGAAGGCTATCTGTATTTCTGCTCAAAGGATCCCAACTCCGGCGAGCTCCACTTCAGCCAGACCCTCGAAGAGCACGAGAGGGCGGTAGCCGAATACCGTCCGCTGTGGGAAGCCTTTGATGAGGCGCAGAGAAAGGCTGCAGAGGAAGCGGCCCGGGCAGCAATGCTCGAAGCGGCGGCTTCTCCCGACCCGAGCGCCACGGTCGATCCCGCTGCGACGGCTGATCCGTCCGCAACGGCTGTTCCCGCACCGTGATGAACATTCCTGAGCTGCTGGCTCCCGTCGGCGGGCAAAGCCAGCTGATCGCCGCCGTCCGTTTCGGCGCGGACGCGGTATACATGGGACTGAATCAGTACGGCATGCGCGCGCATGCCGGAAACTTCACCCCGGACACCCTGAAAGACGCCGTCGCCTATGCCCATGCACATCATGTACGGGTATATCTTACGCTCAACATCTTCGCCTATGACGAGGATATCGAGCCCATGGTAAACGCCGCCCGCAAGGCAAAGGAATGCGGCGTGGACGCGGTCATCATGGCCGATCCCGGCGCCGCGATGGCCGTCATGGAAGCCCTTCCCGATCTCCCCGTCCACCTGAGCACGCAGATGAGCACCATGAACGCCCGCAGCGCGATGATGTGGCACAAGCTGGGCATTCCGAGAATCGTTCTGGCGCGCGAGCTTTCGCTTGAACAGATCCAGAACATGCGCGCTCAGCTGCCGGATTCTCTGGAACTGGAAGCATTCGTACACGGCGCGGTCTGCATGTCCTTCTCCGGCCGCTGCGCCCTGAGCAAATATCTCACCGGACGCGACGCCAACCGCGGAGACTGCGCGCAGGCTTGCCGCTGGAAGTATCAGCTGATGGAAGAGAAGCGGCCCGGGCAGTATTTCCCGGTCGAAGGCAGCGAACGCGGAACTCAGATTTTCGCCGCAGGCGACATGAACATGCTCCCCCACCTCGACAAGCTCTGCGCGTCGGGTCTTTCCTCGCTGAAGGTAGAGGGACGCATGAAGAACGAATACTACATCGCCACCGTCATCGGCGCATACCGGAGAGGCCTCGACGCCATCAAGGCCGGAACCTGGAACGCTGCACTGCGCGACGAACTCACCGATGAGCTCAACAAGGTAAGCCACCGCGCATACGACACCGGTTTCTATTTCGGTGCGCCCGAGCGGCCCGGCGGCAACGAGGGCAACACGCAGACCATGGAGCTGACCGCTCGCGTACTCTCCTATGAGAACGGCAGGGCGAAGATTCACCTCAAGAATAAGGTAATTCTCGGCGACCGGCTCGAGCTGATGACCCCCTCGGGCGTCTATTCCTTCGAGCTGACCGACCTGACCAGCGAAACGGGCGAAGCGCTGACGCAGTGCGGCGTACCCAATTCGATCCTCTGGATGGGCGTTCCGGCTCCTGCTGAAGAGGGAGACCTGCTGCGCGGCCCGTGCAGAAACCACACATACGGCACCTGAACCGTTAAGAGTCGACCGATATACACCGGCCGGCTCTTTTCCTTTATCTCATGCAGCATTTATTGACACTGTTTTTACCTTATTATATAATATAATTAAGGGAATGAATCCCTTCCAGCCAATGTGTTCATCGACTGAAGGAGGTGTCATTCATGAAGAACAGAAGGGCCGTTTTATTCTCCGTCGCCGTCCTGCTGATTGTCTGCCTCTGCATCTTCCCCATTCCGCTGCGGGTTCACAGGGAAATGGACGCGCACCGATACTCCCCTGATTCCGCCGCGCCGCAGCCCTGCACAATTTCCATGGACGGAATCCGAACCATCTACCTTTTCAGGGAAGATCAGTTTGACGGAACATTTGTCATCTCAGATATGCCGGAAACCATTGAAAACGGCGCGCGCCTCGGAACCTTTCTCGGCAATAAATCAGCCGGACCGATGTGGTACTACACTGACGACGGCATCCTCAGTCTCGGCTATATCGCTGCGCCCGCGGACTTTTCATGGTTCTACATTTATCTGAACGACGACGGATTCAGCGGTGAAGTCATTGCCCCGGCCTCTATGAGTTATGAGGCAATGCACGCTCTGCTAGAAGAGCACAACTATATCGTTCCTTCGGGTCCGGTCTTGTAAATATCCATTGATTTGCGGCGAATCCTTCGGGGTTCGCCTTTTTCTTTGCTCTCCTTCTTGAGCCTTGCGGCGATTCGTGGTATACTGAGCATAGCACAAAAGGGGGATTACACATGAGTCGCCGCGAACAGGTCGAACTGACCACGCTCTGCCTGATATACAACGGCAGCAAGCTCCTGCTGCAGAACCGGGTCAAAAAGGACTGGCAGGGATGGACGCTGCCGGGCGGCCACATAGAGCCGGATGAATCCATCATTGACGCGGTTATCCGTGAAATGAAGGAAGAAACCGGGCTGACCATTCATCATCCCCGGCTGTGCGGCGTCAAGCAGTTCCCGATCGACGGCGGCCGCTACATTGTCTTTCTGTTCAGGACAGACGAATTCGAAGGAGAGCTGGTCTCTTCGGAAGAAGGACAGATGGAGTGGATCGACCGAAAGGATCTGGCATCCGTCAACACCGTGAGTGATTTCCATGAGCTCCTCTCCGTGTTCGACCGGGAAGAGCTTACAGAATTCATCTATGCCGTCAATGGAGACAAATGGGACATCGTATTGAAATAACAAAAGCACAGGAGGAATTCAGCATGTTCATCCACTGGTATGACAAATCCGTCCGCCTGACCGGCCGCTGGAGCCGCAATTATCAGCCCGTATTCGACCATCATCTGTATGACCAGCGGCCCACCGCATACACGACGACAACCGCAGCCGGTTCCTATTTCGAGCTGGCCTTCGAAGGCGACTGCGCCCGCCTGCACTTTGATCTGGGCTATCTCGGTCAGCCCTTCCCCCACCTGTGGATCAGCGTGGACGGCGGTGCGCGCGTTGAGGTGCCGGTCGACCGGTATCTGCGCGTTGAAGCCGAAGAATACGGAAAGCATATCATCAAGGTAATCTACAAGGGCGGCATGGAGCAGCTGCCGCGCTGGTATGCCCCGCTGATGGGTGCAATCTCCTTCATCGGCGCAGAGGTCGATGCGCCTGCCGAGCTGCCCGAAGATCATCGCCGGATCATAGAGTTCATTGGAGATTCGATCACCGAAGGCGTTCTTACCGACGGCGATTACAGC
>JAFQQU010000094.1 GCA_017410445.1 Clostridia bacterium | reverse complement strand
GAAGCCGCCCGTAAGCGCAAGTACTAATAGGCTCCATAGCGTAGCACAAAGCGTCTGCACCGAGAGGTGCGGGCGCTTTTGTCCGTTTATGGGGAGAAAGGCGATTTGTTAACGAAGAGCCGCTGGAAACGGTCGGCAGATGAACGGTATACTGATAGAAAATAATGAAAACAGGCGAGGGCGATTATGAAATACAAGTGCTTGCTGAGACCCCATTCGAACGGCCGTTATCAGGCGAGTGTTATTCCGCTGGCGCTGGCGGAAACCGAGCTGCTGCTCGGAAAGGCCGGAATTCAGGCGAAGCCGGAAATGCTGGAAGAACAGGGACTTCAGTGGATTGGCTTTGAGTGTGACGGCCTGGATGAGAGAGGTATTGGCGAACTGGCCAGAAGCGCGCATGTCTATCTGGTGTCGGAATGCCGTGATGGCGGCATGCTGATGCCGGTGCGTTCTGCCGAGACGCCGTATCTGGGCGATGATCTTCCGTATGTGCTGAAGTACAAGGGCAAGACGAACGAGACGTTTACCAAGTTCATTGTGAACCTTGCCCTGTGCGCCAGCAGCTTTTCGGGCGACGAGCCGCTGAAGCTGCTGGATCCGATGTGCGGACGCGGAACGACGCTGTTTGAGGCGGTCAACCGAGGCTGGAATGTGATGGGCGTGGATGTGCTGGCGAACGACGTCGACGAAGGCGCGAAGTTCTTCAAGAAATATCTGGAGTATCACCGGATCAAACATACTGTATCGAAAAAGTCTATGACGGCGAAGGGCAAGGAAGCGGCGGTCGTTCAGGGGTTTGAATATGCCTGCGACGCGGCGAAGTTCAAGGCGGGCGACACGCGTACGCTCCGGATGACCTCGATGGATTCCGGACGGCTTCACACGCTGGGCGTAAAGAAGGAATTTCACCTGTTGGCAACTGACCTTCCGTACGGCGTTCAGCACGGCCCGGGCGGTCAGAGGGGAAAGAGCCTGCAGCAGATGGTCAGGGATGTACTCCCTGCTTGGCGAGATGCGCTCCTGCCGGGCGGCGCGATGGCTCTGTCGTTTAATGTGAATACGCTGAAGCTGGACTTTGTACGAGAAGCGATGGCGGAGGCGGGGCTTAAGGTCATGGTGGGCGGCGCGTACGACGGCCTTGCGCACTGGGTTGAGCAGGCGATTACACGTGACGTCGCCGTGGCGGTAAAGGAATAAAAAAGATACGCTCATCATATAATGATTGATATCAGGAATAAAGGCATATTGCTCATTCAGATCAGAAAAACAGAAGAAGCATATCTTAATTAAGCACATAATCTATCAGATCTCCGCATGTGTCCGTATTCAGGAAATGCGCGGAGATGAAGATTCTGAGGTTCATATCTTGAGAGGAGAACATGTCTGTGGATGTTGATTCCTTGAAGAAGCTGACAGTTGCCGAACTGAAGCAGAGGATAAAGGACAAAAAATTGAAAATTCCGGCCGGGGCGGTAAAAGCGCAGCTGGTTGAGATGCTTATTGCGTCGGAGGCGGGAGAATCAGTTGAGTTTTCAGGAACAAACGAAAAAACGACAGATACGCTGACTGAAGCGGACGGCTGCACGGCGGAAAAGGAAGATGAGAAACAGGCAGGCGGCCTGAAAGCAGATGCGGACAAAAAGAATATGAATGCCGGTTATGAACCGGGTCCGGATGAAACTGTCGCCCGGATGGCTGATGAGAAGACGGCCGATGAGACCATGAAAAACGGAAACGCCGGGACGGAAGCAGATCGGCGCAGTGTTGAAGCGTACCGGAAAAATGATCAGGGTCTGAGGAAGAATGCGCAGGGAAGCGAAGCGGCATCGGCGATTCCACAGCAGAATGAACGATCCGGCGGATATGCGAGACGATATGGAAATGCGGACGGCCAGAGAACTTCGGATGCGGCAAACACCCGGTGGGGAGCGGACAGGCGGAGTTATAACAGAAGTCCGGATAACGGCGGAGCGGATGAAAACCGCCGGATAAGCGACGGTCGTGGGAATGACGCAAGACGCTCCGGAATTGCATATGCTGGCGGGCGGCCTGACGGTTACGGTGATGCCCGCACGATGCAGAATGAGCGCAGGACATATACTTCCGAGTGCTCCGAGCTGCGGACGCCGGATGCAAGATACGGTGGTTTTCGTGGAAAGGCTGAACAGCCGGGTGCGGAAAGAACAGGCTTCCTGCGGGATTCCGGTGAAGTAAGAAGGAATTTTGAGGAGCACGGAACGTCCGGAAGAACGGTTCAGACCGGGTCGAACGGAAACCTCTGGCGGAGAGACGAGCGGTATGCCGGACGACAGGAAGCGGACAGAGGAAGCGACTTTTCAGAGCGGCAGTACTCAGACGGGTCAAATGTTCCCGAGAATACCGGGTACGGCCGGGAGACGCGTACGGCAGACTGGAGGGAACCGGACAGAACGCGGCTGAGCGAGCCGGAGAACCGGTATCCGCGCCGCGACGGATATTACAACTATGAATACGGTACGTCGAATCCGGCGGTTCCCGAGATGCTGGCAGCCGGCGAATGCGGCGAAGGCGCGGGCGTGCTGGAGATTCAGACGGAAGGATACGGCTTCATGCGGGCGGAGAATTATCTGCCCGGCAGCAAGGACACCTATGTGTCGATTGCGCAGATCCGCAGATTCAACCTGAAAACAGGCGATTATATCGCCGGAAAGACCCGGCCGCAGCGCGAGGGCGATAAATACAACGCTCTGCTTTATATCGATACGGTCAATGGGGAATCGCCCGACAAGGCGACCCGGCGAAAGAATTTCGACGATCTGACGCCGATCTATCCGAACGAGCGGATCAGGCTGGAAAACGGGGACAACGAGAAGGATCTCGCGCTCCGGGCAATTGATCTGATTGCGCCTGTCGGAAAGGGGCAGAGAGGCCTGATTGTTTCTCAGCCCAAAGCGGGCAAGACCGTGCTGCTCAAGAAAATCGCGCAGTCGGTACGGAAAAACAATCCGGATGTTCACCTGATCGTGCTGCTGATTGACGAGCGGCCCGAGGAAGTGACCGACATGCAGCGCTCAATCGAGGGAGAAGTTGTGTATTCGACGTTCGACGAGCTGCCGGAGAATCACACGCGGGTGGCAGAGATGGTGCTGGAGCGGAGCAAGCGGCTGGTTGAGCACGGAAAGGACGTCGTGATTCTGCTGGATTCGATCACGCGGCTGGCGCGGGCGTATAATCTGGTCATTCCGCCGACCGGGCGGACCCTGTCCGGCGGCATTGATCCGGGTGCGCTGCACAAGCCCAAGAGATTCTTCGGCGCGGCCAGAAACATCGAAAACGGCGGAAGCCTGACTATCATCGCAACGGCACTGGTTGAGACCGGAAGCCGGATGGACGACGTGATCTATGAAGAGTTCAAGGGAACGGGCAACATGGAGCTGCATCTGGACCGCAGGCTCTCCGAAAAGCGGATTTTCCCGGCGATAGACATGGTAAAATCGGGTACGCGGAGGGAGGATCTTCTCCTCACGCAGGAAGAGCAGGAAGGCGTGCTGGCGATGAGAAAGATGCTCTCCGGCAGCAATACGCAGGACAATGCCGAGCAGCTGATCGGCATGCTGGAAAAGGCTGCGGACAACAAAACCTTCGTCTCGCGCGTCAAGGGGTATGTCAATATGTGGGAAAAAGAAGGATATACGGTGCCCGGCGGCAGGAATTGACAAAATTTGTGAAGGAACGTAAAATTTACTTGATGGCATTGCATTTGAATGGAGTACGTGCTATAATACAACTTGCATTGTGCAAGTGAGGTGAGAATCATGAAAGAGAAGATCCATCCCAACTACGGCAAGGCCGTTGTACGTTGTGTTTGTGGCGAGACCTTCGAGACCGGCTCGGTAAAGAAGGAACTGCGCGTCGATATCTGCTCCAAGTGCCATCCTTTCTACACTGGTAAGCAGAAGCTGGTGGACAGCGGCGGACGTGTTGATCGCTTCAAGAAGCGCTATGGCATGTAATCAGGCGGATACCTGTAAATGCGAAAATTCAGATCGGGCGATTCCGTCCGATCTGTTTTTCATAGCCGGAAATTGTTTATATATACTGTAGCGATACAGAAAAGAGGTATATAAAATGGCTAAAAAAGCACAGAAAGCAAAATGCATTTCGGTCGGCGGTCAGGCGGTCATGGAGGGCGTCATGATGCAGGGGCCGGAAAAAATCGCCATGGCTGTCAGAAGACCCGACGGAAAGGTTGCCCTGACGGTCAAGCCGGTTAAGAAGCTGGCGGACAAGTATCCGTTTCTGGGCTGGCCGATCATCCGCGGCGTAGTCAATTTCTGCGCTCAGATGTACAGCGGCGTAAAGATGCTGACGGAGTCTGCCGAAATGGCCGGTATGGATGAGGAAGAGCCGTCCGAACTCGAGAAGAAAATCGCGAAGTTCCTTCATATGAAGCTGGACGACGTGATGATGCTGTTTGCAGTTGTTCTGGCGATGGTTCTGGCGATCGGCCTGTTCTTCGTCGTTCCGACGGCGGTCGAATCGCTGCTGAAAATGGTGATCGACAACCGGTTCCTTCTTAACCTGTCCGGCGGTCTTCTGAGAATGGGCATGTTTCTGGCGTATGTTGCGCTGGTTTCTCAGATGAAGGAGATCAAGCGCGTATTCATGTATCACGGCGCCGAGCACAAGTCGATTTACTGCTTTGAAGCGGGGCAGGAGCTGACGGTTGAGAATGCGCAGAAGTTCACTACGCTGCATCCGCGCTGCGGCACCAGCTTCCTGGTGATCGTAT
>JAFQQU010000093.1 GCA_017410445.1 Clostridia bacterium | reverse complement strand
CCCTCGTTTACGCAGCCGGCGAATTGGCCGTCTTTGGTGATGACCGGCAGCGCGGTGTAGCCGTGGTGGCGCATTTTTTCCAACCCCTGACGCAGCGTGTCGGTGTCGTGCAGTACGCAGCAATCCACTTTGGGGATCAAAAGCATGAATACGTTCATAGTCCATCCTTTCTGGGCAAGTGGGCCCGTGTGCAAAAAGGGTTTCATATATTATGACAGGATTCAGGTGGGAAAAGTTCCCTTTCCTTACAATAACAGTATAGCATGGAATTGCCAACTCACTGTGAACAGACGCGGAAAAGATATGGCAAATTTGTGAATTCGCCGGAGGATATTTAACGTAGGTTTTGTTTGACACCGAGGGGGGATTGCGGTAGAATATATTTTCAGAAACAATGCGGTGTGCGGCTGAAAAGCGGCGTGCCGATTCTGATGAGCTGAAAGGAGCAACGTCATGAAGCAGCTGTTGAAAAACGGTATGGTCTTTCACGGCGGACGCATCTCCCGACAGGACGTACTTTTGGATAACGGCGTTATTGCAGAAGTATCTCCCGCTATCGTTCCTCAGGCTGAATATTCCGTTACGGATTGCAGCGGTCTTATGATCGTTCCGGGCTTCGCAGATGTACACGTGCATCTGCGCGAGCCCGGTTTTTCTGTAAAGGAAACGGTGGCCACGGGCACGATGGCTGCCGCCGCAGGCGGTTATACGGTGGTATGCGCCATGCCGAATCTGAACCCGGCTCCGGACACGGTGGAACATTTGCAGCAGCAGCTGGATATCATCCGGCGCGATGCGGTGATCCGCGTGCTGCCCTACGCGTCGATCACCATCGGCCAGAAGGGCGAGGGCGAGCTGGTGGATTTTGCCGCATTGAAGGATATGTGCTTCGCCTTCTCCGATGACGGAAAGGGCGTGCAGCGCGAAGAACTGATGCGCGAAGCCATGAAGCGCGTGCATGCGGTGGGCAGCATGATTGCGGCCCACTGCGAGGTGGACGAGCTGCTGAAGGGCGGATACATCCACGACGGCGAGTATGCAAAACTGCACGGCCACCGCGGCATCTGCTCCGAGAGCGAGTGGGGGCAGATCGCCCGCGATATTGAACTGGTGCGGGAGACCGGTTGCCGCTACCATGTGTGCCACATTTCCTGCAAGGAATCGGTGGAGATCATCCGCAAGGCAAAGGCGGAGGGTCTGCCGGTAACCTGCGAGACCGGCCCGCACTACCTGACCATGTGCGATATGGATCTTCAGGAGGACGGCCGCTTCAAGATGAACCCGCCGATCCGCTCGGCGGAGGATCGCGATGCGCTGGTGCAGGGCCTGATCGACGGCACCATCGACGTGATCGCGACTGACCACGCGCCCCATACCGCGGAGGAAAAGTCCCGCGGGCTGGAGAAGAGCCTGATGGGCGTTGTCGGTCTGGAGACCGCATTTGCGGTGCTGAATGAAAAGCTGGTGAAGACCGGCGTGATCTCTATGGAGACGCTGATCGAAAAAATGGCGATCGCGCCCCGCAGGATCTTCGGCTTCGGCACGACAGACGTGGCCGTTGGCGAAAAGGCCGATCTGGCAGTATTGGATACCGAAACACAGTACACAGTAGATCCGGAGCAGTTCCTGAGCAAGGGACATGCCACTCCGTTCGCGGGCTGGACCGTGTGCGGCGGCAACCGGATGACGATTGTAGATGGGAGAATCGTATGGCAAAGCAGTTTGATCGAAAAGTAGTTCTGGAAAACGGCCGTGAGTTCTACGGCTACGGCTTTGGCGCGAACCGCGAAGTGATCCATGAGATCGTGTTCAACACCTCCATGGTGGGCTATCAGGAGATCGTCGCCGATCCCTCCTTCGCCAATCAGATGGTCTGCATGACCTATCCGCTGATCGGCAACTGCGGCATTACCGACGAGGGCGCCGACGTGAAGGAGACCACGCTGGGCGGCATGATCATGCGCGAATACAACGATCTGCCCTCCAACTTCAGCTATGTAAAGACCCTTGCCGAGACGCTGGAGGAGGAGAACATCCCCGGCATTTACGGCATGGATACCCGCGCCATGACCCGCATCATTCGCCGGGAAGGCACCATGAAGGCCATGATCACCGACGCAGTAAAGCCGCTGGAGGAGTGTCTGGCTGAGATTCGTGCCTATGAGATTCCGAAGAACGCCGTGGAGACCATCAGCTGCAAGCGCCGCTGGTATTCCCGTACCGCCAACCCGAAGTACAGCGTTGTGGCCATTGACTGCGGCGTGAAGCTGAGCATGATCCGCCGCCTGAACCAGAAGGGCGTGAATGTGACCATCGTGCCCCATGATACCACCGCTGAGGAGATCGTGGAGCTGAAGCCCGACGGACTGTTCATCACCAACGGCCCCGGCAACCCGGAGGACGTGCCCGGCGTGGTGGAGGTCATCAAGGCGCTGCGCGGCAAGCTGCCGATGTTCGGCGTCGGTCTGGGCATGCAGCTGATCGCACTGGCATACGGCGCAAAGACCTACAAAATGAAGTCCGGCCACTGCGGCGGCACCCACAGCATCAAGATGCTGAAGGACGGCCGCATGGAGGTCAACAGCCAGAACCACTTCTATGCCGTATGCGGCAAGAGCGTGGAGGAGACCGATCTGGCTGTGATCGCCGTTGACCTGATCGACAACACCGTTGAGGCCGTTGAGTGCGCCGCGGAGAATGTACTCGGCGTGCAGTATTATCCGGACGCCGCACAGGGCCCGGACAAGACCTTCGATCCGTTTGATGATTTTGCGGATATGATGAAGAAGGCCAATGTGAACGACGGCGAGCAGGTATTTTAATTCGCCAATGCGAAGCTGAATGACTTGGAGGAACAAATATGCCGAAGAGAACAGATATTAAAAAGGTACAGGTAATTGGTTCCGGCCCGATCGTCATCGGTCAGGCGGCGGAATTTGACTATGCAGGCACGCAGGCCTGTCT
>JAFQQU010000092.1 GCA_017410445.1 Clostridia bacterium | reverse complement strand
TCATGATGCTTTCGATCGGCTGCTTATCCATGTGTGAAGCCTCCTTGCAAGGTAATCGCGGCCCAAGATCAGGGCTGCAGCCATAATATGCCCAAAACGGCAGGAGAGGATTCCGCAAAGGTCAAACTGCGACTGCATGGAGCGGAAATCGGCCGAAACGGAGGCGGTCAGCGGAAGAGACGGCCGGACGGCGCGCACGGCGGAGAGAAAGGTATGAAGCGCTCCCGAGAGGAAGGCGGTATAGGCGGCGTCGGGCAGCGAGAGGCGGACGCGGACCTTCAGAAGGTGCGGGTTCACATGCCGGAAGAGATACTTCATCGCCCGGGAGAGAGCGGCGAGGTCCGAGGTGAACGCGGCGGCGTCGGCCATCCGGGTCATGAGGGAAAGCTCGTGGGATTTTCCGCTCTTGTCGTGCGTGAGCGAGGCGATCAGCCCGGTTCCGACGGTATATTTCATGCTGCCGTGCGCCGAGAAGCGGAACGGGCCGACGGTGACGCCCACGCGGAGGGGCTGCCCGTTTTTCCACGCCGCGCCTGCGCGCACGGGGAGCGCCGCAAGATACAGAAATGCGGCGATTGCAGCCGCGAGATATACGATCATGTCTGTCACCTGCCGTTTCTTACCTGTTCAGTGTGGGCAGGAAACAGGAAAATCATACGCGCCACGCCCGGGCGAGCAGGCCGGCCAGTTCGGGAATCTCTTCGTCCTTCAGGCCAGCGAAGCCGATGACGGCGGTGGACGGAGCGGGGCAGGACGCACGGCAGTATGCGGACAGACCGGTCAGGCGGACGCCGCAGTCCGCTGCCCGGGCGAGCATATCGGCTTCTGAAAGAATATCGTGCGAGATAAGGAAATGAAGGCCGGCGTCGTTGGCGTGAACGCGGACGTTCCCGATATCTTCAAGCGCCCGGGAGAGCGCGGCGCAGCGGGCACGGTAGAGATTGCCCACGCGGCGCAGATGCCGGGCGTAAAAGCCGCCCTGAATGAACTGAGCCAGCGTCTGCTGCTCAAAGCGCGATACCGGCGAGGCTGCATGCGCATACTGCGTGCGGTAGGCCGGGAGAAGCGATTCGGGCAGCACCATGTAAGCCACGCGGATGGAGGGGGCGATGGTGCGCGAGAAAGTGCCGGTGTAGACGACGTGATCTGCGCCGGAGATGCCCTGCAGCGCGGGAATCGGGCGCGAGCTGTAGCGGAATTCGCTGTCGTAGTCGTCCTCGATGATGAAGCGGTCCGGTTTTTCAGCGGCCCATTGGAGCAGATGCATGCGGCGGCTGACCGGCATGAGCGCGCCGGTCGGGAACTGATGGGAAGGGGTCACATAGGCGATCGATGCGTCGCTCTGCCGGAGCAGGGAGACGTCCATGCCGCTCTGATCGACCGGGATGAGCCGCACCGGGCGGCGGTACTGAGAAAGCACGCGGTAGGGCGCGGCATAGCCCGGATCCTCGAGCGCGGCGGCGGTTCCTTCGGGCGTCAGGCGCAGGATGATTTCGAAAAGATGCTCCATGCCCGCGCCGATGATCAGCTGCTCCGGGCGGCAGCGGACGCCGCGGTACTGATACAGGAAGGAGGAAAGCGCGTTTCTGAGCTCCGGATCGCCCTGAGGGTCGCCCCGGTTTAAGAGATCGGGCCGGTCGTAGAGCACCTGCTTGAATATTTTAGCCCAGGTCGCGTAGGGGAAAGCCGAGGTGTCGACGGCGGCGGTGGAGGTGTCGAAGCGGGGCGCGGCGTCGGGCAGGGCAGGCGTCGGGGGCGGCGGCGTCCGGTGCAGCGCCTTGGGAAGACCTGACGCAGCGACAAAGAAGCCGCTTCTCGGGCGCGAGGTGATGTAGCCCTCGGCCAGCAGCAGGCCGTATGCCGTTTCGACAGTGGACAGACTGACGCCGAGGTGAACGCACAGGGCGCGCTTGGAGGGCAGGCGCGCGCCTTCGCTCAGCCGCCCTTCGTGGATTTCCGAAATGATGAAGCGGTAGATCTGCTCGTACAGCGGGACGGACGAGGCGGGATTTAAGGGGATGGTCAGTTCCTGCATGGCGTTTCCTCCGATCTGACCCGGTCAAATAAATGTATTCTGGCTATTTTGATCATGCCAGATGATGATATAATCTTAGCATGTCAAAGGAAAATGTCAAGTGAAAGAGGGAAATCCAATGAGCAAGCAGAAATTTTCGACGTTTAAGATTGTGTTCGTGGGCATGATGGCCGCGGTGGTGTGCGTGGTGACGCTGTTCCGCATTCCGCTGCTGGGCACGAAGGTGCACTTTGCCAACGCGATGTGCCTTTTGTCCGGCCTTCTGTTCGGGCCGGTCTACGGCGGTCTGGCGGCCGGCTTTGGCTCGGGTCTTTACGACATGCTGCTGGGCGGCTATCCGATCGACGAGGTGCTGGTGACGTTCGTATCGAAGTTCATCATGGCGTGGCTGTGCGCGAAGATTGCCTACGGCGGCGACGCGAAGGCGGAAAACCATGCGCGCAACATCTTCGCCTGCGTGATCGGCGCGCTGTCTTACGTGGCGCTGTACATGCTCAAGCAGCTGGTCTATAAGCGCTTCATCGCGGGTATGGAGCTGGAGGCGACCTACGCGGTCATGCTGAGCAAGCTGCCCGGCTCCCTCATCAACGCTGCGGCCGCGATGATCGTCGCGCCGACGCTGTTTGCGGGCCTCAGCGCATCGCTTCGGAAAACCGGCATTCTGGCCAAGCTGAAGGACTGAGCGGATCAGCTCGTCTGCGCGGGGATTTAGCCGGAAACTGATTGAAGCTTAAAGCAAAACATGCTATCATGGAAGCAAATCCGTCGGGAGGCGCAGAAAATGATTGATATTCAGCAGGTAATTGACGGCATCCGCCGTGAAAAAATGATCGCAATCCTGAGAGGACTGCCGGAGGATCAGCTGCTCCGCACGGCGGAGGCGCTGTATGCCGGCGGCATCCGGTTCATCGAGTGCACGTTCGACCATGCCCGGGAGGACTGCATCGAAGCCAACTGCCGGATGATTGCGCGGCTGGCCGGGCATTTTGGCGGACGCATGCATGTGGGCGCGGGGACGGTGCTGACGTGCGAGGAAGTGGACGCGACGATTGCGGCGGGCGGCGAATTCATCATTTCGCCGAATGCAGACGCCGAAGTCATCCGCTATACCCGCGAAAAGGGCGCTGTTTCGATTCCAGGCGCGCTGACGCCGACTGAGATCGTCGGGGCATGGAAGGCCGGAGCGCATTTTGTAAAGGTATTCCCGGCGGGCGATCTGGGCGTATCGTATATCAAATCGGTCCGCGCGCCGCTTAAGCACATTCCGATGCTGGCGGTCGGCGGCATTACGCCGGAGATCATTCCGGAGTATCTGAAAGCGGGCGTGGCCGGGTTCGGCGTGAGCGGTCCGCTGCTGCCGAAGGGCGCGCTGGAAACGGGCAATGATCAGGCGATTACGGAGCGGGCGAGGCTGTTTGTAAGCGCCGCAAAGGGATAAACCGAATAAACAACTCAGGACATGGAAAAGCCGCCTGTGCGGAACCGGTGAAATTATCCGGCTGCGCATAGGCGGCTTTCATTTACTGTGATTCTGAGGAAGAGAAGGAATCGGCGGCCGTTTCGGTATCGGAAATGGAACGGTGTCCGGTGATGCAGGCCGGGCAGGCCGCCTTGCCCAGCGCGAGCGCGGTTTCGATGGTGACCGGTTCGGCCAGCCGCGCGCTCATGCCGCTGCAGGTTTCGTAGGAGTGGTAATACATGCCGCCTTCGGGGCAGTAGAATAACCCGTCCGAGCAGGAGGGGCAGACGCGCTTCTCAAGATCGAGCGCCTGAAGAACGGTGCCGGGATATCTTTCTTCTTCGGTCATCTCTGCGCAGTCCGGCCGGGTATGAAAGAACGGGCAGAGGGAATTCCGGCTGGGCGCGAAGCAGAGTGTCGGCTCGACGCAGACCGGGCAGGCGGTTTTCTGCAGGTTGGCGACGATTTCGGCATCCGTCTGAACGGCAGCGGAGAGGCCGAAGCAGCCGCCCGACAGGGGATTGTGGAAGAAAGCGGAGTCCTCCGATATGAGCCAGACGTCGGACAGACAGGCCGGACAGGGCTTCTTACCGGCGAGAACTGCGTCGGCCAATGAGCCGGTGAAGGGATTTTTCATGCCTGAACAGGCGCTGTCCGTATGGAAGAGCAGGCCTTCTGAAGTCCAGAAGCAGGTGGCGTAAGGATTCGGTACGACGGAAAAGGGCGGCAGTTCGGCCGGATCAATGCATTTTTCGCAGGCCGTCAGGCCGAGGGCTTCCGCTTCCGGGAAGGAGACGACAGAAACTCTTTTCGGATTCAGACAGCAATATGGATGGGAATGGAAGCAGTCTTCTCCTTCGCTTATGTAGTAATCTCTCTGAATACATTGCGGACAGGCGGTTTTTCCGGCGGCCTCGAGCGCGGACAGAGCAGCGGAGAACATGAAATCCCTGCCGAATATCGATGCGCATTGCCCGTTTATGTGATAGTGCGCGTCTGCATCGGAGGTATAGCGGAGCGAGCCGGACATGCATACCGGACAGGCCAGCTTGCCCATGGAGATCAGGATCGACTCGGAGCCGGATGAAAGCGGCGTATCGTCCGGACTGAAGCAGGAAAGATCCTGATGATAGTATTCGGCTGGCGCATATTCGGCGGAATCCAGATAATAGAACACGGGGTCCTTCAGGCAGGCCGGGCAAGGCGTGAGCCCGAGAGCGTAGGCTTCTGCACCGCGCAGCGCATGGGGATACTCTTCATACTCACATACGCTTTCCAGATGATAATGCTCTCCGCCCGGCCGGTAGTAAAAGGTGCTTCCGGTCAGGTCGGCCCGGCAGAGCATGATGATATCGAGAGTATCCGTTCCCCGGGTCACGCATTGACAGGGGCGGTCACCGGCGAGCAGCGCGTATTCCAGCGTACATGCAGAAACGGTTGCCACTGCATTGCCAAAGCAGACGCTGCTGTCGTGATAATAGGCGCTGTATTTACTGATTACGTAATTGCGGTCCGGATCGCCGACACAGTCCGGGCACGGCTGCAGCCCGCCGTACCATGCTTCCGACAGATACAGGGGCGTTTCTGGGGACGCCATGCTGCAGGAGGAGTCGAGATGGTAGAAAATCCAGGGGTCCTTGGCGTCCGGATAGACCTCCCGGTTTTCTGCTGCAGAGCCGATGAACCCGGCAAGCGCGCTGCCGGAAGGGGGAAGGGTGTTCTCTGTTGTGTCAGCCGGGCGAATGGTTACGGCGGCTTCGTGAGGCGGAGGCGTCTCGGTCAGCGTCGGGCTGACTGTCACGGTCGGGGATGCATTGAGCTGCATGCAGCTTTCGGTGGGATCGGGAGTGGTTTCGGCGGGAGCCGTGCCGCCTGTCTGAGCGCCGCCGGGATTATTGTTCTGGGCCAGCGGCTGAAAAACGACGTCTTTCTTTTTCTGCAGCATGCCGGCTGCGCTGAATATGGAAATGGCGATGATGCAGAAACACAGCGCAAAGGCGATGGCGGGCACAAACTTCAGTCTGTTTTTGAGCCGGATACGAGCCTGCTCTTTTTCTTCGATCCGGAAGAGCGTCTGCCTGACGCGCTCATGGAATTCCGGATCAGGCGAACCGAATGCGCGCTTCATGTCTTTCATGTCAGCTCTTCCTCCTTTCGGGATGATCTTCGTCAGCCAGCTCCAGACGGAGCAGCTTCCGCGCTTTAAACAGCTGTGATTTGATGGTTCCGGTCGGCAGGCGCAGCATTTCGGCTACTTCGCTGACGGAATAGCCCTCCATGTAATGAAGCACGACCGGCAGGCGCAGCTTTCTGTCCAGATGAGCGATGGCGTCGTGCAGCTCGCGGTCCGCGTCGGGCGGAGCGGCGGGTTCGGGAAGTTCGGTAAGAGGCAGTGCACGCTTTCTCCTGCGCAGCATCGCGTAGCACTCGTTGATCAGTATGCGGGTGAGCCAGGTCCGGAAGTATGCTTCCTCCTTGAGCTGACGGCGCTTTTCCCATGCTTTGAGCAGCGCCTCCTGTACGGCGTCCGCACTGTCGGTTCGGTTTAGCAGAAGACTGTATGCAACCCGGTACAGCATGGGCTCCATTTCCAGAACATGATCTGAGAATTCAATGCTGTTCACCGCGAAGCCTCCTTTCTGCCAATAGATTCCGATATATATCATTCTGTTAGATGACGCGGCGGGTCAAATGGTTTTTGGCTGGAAGCGGATCTTAAAAAATTTGTTGAATCTCAAATCGTCGATTCAACAGTGATTGCCAAAAGGAGCCCTTTGTATTATAATGAATGAAATATCCTGCGAAACAAGGGAGAGATTTTAGTCATGGAACAGCTGAAGAAACGGATTCTCAGAGACGGTAAGGCGCTGAACAGCGATGTATTGCTGGTAGACAGTTTTCTCAATCATCAGGTGGACCCGCAGCTGATGGCGGACATCGGCAAGGAATTTGCGAAGCTGGTCGAGGGCATGGGCATCACCCGCGTCGTTACGATTGAGAGCTCCGGCATCGCCCCCGCTCAGATGACCGCGCTGGAACTGGGCGTTCCGCTGGTAATCATGAAGAAGTCCAATTCCCGCATTCTGAACGGCGCGCTGCAGACCGAAGTCTTTTCTTTTACCAAGAACAAGGGCTATCAGCTGACCGTAAAGCCTGAGTACATCCGGAAGGGCGACAAGATCCTGCTGGTGGATGATTTCATGGCCAACGGCGAGGCGGCGACCGGCGCCATCCGCCTGATCGAGCAGGCAGGCGCGGAAACGGCCGCGGTCGGTATCGTCATTGAAAAGAGCTTCCAGCCGGGCCGGAAGCTGCTTGAGTCCAAGGGCTACCGCGTGTTCTCTCTGGCGCGCGTCGCGTCCATGTCGGAGGGCGAAATTGCCTTCGTCGAGGAAGAATGAAAAAGACGATAGGCATACTGGCGCATGTTGACGCCGGCAAGACTACCTTTTCGGAGCAGCTGCTTTTCCATGCAAACGCGCTGAGAACGCCCGGCCGGGTGGATCATCAGGACGCGTTTCTGGATATTCATCCGCTGGAAAAGGCGCGCGGCATTACGATTTTTTCCGATCAGGCATGCTTTGATTACGATGGAGACACATGGTACTGGGTGGATACCCCGGGCCATGTGGACTTCTCCTCGGAGATGGAGCGCGCCCTGTCGGTGATGGACGCCGCGGTGCTCATCATCAGCTGCGTGGAGGGCGTTCAGAGCCATACGGAAACGGTCTGGCGGCTGCTGGAGCGATACGGCGTACCGGTATTTATCTTTCTGAATAAAACGGACCGCACCGGGGCCAGACCCGATGCGGTTGTTGAGCGCATCCGCACGCTGCTTTCGGGCGACGTGCTGGATTTGCGTTCTTCTTTTTCTCCGGACGGCACGCTTTCGGGCGACGCTGTGGAGCAGGTGGCCGAGGGCGACGAGGAGCTGCTCGACCGGCTGTTCGAGGACGGATATGACCGGGAAATGTGGCTTGCGTCCCTGAAACGGCAGATTGCCGGGCGGAAGCTCTTTCCGCTGATGGCCGGGTCCGCACTGCGGGACGAGGGCGTGGGCGAATTCCTGCGCGCCCTGTCCATGCTGACAGTCACAGACTACGGTCGGCATGTAAACGAATCCTTCCGCGCGCGGGCGTTCAAGGTCCGTTTCGACGCGCAGGGCAGCAGAATGGTTTTTATGAAGGTGCTGAAGGGCGCGGTTTCGTCGAGGGACGAGATCGAGACCCCGGCCGGCCGCATGAAAATC
>JAFQQU010000091.1 GCA_017410445.1 Clostridia bacterium | reverse complement strand
CGCAAGACCCGGATCAATTCCCAGAATTCTCAATGCATACTCATCCTGTCCGCTCTTTTTACCTTATAATATCTTATGGTATTTCCCCCTGTTTGTCAAGTTAACAGAACACAAGTTCGCATCTCTCCTTCTTAACCTCAATTCAATTTAGCACTTTATCACTTTAACTTGACAGAGCGCACATATCGGTGCTATAGTATATACCATCAAAAACCGGGAGGACCACCGCCATGACTCAGGAGATGACAAGCATCCTGCGCCGCGAGGAGCAGATTACGCTCTATCTGCGCGGCCTGTTCGAGCGCTTCGGCTTCCGCAAATACCGCATGGGCAAGTTTGAAGACTATGATCTCTATCTCGAAAACAAAAACTTCCTGAAGAGCCCCCATATCATCACCTTCCATGACCTCGACGGCCATGTCCGCGCCCTGAAGCCCGACGTCACCCTGTCCATCGCCAAAAATACCCACGCGACCAAATCCTCGTCCGAAAAATTCTACTACCTCGAAAACGTATACCGCCTCGATAAACCCAGCGGCGGATACCGCGAAATCAGCCAGCTCGGCCTGGAATGCATCGGCGCGCTCGGCCTCATCCCTACCTATGAGGTGCTCGCCCTCGCGCAGAAAACCCTCGCCGCCATCAGTGAAAACCGGCGCATGCAGCTGTCCCATATGGGCTTTTTGCTCTCGCTGTTGGACGGGCTCGGCATCGCCCCGGCTGCGAGAGCGTCGCTGCTTGAATGCATCCGCGGCAAGAACATCCATGAGCTCAAGCAGCAGGCGGAAAGCGCCGGCATCACGCCCGCCGCAGCCGGCCTGCTCATCACCGCCGCCGATCTGTGCGGCGATTTCCGCGAAACCCTCGCCCGCGCCCGCACCATCGCCATCACGCAGGCCATGACCGACGCGCTCGACGAGCTTTCCTCGGTCTATGCGCTCCTTGAAGCCGCCGGGGAAGCGGGAAACCTCGTGCTCGACTTCTCGCTCGTCAATGATATCGATTATTACGACGGCGTCGTCTTCCAGGGATATGTCGAAGGCGTGCCGCGCGCCGTGCTGACCGGCGGATATTACGGAAACCTCATGAAGAAGTTCGGCCGCGACCTGGACGCCATCGGCTTTGCGGTCTATCTGAACGAACTCAATCTCCTCTTCCGCAATCAGCAGCGGACAGATGCCGACGCCGTCATTCTCTACGACGACTCGGCGGATCTGACCGCCCTCGTCAAAGCCGCAGACGCGCTCACCTCCTCCGGCGTCCGCGTCCGGCTCGAAAAGAATATCCCCGCCGATCTCCGCTTTACCACCCTCTACCGCTTCGAAAACGGCATGCTTCAGGAGGTGACCAGAAATGCTTAATATCGCTCTTCCCAAGGGACGGCTCGGCGATCAGGTCTACAAAATGCTCTCCTCCATCGGCTATGAATGCGCCGCCATCTATGAGGATAACCGCAAGCTGGTCTTCGAATCTCCCGAAAACGGCGTCCGCTATCTCCTCGTCAAGCCCTCCGACGTCGCCATCTATGTAGAGCACGGCGCGGCGGACGTCGGCATCGTCGGAAAGGACATCCTGCTCGATTCCCGCCCCGACGTCTACGAGCTTCTCGACCTGAACATCGGCAAGTGCCGCCTCGCAGTCGCCGGTCCCAACGACTATATCGAGGACCGCGACAACGTGCTGCGCGTCGCCACGAAATTCGCCAACGTCGCCAAAGACTATTATTCCTCCATCAACCGCGAAATCGAAATCATCAAGCTCAACGGCTCCATCGAGCTGGCCCCCATCCTCGGCCTGTCCGACGTCATCGTCGATATCGTTGAGTCCGGCAAAACCCTCAAGGAAAACAACCTGAAGGTTCTGACCACCATCGTCCCCGTGAGCGCGCGCTTCATCGCCAACCGCTCCTCGTATCTGTTCAAATCCGAGGCCATCCAGAAGATGATGGCCGGCCTTCAGGAGGTGCTGTCCCGTGATGCGGATTCTCAGAGCTGATCAGTTCGATCCCTCTTCCTTCAAAACCACGCCCATACAGGCCGGAAACGAAATTGAGCAGCGCGTGGACGACATCATCGCCGCCGTCCGCAGCCGCGGAGACGCTGCCCTCACCGAATACGCCAGGAAATTCGACCGCGCGGAACTTTCCTCTCTCGTCGTCACCGATGAGGAAATCGAGGCCGCCTTCGCCGCCTGCCCCGCCTCGCTCGTCAGAACCATCGAAAAGGCCCGGGATAATATCGAAGCCTTCCATAAAAACCAGAAGAGAACCAGCTTCACCGTCTCCGAAAAAGCCGGCGTCATGCTTGGCCAGAGGATCATCCCTCTCAAGAGAGTCGGCATCTACGTCCCCGGCGGCACGGCCAGCTATCCCTCCACCGTGCTCATGAACGCCATTCCGCCGCACATCGCGGGCGTAAAGGAAATCATCATGACTACCCCGCCCTCCGCAGACGGCTCCATCGCCCCCGCCATCCTGTGCGCTGCAAAAATCGCCGGCGTCACGAAGATCATCAAGGCCGGCGGCGCGCAGGCGGTCGCAGCCCTCGCCTACGGAACCGAATCAGTGCCCGCCGTCGATAAAATCGTCGGCCCGGGCAATGTATACGTCGCCACCGCCAAGCGGCGCGTGTACGGCACGGTCGATATCGACATGATCGCAGGCCCCAGCGAGATTCTGGTCATCTCGGACGGCAATTCGAACCCCGCCCACATCGCCGCAGACCTGCTCTCGCAGGCCGAACACGATAAGATGGCCTCCGCCATCCTCGTCACCGATTCCGAACCCCTGGCGCTGGCCGTACAGCAGCAGGTCGAGCTCCAGCTCGCCAGACTCCCCCGGAATGAAATCGCCCGCGTCTCCATCGAGGACAACGGCAAAATCATCCTCGTCAAAGACATGAAAGAGGCCGTCGCCATCGCCAACGGCATCGCCCCCGAGCACCTCGAGCTGTGCGTGGACGAGCCCTTCGCCCTCATGGGGATGGTCGAATCCGCAGGCTCGGTGTTCCTCGGCAGGAACGCCCCCGAAGCGCTGGGCGATTACTGGGCCGGACCCAATCATACCCTGCCCACCAGCGGCACCGCCCGCTTCTCCTCGCCCCTGTCGGTCGACGATTTCGTGAAGAAATCTCAGTTCATCTACTATTCCCGCGAAGCGCTGGAGCAGGCCAAGGACGATATCGTCTCCTTCGCAAAGGTCGAAGGACTCGACGCCCATGCCAACTCCGTCGCCATCCGGTTCGGAGAAGAATTATGAGCAGATTTTTGTCTGACGCGAGAAAATCCCTCGCGCCCTATACCCCCGGCGAACAGCCGAAGGTGATGAACCTCATCAAGCTCAATACAAACGAATCCCCCTTCCCGCCCTCGCCCAAGGTCATCGAAGCGGTCAGCGCGGACGCGGTATCAAAGCTCCGCCTCTACTCCGATATCCAGACCACCGGCCTCGTGCAGGCCATCGCCGAGAGAAACGGCCTCGCTCCCGCGCAGGTCATCACCTCGAACGGCTCGGATGAAATCCTCGCCTTCGCCTTTCAGGCGTTCGGCGCGGAGGGCGTCGCCTTCCCGGATATCACCTACGGCTTTTATTCGGTCTGGGCGGAGCTGTTCTCATGCCCCGCCCGCATCGTTCCGCTGAACGACGATTTCACCGTCCCCCTTGAATCCTTCATGACCAATACGCATATGGTCGTCCTCGCCAACCCCAATGCCCCCACCGGGCTCGCGCTGCCGCTTTCGGATATCCGGAAGCTGCTCGACGCCAATCCCGATCAGCTGGTGGTCATCGACGAGGCGTATGCCGATTTCGCGGATGAATCCGCCGTCTCGCTCATCCCCGAATACGAAAACCTCCTGGTCGTTCAGACCTTCTCCAAATCCCGGCAGCTGGCCGGCGCACGGCTGGGCTTCGCCATGGGGCAGGAATGCCTGATCGCCGACCTTAACCGCATCAAGTTCTCCTTCAATCCCTATAATGTCAATTCGCTGACTCAGCTGGCAGGAGAAGCCGCCATGCGCGACGAAGCCTACTTTACTTCCTGCCGCGACAAGATCATTGCCGCCCGCGGATGGACGGAGAAGGAGCTGATTTCCCTCGGCTTCACCGTGCTCCCGTCGAAGACCAATTTTATCTTCGCCGCGCCGAACTTCTGCGGCGGACAGGAGTATCTCTCCGCCCTCCGCGAAAGAAACATCCTCGTCCGGCACTGGAACAGCGAACGCATCCGCGATTACGTCCGAATCACCGTCGGCACGCAGGAGCAGATGGAAACGCTCATTCAGGTCACAAAGGAGCTTATAAAATGAGAACATCCGAACTCAGACGCACCACCCGTGAAACCGATGTTTCGCTTACCCTCAACCTCGACGGCAAGGGCTTTTCCGATATTGACACCGGCTGCGGCTTCTTAAACCACATGCTCGAGCTGCTCGCCTTCCACGGTTCGTTTGACCTGACGGTCAGATGCAAGGGCGATACGCAGGTGGACGATCATCATACCGTCGAGGACGTCGGCATCGTGCTCGGACAGGCCTTCGCAAACGCGCTCGGCGAAAAGAAGGGCATCGTCCGCTACGGAAATTTCCTCCTACCCATGGATGAAGCGCTCGTGCTCACCGCCATCGACCTCTCCGGCCGCGATTATCTCGGCTATCAGGTCAATATCCCTACCCAGAAGGTCGGCTCCTTCGATACCGAGCTGGTCAAGGAATTCATGCTCGCCTTCACGCGCACCCTCCGCGCCACGCTCCACTTTAACCAGATGGCCGGAGAAAACAGCCACCATATCATTGAGGCCATGTTCAAGGGACTCGGACGCGCGCTGAAGCAGGCCGTCGCCATCGACCCCAGCCGCGCCGGCACCGCCGCCTCCTCCAAGGGCACGCTCGCTTAAGCTGCGCACCCCCGCCTTCCCCATACTTCCTCATCAAGGAGGCATGATTCTCCATGATCGCCATCATCGACTACGGAGTGGGAAACCTCTACTCCCTCTCTCACTCCCTCAGCCATATCGGCGCGGAAAATATCATCACCCGAAACCCCTCAGAAATTGAACATGCCGATAAGCTCATTCTCCCCGGCGTCGGCGCGTTCGGAGACGCCAAAAAGAAGCTGGACGATACCGGCCTCACGTCGCTCATCATCCGCCTCGCCAAAGAGGGAAAGCCCCTCCTCGGCATCTGCCTCGGCATGCAGATGCTCTTCGATAAGAGCTTCGAATACGGAGAACACGAAGGGCTGCACCTCATCCCCGGCGAAATCCGCCCCATCGAGCCCGACCTCTCCGTTCCCCTCAAGGTGCCCCATATCGGCTGGAACACGCTCCATATCACCCGCCCCTGCCTGCTCACCAAGTATATCTCAGAGGGCGACAGCGTGTATTACGTCCATTCCTATTATGCGAAAAACATCGGCTCCGCCCTCTCCGCCTCCTCTGAATACGACGTCGCTATTCCCGGCGTCGTCACCAACGGAAACGTCTTCGGAACGCAGTTTCACCCCGAAAAGAGCGGAGAAATCGGCCTGAGAATCCTGAAAGCCTTCGCCGAATAACCAAACCTCCTCCCGACAGCACCTCTGCCTCCCCTGTGCAAGGGGAGGTGGCACGGCTTGCCGTGACGGAGGGGTTGAAGGGCCGCAAATCAGCAGAATACCCAAAGCAGGAACGCAATTCCGGTATGTTCCAACTCCTCAGTCTGCTTCACAGACAGCTCCCCTTACACAGGGGAGTCTGCATTCCCCCGAAAGGAGCAAAACACCCATGCTCATCTTTCCCGCCATCGATCTGCGCGGCGGACAGGTCGTCCGCCTTACCCTCGGCGACTACGATCAGATGACCGTCTATGCCTCCGATCCCGTACAGATCGCCAAAAATTTCAAGGCCGCCGGAGCCTCCTGCCTCCACGTCGTCGACCTCGACGGCGCAAAGGACGGCACGCAGGAAAACCTTCCCGCCATCGAAGCCATCATGAAGGAAGGCGGGCTGTTCGTCGAAGTCGGCGGAGGCGGCAGAAGCGAAGAATCCGTCGCCCGGTATATGGACCTCGGCGTCAACCGCGTCATCCTCGGCACCATGGCCGTCGAAAACCCCGCCATGATGGAGCGCCTCGCCGCCCGCTATCCCGGCCGCATCGCCGCCGGCGTGGACGCCAAGGACGGGCTGGTCGCCATTCACGGCTGGCGTACCGTCACCGACCTCAACGCCTATGACTTCGTCAAACGCCTGCCCTCGCAGGGCGTCAATACCGTCATCTATACCGATATCTCCCGCGACGGCATGCTGCAGGGCGCAAATCTCCCCGCCTATGAGCGCCTGAACGGTATCGAGTCCCTCGATATCGTCGCCTCGGGAGGCATCTCCTTCGAACACGAAATCTCCGCTCTCCGCGATATGAATATCTACGCCGCCATCGTCGGCAAAGCCCTCTATACCGGCAAGCTCGATCTGAAAAACGTGCTTTCCATCGCCCGCGGAAAGGAGTCCCGCCAATGATCGCCAAGAGAATCATTCCCTGTCTGGACGTGAAGAACGGCCGCGTAGTCAAGGGCGTCAATTTCGAGGGCATACAGGACGTCGCCGACCCGGTCGATATGGCCCATTTCTATAACGACTGCGGCGCAGACGAATTGGTATTCTACGATATCACCGCTTCCTTCGAGGGCCGCGCCCTCTTCACCGACATTCTCCGGCGCACCGCCGCCGAAATCTTCATCCCGCTCACCGTGGGCGGCGGCATCAACGAGGTTTCGGATTTCGAGCGCGTGCTCGCGTGCGGCGCGGATAAGGTTTCCGTCAATTCCGGCGCCATCAAAAATCCCGATCTCATCTCGCAGGCTGCCCGCCGCTACGGAGATCAGTGCGTCGTGCTCTCGATGGATATCAAGCGTGTCGGCGGCTCGTTCCACCTCTTCGCCAAGGGCGGACGCGTGGATACCGGCATCGACGCCCTTCAGTGGGCGCACGACGGACAGGAGCGCGGCGCGGGAGAGCTGGTGGTCAACAGCATCGATACCGACGGCGTCAAGGGCGGCTTCGATCTTGAACTGCTTCAGGCCATCGCTTCCCGCGTGTCCATCCCCATCATCGCCTCGGGCGGCGCGGGCTGCATGGAACACTTCACCACCCTCTTCAAATCCGTTCCCGCCGTGGACGCGGGCCTCGCCGCCTCGATCTTCCACAGAAAAGAGGTCTCCATCGAAGCCCTCAAGAAGTACCTCGCCGGAGAAGGCATTCCCATGCGCATCATCCAGAACAAGGAGGAAAACCTATGAATCCCGATCAGCTGAAATTCGATGCAAACGGTCTCATCCCCGCCGTCGTGCAGGACTATTTCTCCAAAAAGGTGCTCACCGTCGCCTATATGAACCGCGAATCCCTCGAAATCTCCATGAAGGAGGGCAAAACCTGCTTCTATTCCCGCTCCCGGCAGACGCTCTGGCGCAAGGGCGAAACCTCCGGCAATACGCAGGAAATCGTCACCATCAAGACCGACTGCGACATGGACGCGCTGGTCGTCGAGGTCATCAAGGCCGGCCCCGCCTGCCATACCGGAGAGGAATCCTGCTTCTTCAACGAGGTCTATGAGTCAGAATCCCATAAGGACTTCTCCATGGAAGCCCTCTACGACGTCATCGCAGGCCGCAAGCTCAATCCTAAGGAAGGCTCCTATACCACCTACCTCTTCAATAAGGGCGTCGACAAAATCCTCAAGAAGGTCGGCGAGGAGTGCACCGAGGTCATCATCGAGGGCAAAGCAGGCGATAAGGAAGCCGCCGTCTACGAAATCGCAGACCTCGCCTATCACCTCATGGTGCTCATGGTCGAAATGGGCATCACCCCCGCGGATGTGTTCGCGCAGCTCGCCTCCCGCCATGTCATCGATAAGAAGGTCAAGCAGGAGCGGATGCAGTAATCCCCCCTTATATAAAAACATCGCCCTGTGCTAATCCGGTTCGTTCCGGTCCGCACAGGGCTTTTTCATTGTTTTCCGGCCCGTATCATCGCTCCCCTTTCCCGCCGCATTGTTCAAAGCCCCGGCGGAAAGCAAAAGAACCTGAAGAGAGCCTCCGCCCCCTTCAGGTCCTTCCCGCCGTCATTCCTGTTCATCCGCACTCTCCAGTGCTTCGCAGATTTTCTCCGCAATGCGCCTGAGCCGCTTTTCAAGCTCCTCGTCCGATAATTTTCGGATGCTCTCCCGCGCCTTCACGCTCTCCTCGTTCTCCGCCACGCGTTCCAGCACGTTCTCCATCCCCTTCACGCCGCCGCGCGTGATCATCAGCTCCATCGTGTTCGCCTCAATCCGCTGCATGGCCTGCGAAATCACCGTGCGCTGAGGAATGGACAGGCGCTCGTCGCTCAGCGTGCCCGTGCGCACGCCCAGCGCCAATGCAAGCCCGGACGGCGTCGGCGGGCTTCCCTCCTGCGCGCACCGCTCAAAATACTTATCCACTTCCTCGCGCAGCTTCTTCTCGGTGATCGGCAGCCTGCACCAGCCTCTGACCTGCTCCGTCATGCGTCATCGCCTGCCTGCCGGCTGCTTGCCGGTCTTCGCCGTCTGTGCCTTCACCGTCTGAACATCCGGCTTCTGCGCCTTGGCGCTGCTCTTCGCGCTGCTCCCGCCGCCGCTCAGCGCGCTCTTCACCGAGTCAAGCATCTTTACCAGCGCGCCGCCCGCCACGCTCTGCTTCTTCGTCTTTCCCGAAGAGCTTCCCTTCGAACCCGAGCTGCCGCCCGAGGAGGAGCCGCCGCTCTCTCCGCCGAACAGCTCCGGATACTTCGCCATCAGCTCCTGCTCCTTCAGCTCCTGTTTGCGGTTCTCCATCAGCCAGTCCTGATATGCCTCGTAGCCCTTCTGCTGAAGCGCCGCAATCTGCAGCTGCAGGCTCACCGCCGCCGTCCGGTTCTTGTCCTTCAGCTCGTTCACCCGCTGCTCCAGCTGACGCGCATAGTTGCCCGCCAGCGTCTGCTCGCGGCCCGCCGCCTGATCGGTCAAAAGCGCAATCTTCTCGTTAATCGCCTGAATCGCGCTCGTCTCGTCCCGATCAATATCAGCCAATGCCTGATTGCGCTTGTTCTCCAGATATGCCCCCTGCGTCGATACCAGAGAACTCCTTCCCAATCCTCGCTTGGTCAGCGCGTTGTTCAGATCCACCGCGCTCTCGTCATAGGCCTGATTGGTGTTCCTCCTCTGCCGCTCATAGGCCGATCCCATACCGGCCAGCTGGCTGTTGTAGCCCTGAACCTGCTGCTGAAGCTGATGGCGGATGGATTCCACCTCCGCATCATAGGTCGGCCGGTACTGCGCCTCCGCCTGCTGACGCAGCGCCGCGTCGTCCGCCTGATATCCGCCCAGCTGCGCCTGAAGCTGCTCAATGCCCAGCCCCTGATAATACGGCGTCGCCTGAAACTCTTCCATTCCGGCCGCCGCGCCGCTTTTCGTCGTCTCCGTTGCCATGTATCTGCTCCTTTCCCGTCCGGCACGCATCGCACGCCGGGCCTTTTTCTGCTCCTCCGGTTAAGCCTCCGCTCTCTTCCACCCCTCCGGCCATGCCCCCGGCGTATGCACGTTCGCGTCATACAGGCTCTCGTAAAGCGCCTCGCCCCACCAGCCTTTCTCGCCCTTGCCAAAGGGATTCTCCGCCGCAATCGCCGCCGGAATCACCCTGATTCCCTGTCGGTAGCCGACCTCCTCCCACAACTCCGGCGCGCGCTCCGGCGTGTTCTCCTCATTCGCCCACAAAGCCGTCCGCGCCCGAAGCACCTTGCCGTGCCAGTTGATCCGGTGTCCTGCCGGAATCAGGCTCCCGTCCGTCTTCATACGGGGCAGCAGCTCGTAGCCCTCGCTCGCAGTCCTGTCGTCAAGGCCCGCGCTCGCCTGCTCGATCAGCTTGCGAAGCTGTCTCGCCCGTTCAATCACCGCGCTCATGCTTCCTCCTCTCCGAGCAGGATCTTCGCCGCTTCCTCGTATTCCTTCAGCGCCGCCGCCTGCTCTTCCGCCGCCAACGCCCTTTCCATGGCCAGCTCATAGCTATCTGGCTCTTCCCCGTTCTGCAGCTCCAGCACAACCTGCTCGCCGCCGACGTTGCGCGTCCAGCCTCTCGCCGTGCGCAGGTCGCCCTCGATCAGACCGTACGGCTTCGCGTCCACGATTTCGCATTCGAGCGCCGTCTGCATCTCCTCGATCTGCTCCTCATTGATGACCAGAAGCCCGGTCACAATGTCGTTTTTTACGATTGCTCCAATCATATAGTCAGCCTCCCTTACGCCGGTATCGCGATATATACAACGCCCTGATAGCCGCTGCCGCCAGCGCCTTCGTAATTCTTGCTGGTCGATGCATTTCTATATGCACCGCCACCGCCGCCGCCAGCGCCGTAGAACGTGCCGTTCGATCCCTTGTATGTACTTGCACTACCGTCACCGCCTTTGCCGCCGCCTTTTTCGCCGCCTGCCCCGCCGTCATAGCCACCGCCCGAAAAACTGCCGCCGTTCGAACCGTTTGATCCGCCTGCACCGGCGCCCATCGAGCTTACGCTGCCACTGCTTGATTTATAGTACACACCGCCGCCACCGCCGCCTGCACAATGATATTCCAAATCAGAGCTTCCAAACGGCAGCGTCGAAATTCCCTGTCCGGATCCGCAACGGACAGATCCCACCCCTGATTCTGCGCCGCTGCCGCCGCCAGAACCGCCGTTGCCTCCATAGCTACTGTATACAAAGTCACTGTATCCCGTTTTCCCTCCATCCGCATTGTACGCCGTGCCGATATTTGTCGCATTGCCGTCCGTGTCCTTTGCGCCTCCGGCTCCGATGACAACTGCATACTTTCCGCCTGACAGCGCGTCTTGCAGCAGATACCCGCCGCCGCCACCGCCGCCACCGTATCTATCGCTATAGTCGCCGCTTGCACCGCCACCGCCGCCGCCGCACATCCAGAACAGCGCGCCGTCCCCTTCAACCGTCAGCGTGCCCGATGTCGTCAGCGTGTACAGCGTATAAGCTGCGCCGTCAATCTCAACCGAGGATTCGGTGTACGTCCCCGTATACCCGACAAACCGCGCGCCCGCCGACGGCTTCTTCCATAAGAGAACTCCGCCGCTCATGATCTGGGCAACCATTCCTTCCGGAATGCTCATTTCCCTGACTTTGCCGAAATCAATCATCCGAGCAGCACCGCCTTGCTCACCGTGCTGCCGTCCTCGAGCGTAAACGTCCACGTCTCCCGGGTCAGCCCGTCCTTCACCGCCTGCACCAGCTCAGCCTTGTCCGCATCGGTGTAATAGTCGGTCCCCTTCACCGGCGTGTATCCGTCCTCGCCCTTTGCGCCGTCCAGCACGTCAAAGCTCTTCGCACCCGCACCGTCCGTCACGGTCACGCGATGGCCGCCCTCAATCTCAGTCACGGCAACCGTCGGCGAAAATCCATCTTCGCCATCGTCTCCTTTAGGCCCCTGTTCGCCCTGAGGGCCCTGTTCACCGGTATCGCCTTTAGGTCCCTGTTCACCGGCGTCTCCCTTTTCGCCCTGCGACCCTTCAGGCCCCGGCTCTCCGGTATCTCCCTTTTCGCCCTTCACATTCGCCGCTTCCGCCGCCGGCATGCCCGCCTTGCTCGCGCTCCAGCTGAGTACGCCGTCCGTCACCGTCGGATAGTAATACCCGCCGTCCTCGCCGTCTGCGCCGCTTCCCGTTCCGCTGCCGGAGGCGTTCTTGCCGTCCAGTACGTCGAACGTCTTCGCGCCCGCCGCGTCCGTGATCGTCACCCGGTGGCCGCCGTCCAGCTCCGTCACTTCCACCACGGGAGAAAACCCGTCTTTTCCCGGTTCACCATCCTTTCCCGGCTCGCCGTCCTTGCCGTCGAAATAATCCACGCCCTTCACCGGCGTGTATCCGTCCTCACCGTCAAATTCGCCGCTTTCCTTGGCCTGCGCCAGCGCCTCATCAATCACAGTGGGAATCTTCGCCTCGTCCACCGCGCCGATGTCCGCCGCCGTCAGTTCAACCTTTCCGGTTCTGCCGTTCACGGAGATCACCGCGGCTTCGCCCGCCGATGCCTCCGCCCGGTCTGCCGCATCCTCCGCGCGCTGAATCTGCTCCTCCATCTCCACCCGGTGACTGGCCATCTCCGTCCGCATCTGCTCAATCGCGTCCGGATACCGCTCTGTAAGCTCCTCATTCACCGCCGGCACCTCGCCCGTCGCCAGATAGAATGTTCCGCTGTTCCATACCTCGCCGTTCTCGCCGTCGATCACGATGTAGCACTCGATCTCGCCCGCCGCGCCCACGCGCTCAGCCGTCATGTCGGCAAAATACCGGTCGTCCTCGTCGCTCCGCTCAAGCGTCACCATGTTCGCATACTCGCCGTCCATCATCATCGTCGCCGTCTGGCTTTCCGAAATGTCCGGCAATACAAACGCCAGCCGCTCCACCATGTTGTCGCTCTCGTAGCCGATTTTCACCTTCTTCGGCATCGGCGTCCGGTCCGGCGAAAAGCGGATCGTCTGCTTCCTTACAATCATCCGTCTCCTCCTTCCTTAGCTGTACACCACCGTCAGCCTCGGCTGCTGCCCGTCCTCCGTCGAGAACCGCGCATAGTTCTTCGAATAGTCCCTGTCCTTGTACACGCCCGCGTCCTCGCTGTACAGCATCAGTCCGCTGATCGCGCCGCTCACTAGATCCGAAATCACGCTCGTCGGGATCGTCAGTTCAATGCTCTGCCCAGGCTCCGCCGTTCCGATGGTCCCGTAGCTCTTCGTCAGCGCAGGCGCGCCGGACAGGCTCGCGCTGTATGCCTTCGTCGTGCCGTACAGCTGAACGCCGACCGATACGCCGCGTCCGTAGCTGCCCAGCTGATGGAGCCTGAGCGTCGCCTGACGGATCGTCTTTCCGCTCAGCGCAGTCTTCAGCGCGCTGCTGAACCAGATACAGCCCCGGATGCGTCCGCCGCCGGAAACGTAGCCCTGCCGCGGATCGTCGTCGCCAAAGTAGCTCCATCCGCCCGCATAGCTGGCCGATCCGGTCATCAGATATTCCTCCGTGGACGTGCTCGCCGCGCTGCCGCTGCCGTCCGTGCCGTCGGTCGTCAGACTGCCGGAGTTGTTCGGCTCAAGCGTGTTGATCCATTCCGCCCCGCCCGAAGGCGCCGTGCCGCTCACGATCATAACGCCGTACTGACATCTCAGCTTGCCGGTTCCCGTCGTGTTCAGGAAGGTCGCCTTGCCGCCCGGCATGACGAATCCCGCAATCGACGAGCCGGATACCACGCACGAACTCGCATACACATCGCCGCCGATTCCGACCGAAATTCCGATGCCCGACGCGCTCTTGACCGTGCACTGCATCAGCTCCACCGCCGCCGTCCGCTGAATCGTCATCGCCATGCCGCTCGCCGCAATGACCGACACATAATTCATAATGATTCCCGCGCCGCAGTTCCTGACCGTCATGCTGCCGTATAATACCGGCGCGCTGCCCGAATACCCGTCGATCGTCAGGTTTCCCCTCCCGTATATCCCGGCAAATTCCACCGAGCCATACGTCGCCGCCCCGGCCGCATACGTGATCGTTACGTCGTAATCCAGATACCGTCCGTTCACCAGCGCCGCCGCGCTCTGAAGACTCCGCACATGCGTCCCGGCCTTCACCTGTGCGTCCGTCGCATTGGGATTCACCGTAATCGACGCAGGCCCCGCATATCTCGGCATGACGTTCGGCGCGCTGATGCCGCTTGCGCTCACGCCCTCGCCCGTGACGTTCACATACTCGCTGCCGTCGCTCGTCGCCAGCGAAATCTCGCCGCCCGACACATACACGCCGTTTGCGTTGATCACCACGCCCGCCTCGTTGTCAAGCCCCGTCGCCGGGTCGCCCTTGTTCGCCTTCAAAGATATCTGCTCGGAATTCTGCTCGATCGCCGTCCCCTGGCTCGTCACCGTCTCGCCCAGCTTCGTCACCGACTGCGCGACGCTTCTGATCTCCGTCTCGGTCTGCGTGAACTGCGTCGAGTGCTGCGCCACGGTTTCTCCCAGCTCGTTCACCGTCTCGATTCCGGCCTTGCTGTCGATGACCGCCCGCGCGCCCTCGTTCAGGGATTTCATGCTCAGGCCGCCCAGCAGCTGATCCCAGATCCATGTCAGCTGCCGGTTCAGCTCGCGCAGCTGCTGCGGCTCGTTCAGATTATTCAGCGTAAGCCGCTGTTTCGGATTGCCGCTCACAGGTCGCTGTCCTCCTCCATCAGTATTTCCATGCCGTCCGGCAGGGTCAGGCTGCAGCCGTCCGCGTTCTCAATCCGGAAGCGGAATGTTCGCCCGCGCACCCGGATCCGCGGCCTGATCAGGTTGACTCCCTTCTTCAGTTCAATCCGCATGCTGCGCTTTACTCCGTCCCCGATCATCGTCAGGATGATTGCCGCGCCGTCCTCCTCGGCTTCAACAGTCAGATAAATCCGCCCCGCCGTGCGCCGCGCCGAGATCGTGCCCATGCTCACCACCGGGCTCGTCCACCTCGCCTCAATGGTCTCCCCGGCCAGCAGCCGTCCCTTTCCGTATTCGTATACCATCCTTCCGATCAGGCACAGCAGGCGGTCGCCCGACGCATCCCGCTTCACCAGCCAGTCCTTAACGCCTCCCAACGTCACCACCGAGCACACGCCGTCGCTCAGCCGGTACTCGACCACGTGACTGTTCTCCTCCGCCCCGTCCAGCGGCAGCGCCAGATACATCGTGTCCCCGTGAATCGCCGCGCATGCATTCCTGATCGCCGCCCGGTTCATCCGCTCAAAGATCTTCGTGAGCTTCCTCTCGCCCGCATGCGCCAGGGTCGATACGCTCATGCCGTTGTACACGCACAGCCCGTCGCTCCCCAGAAAATACAATCTGTCCGCCGTGTGAACGATCGTCCGCGCCGCCAGCGTGCCCTCCGAGCCGTATACCTGCGTCAGGCTGAATTCGCCCGGATACGTGCCGTTCAGGCGGTGCATGCTCTTGTCCTTGAAGATCAGCACGTCGTCAAACGCCGCCACAATCGCCCGGATCCGCGATCCGTCAAAGGTCGCAACGTCGATGAAGCCGCCGCCCGCGTCCGGCGTGTCGTAGTTCACTTCCCAGTCCTCCGGCATGAAGCTCTCGCTCCAGTACACGCGGTCCGGCGCCTGCGCATGAACCGCACCCCACAGTCGCTCATATAAAAGCGTCAGATGCTCAAAGGCAATCTCATCCCCGCCCTGAACGGGAACAATCGCCTCAGCGCCCGCGCTCTTCCCGTCCCATGCCGCAATATGGTCGCTTCCGTTGACCAACAGAATCAGCTCGCGGTCCTCGCTGCGGTAGTTCACCGCGCGCCAGTCGTCCGAAGCATAGCCCGCGCCGATCTGCACCCATCCCCCGTCCATCAGCGCATATAAGCATCCGCCGCCGGACGCCATCAGCCGCTCTCTGTCCTCCTGCGTTTCATCATCCCGGAAAAACGCCTGAAACAGCCGCGCCCCTTCCAACGGAAGCACAGGCGCATATGCCTCGGTTCCCTTCGCCGTGCGCATCGCGCCGTTCTCACAGATGAAGTTCACCGCGTCCGGCGATGTGGACAGATTCTCGTGAAAATCGCCCTTCTGCGTGTCGATGCCCGCAAATCCCGCAATCCTCAGTCGCCTGAATCCCATGCTCCGCCTCCCTCCTTACCGGAACAGCGTCCTCGGAAGACGCTTTCTGCGCGCCGGCCTCATGTCCGGACGGATCGCGCGCAGCTTCTGATAGTATTCCGCCAGCCAGGGCTGAGCCGCCGCCGGCTTGCGCTCGCTCTGCCACATCCGCGCCACCGCCAGGGAGATGTAGATCATCGGGTCGGCCATGGATTCCGGGAAGACCGGCTCGTCGCTCTCCTTCTCGAGGCGGCCGGGCAGATAATGATAATGAAGCACAATCCTCTCGCCCGGCTGCGCGCCGATAACCTCAATTTCCGTCCGCGTCCTGAATACATACTCCGCCTCCGTCTGACCGTCCGCCCTGTATACGCCGCACACCGAGCAAACCTCCGGGCTCAGCCACGCCAGCTGAATCACCCTGTCCTTCTCCAGCTCATATTCCACCCGGATCTCCGGCGTCAGGCGGCTCCTCGATATCTCGAAATACGCCTCGTTCACCGCGTCCCGGAATATGTGAAACCAGTTCCGCGCCTCGCCCTCAAACTCGTTCGTGCCGCCGGTCCGGGTATATTCGTCATACCGGTCCGAATATCTCGCGGCCGTCTCGCACATCCTGCCCAGAGTCACTTCCGCACCCTCTCCTTCCAATTTGTCTTCTTGCCACCTCCGGGCGTGCCGGATGAGGCGTTTATATGAACCGCCCGCCTCATCCTCCGCTCCCCATAAGCCCTATGGGAATCTTCTCCTCGCCCACATGCCGGTCCAGATACCGCATCGCTTCCTTCGTCCGCTCGCCCGCCTCGGCCAGCCATCGCCTTTTCGCCTCGGCCTCCAGCCGGAGATTGTGCTCCTCGGCCTCGCGGATCAGCTCCTGCATCCGCTCAACCCGGTGCTCGCGCACATGGCGTATGGTCCGTTCGTCCAGCTCCCCGTACGGCAGAACGCACTCCAGCACGCCCCCGTCCCCGTCCTCCCGCCATATCTCGAATTTCTGCGTCCGTACGTTCAGCATCACGAAATACCCTTCATCCAGCTCCTTCAGCCGCGCCGGTATATCCAGCGCGTGGCTGACCACCGGAACCCTGTCCCGCCCGAATTCACCCTCCCGCATCCCGCCCCTCCTTTCATCCCGTCATGTCATCTCAGGTGACCGGGGAGTTTCTCCCCCCAATAAACCCTCTTACTCCGCCGCCGTCACGCCGCTCACGCGGGCAATGCCGCCCGGCAGCGCGCACATCAGATCGCAGTATTTGGCGACCGTCGCGGTGTATACCGGCTTGCCCGGCACCTGATGAAGCACCTGCTTTGCCTCGCCCTCGATCCATTCCCAGTCGGATACCTGATCGATGGTGAACAGGCCGGTGTCATACATGTCGATCGCGTCGTCCGGCATGAACTTGTTGCGCGTCAGCGGAATGCCGTTGAAGGAGATGGCCTTGTGGCCGCCCTCCAGCACCATGACGTCGCTGATGCGGCGGCGCTTGTTCATCAGCTCAAGATAGTGACCGTATGCCGCGCTGCCGCAGTTGATGTGGTCGATGGTGATGTTGTAGCTGTCCTCCAGATGCTCCAGTACCTTCTGAAGGCCGGCTTCGGAAATCGCGCCGAACGCGGTATCCATATACGGGCGCATCCAGCTGTATTCGCTGCGGTTCACGCCGTACAGCGTCTGAGCAGTGCCGGTGATCGGCTCGAAAATCTTGCCGAGACCGGTCAGCTCATAGCCGGCGCTGCCCTGAATGGTCAGGTAGTCGCCGTCCTCCGCCGTCACTGCGCCGCTCAGGCGTACCTTGCCCGTCAGGCGGTCCACATCCGCAATGCGCAGACCCGCGCCGCCGGAAACCACGCTGCCGTCGGAGCCGCGGTGCAGGTCAATGCGCAGGCCGGGCAGCAGGAAGCGTGTGTTCTCGCCGGCAGCCGCCTCCAGCACAGTGGCATTGGCCGCTGCCTTCACCTTCATCAGGCAGCCGCTGCCGTCGCCGTAAATCTGGCGGGCCAGGTTCCACTTGAGCGTTTTGGTCAGCGTGTCCATCTCCTGCTGAAGGATGTTGACGAACGCGCCCGCGTTCTGGCCGGTCGCGCTCTTCACGATCTTGTCGGAGATTTCCAGCGTGCCGTACAGGTTCTTCGTGCCGCTTTCCAGCGCTACGTACTGATTCTCGCCCGCCGTCGGCAGAGTACCGGTCTCGCTGCCTGCGCCCGCGCCGCCGTTCGCTCCCACCAGAGCCGCGCGGACGATTTTGTTGTAGCCCACGATGTTGTTGGTCGTCTTCATGATGCGGCTCGCAAACGGATCCGCCTTCAGATTGATGTCCTCGCGCAGCGGCTGAATGTAGAAGTTCTTCAGCGCGCTGTTCACCGTCGTCAGATTAACCATGTATCAATTCCTCCTCTTTCTTGTCCATTTCCAGTCTCGTCATATCCCGCCCCCGCTCCGCCCCGCACTACCCCAACCCGCGTGAGCGTGCGGGATTCTTAAGGGATGAATCCCTTAAGCCGCCGGAGGCACGTTCCCTAAATCCCATTGCTCGTCCATCCCCGGCCTGCCTCCCCCGTAAACCTCGCCTGCCCGTCCCTCTTCGCCGCCCCGCTAGAGTCCCGCAGGAATCTCCTTCATTCCGCTCCAACCAACTCTTCCGTGGGTCCGCTGCTGCATCTGAAAACAGAGTTTTCGGATGCAGCCCCCCGGGGCGGGCCACAAACTGTGCGTCGTGCGAAGCACGCCCGGCGAAGGGGACCTTCTGAGATTGATCGAAGATCAATCATCAGAAGCCGCCGCACGACGGGGAGCACACACCGGCGGCCGCGAAATGCATCGGCGCCTTCTTCCAGCGCACAAATCCCTTGCGCATCTCCCCCCACGCCTTCATCCGCGCACAAATCCCCTGCGCATCTCCCCGGAGAATCTCTCCCGCCTCCCACGCCCACTAAGACCCCTCCGGCCCGACGCTCCTTTACCTCATTTCAGCATCGCTTCCAGACGCTTCTTCGCCATCTCCATGCCCGTGATCGGCTTGCGGCCGGTCAGAGGCGTCTTGCCGGACTCCTGACCCGCGCCCACCGTCTGCGGAATGCGGCCGCCTCTGCGGATTTCCTCCAGATGCGCCCTCAGCACCGCTTCCTTCACCAGCTCATTGCCCGCCATACGCTCAATGAAGCCCGGATCCGAAAGCAGCTCGTCCTCGGCGCGGTATTTGCCGGAGCGCACAGCGTCGTACGCCCTCCTCAGGCCGTCCGATTCGCCCGCGTATCTCGGATTGCGCAGAATGTACTCCGCAATCTCCGGCAGCAGCAGCTCCAGATCGTACATCTCCGCCGCGCTGTCCTGCCAGTCGCGCTGAATCAGGCGATTGCGCGCCGCCGTGCGCATCTCCTCGCGCATCGGGCGAAGATCTTCCTCAATCTGTCTCCTCACGCCGTATTCCGGATGCGCCGCGTCCAGCTGCGCCGCAGCTCTCTCAGCCTGATCCATGTCCAGCAGCTTTTTCAGCATCCCGCGCAGCTCGCTCACCGCAGCCTGCATTTTTTCGTAGGCCTCCGCCATCTGCTGAACGCTCTCAAAGCCGTATTCCTTCACCAGCGGCTCCTCCTGCGCCATCGAATCCTCCAGCCCCGCACCCTGCCGCTCCATATCCGCCTGCGCCATGCGCATGCCCTCGCGGACCGCGCCGTCCGCCTGCTCCTCGGTCAGCATGCCGCCGGAAAGCTGTCTCTCAAGCTCTGCACGCTGTTCCGCCGTCAGATATTCCGTCATCTTCTCTCCTCCTTCTCTTTGTTGAACCCTTTTCTCTTCTCCCAGGCCCTCCGGTTCCGTCCGGCTTCCGCCCGCGCGTTCTACGGCTTCTCTCATCTTTCATCACTCTGTCCGTTCAGCCGCGGCCTTCCGCCCGTCCGTCCCCATCCTGCCTTTTATCCCTTTTACATCGTCCTCACCGCCTTTCCGGCGTGCGCCGCCTGGTCCTCCGCCAATGCCCTGTGGCCCTCGGCATGCATCTGAAGCGCCTGCGCCATGCGCGGATTCTCCTCCTGCATCCGCCTGAACTCCGCGCTCAATACGTATCTCGTGTGCTCGCTCAGATGCAGCTGATGATCGTCCAGCGGCTGAATCTTCGGGATGATCCCACGCTCCAGCTGGCAGTGCTCCAGCTGGGCGGCGCTGCGCTGCAGCTCGTCCGTGCCGGTCAGATCCTCCCAGTTGCCCAGTTTGAAGATTTCCATCAGCCGCGCGCGGCTCTCGCGGGTCAGCTGCTGCGTGTCCGGATCGAGGAACAGACCCGCGTGCATCAGCTCCAGCGCCAGCTGACGGCGCTGCGCCGGGGTGTTGCTCAGCTCGTTGTCGGTGTCCACCTGAACGTCGTCGCTCGTCAGCTGACTGCGCTTCCAGTGAAGCACCGCCGTCGCCGCCATGTCCTCGCCCGCCGTTCTGGTCAGCCTCACGCCGACCGCAAACTGCCTGAGCAGCCTCAGCCAGTGCTGACCCAGCTCTCTCATCGCCGAGCGGATGTGCTCCGCCGTAATCGACAGACGCGTGTCGTCCTGCTCCCTCAGAATCTCCAGCGCCACGCCCGAGGAAATCGATCCGCTCGTCGTGGACGCCTTCGCCATCTCCGAAACGCCCGAAATGTCGACAAACTCCTTCCGCATGTCCGCCAGCCTCGCCAGCAGAGATCCCGGAATCTCGCTCACCGGCATCCAGCCCGGCGGCGTCGCTCCTGCGCGGTACTCGATCACCGTGCCCGGCGCAATGCCGGTGTCCAGCAGCTCCTCGTTCACCAGTGCGCCCTGTTCGGCTACCAGATTACCTGCCGTCATGCGCGCCGTGTATTCGTTGATGCGGTTGTTGATCGCGTTGTAGTCCCGCTGAAGCGGAATCAGCCGCTCAATCACGCCGCAGCCGAAGAAATTCCCCGGCGCAGTCAGGCAGAACTGCTGAATCAGGGGATATCCGCGCTTGCCGTTCTCGCCGTTGACAAACGGCAATTCTCCCACATGAACCACATAGCCGCCCGCAACGATGATGTGCCGCCCCTGAGGATGCTGCGCGCCCGGCCGCTCGTAATACTCGATCACCAGCTCCGCGTCCTCCATCCGCTCGGTCCGGTTCATGCCGAACTGCGGATGATAGCCGCCCCCGGCCAGACTCATTGCATCTGTCCCGAACACGTCCATCGTCCGGCCTTCCACCTGAACGCCCCACAGCGTCTCGATCTCCTTCGCGCCGTATACCTTCGCATGAATGATCGATTCCTGATTCTCCACGCCCTCGCGGCAGCAGCAGTCCGGAAAAATCTCATATGCCGGAACCACCGCCGTCGAAATGTCGCCCTCGTACACCGGATGGCCGTCCGCCCAGCCGATCATGCAGCCGCCGCGCGGATTCCATACCGCCTTGTAGAACACGCTCCCGCAGATTTCCGCCCACTGGCCGGCCGCCTGCTGAATCGCCGGCATATCCTGCGCCGCGTAGCTCGCTCTCAAAAGCCTGGTCGCCAGCTTGGCGTTGGATACGTCCGCCGCATCCTCGGTCAGCGGGCGCACCGTCAGGCCCGGCCTGACCCTGCCCAGCTTCGCCAGTCGGGTCTCCACAATCGGCGCAATCATGTTGTATACCGACCGGTTCTCCCATTCCGAGCCCGCCGGGCTGTCGATCAGCTCGCCGGTCTCCGCAACGATGTCGCAGTACTGATTGCCCATCAGGAAATTCTGATTCAGCCGCCAGTTCAGCTCGATCGCCCGCCTCTCTTCCCTGCGCCGCTCATATTCCTCCCGGATCTCCTTCGCCAGCGCCTGCAGCTCCGCATCCTGTTCGACCAGCTGCGGCTTCTCGCCCTCCAGCCTCAGAAACCCGTCCGCACTCTTCTTCATCTTCATTCCTCCGTCCGTCACCTCCGCCTTTCGTTCAGCCGCCTCGCCAGCTTCTTCTTGTGCTGAAGAATCGGCCCCTCGCGCAGGACCGCCGCGCTGCCTGCCGGTTCGCCCCGGTGCATCAGATAATACCTCAGCTCATCCATCGCGTGATCATCCTTCTTCACCGGCTCGTCCGCCTCGCCGTCCGCCTTCCAGCGGTACTGCTTGATCTCCCGGATCATCATCGGGCAGGTGCTGAAGATGAACAGCCCCGGCTTCCCCTCCGGCCATCGCTCCCGGTCGAAGCAAGGCCGCTTCTTCAGATACTGCCTCACCCGCTGAATGCCCGCCCATTTCGATTTGTTCACCCGGGTGTTGACGTTCAGCCCCATCTCGCGGAACAGCTCGGCCACGCTCTTCTCGGCCTGCAGCGTGTGCTGATCGGCCGCCGCATCCATCAGCGCCGTCAGCCGTCCGCTGCCGTCCCGCTTCCACTCAAGGCCCTTGCTGATCCGCTCGATCGCTTCCATGTGATCCTCAATGCTCAGCCCCGCCCGGTAATGCTCGGCCACCACATACACATTTCCCTCGTGGTCCGCCGCGTACCAGTGGCAGGAGAGCGGCTTGGTCATGCCCGGGTCAATTGAAATCATGTCCTGCCATTCCCGCGGTATGTCAAACGGGTCGATCACATGAACCCGCTCGTCGAACTCGCCGTATACAAGCCCGCTGACCGATACAAACCTTCCGTCCTTTCGCGAGGACAGCTCCTCTTCGCTCAGCGCCTGCTTCATCTGCCGCACCGCCTCGGGAGACAGATGCGGGTTGTCCTCCCAGCTCATCGTCACATACCACACTTCCGGATCGTCCGCCTCGTTCAGGTAGATCGTGTTATACACCCACGTCATGCCCTTGAGCGGCGTCATCGTCCCGAAGATCAGCCCGCCGTTGTCCAGCGTGCGCATCAGGCATTCCAGATAGATCTCCTCCGGCGGTTCCTCGTCAAACCAGATGAAATCCTGGCTCGTGCCCTGAAATTTCTCTCTGCCCTGCGCGCAGTTCTTGAACCCGATCGTCGAAACGCCGCCGTGAACGCTCTCCACCTGAATGTAGTCGATGATGCCGCCCTCCGGGTCGTCCGCGCGGCCCTCGCGCATCCGGATTCCCTTGATCCACGCCGGATTCAGATAGCTCATCAGCTTCTTCTGAGCGACGTCGCGCTGCATCTCCGCCGTCAGGCTCACCACCCAGCCGTTCATCGGTCCCCGGACCTCCCGGTACGGATGATTTCCCCGCGCCAGCCATGCGCATTCCGCCGCGCCCGATTCGGTCTTGCCCGTCCGGTTGCCGCCCAGCGCCCAGCGGTTGTTCTTCATGCACCGGTGAAAGGCCAGCTGCTTCTCATGCGGCCGGTAATACTTCAGCTTGTCCTCCCTATGCCTTCGCTCCAGCTCGCCGCTGAGCATTTCCGCCTCTCTGAGCAGCGCTTCCTTGTCTCTCGCTCTTGCCATCTGCCGCCTCCCTTTCAACGCATTCAGTCTACACAAAAGAACATATGTTCGTCAATTCACTTGACACTTTCTATACAAACACATGTTCTTTTCACAATTCCCCGCCCGCGTCCCTGTGCAATCTCCCCGGAAATTCTCTCTTCCGCCGCCGTTGACATCCGCGCACCGCTGCGGTATCATGAACGCATAAGCACAAAAAAAGACCGTCCGGTTTCCCGGACAGCCGATGAAAGGGGCATGCGATCATGGATCAGAAACACCAGATTTCCTTTGCCGCTTCCGCGCCGACGAAGGGCGTGAAGCTGACAGGCGGGCGATTCAAAAGGGCGTTCGATAACAATATCCGCTTTCTGAAGGGCTTTGATCTCGATCGCATTCTCTATTATTATCGTCTGCATGCCGGAAAGCCCGCGCCTTCCGTCCCCTATGCCTATCAGTCCGGCCATTTCGAATGCAACCTGAAGGGACAGACCGCCGGCGAATTCCTGATGGGCGCCTGCACGACGCTGCTCTGGCAGGAAGACGAGCACCTGCGAAGCATGGCCAATGCCGTCGTTTCCGAAATCGATGCCTGCAAGGATGAGGACGGCTTTCTCCTGCCCATCACCCGCGAGGAATGGCACACCAAGGAATACCCCAACTACACCCGCGCATGGGTCACCTTCGGCCTGCTCGACGCCGGTTATGCCGGAAATGAGCGCGCCTTTGAGCTGGCCCGCATGATGGGCGATTTCTTCAACAAAAGCGACCTTCTCCCCTATGTCAAGGACATGAACCTCGGCTTTCAGGGCATCCTCGCCAACACCCGGCTCTACGATTCGCCCGCCGGCGTGAAGGAAGACGTAGACGTCGCCATCTCCGCGTATGAGGAGAAATGGTGGCTCGAGCAGGTGATCGCCGGCGACCACCGCGCCATCTATTCCCATCCCGGAAACCATCCGCATTCGACGCTTCTGACCACGCTCGAGGGCTATTTCGATCTCTACCGCGCTACCGGCAACGAGCTGTATCTCCGCGCCGTCCGATCCGCGCTTGCCATGTACGAATCCAAGTGGCAGCATGTGGGCGGCGGCATCAATATGTGCGAATTCGATACCTACTGGCCCGGCTGCAACTGGCTGTCCATGAAGCATAACTACAACGAGCTCTGCTCCACCAATTTCTGGGTGCTGCTGAATCAGCGCATGCTTCTTCTGGAGCCGGACAACAGCCATTACGCTGACGAAATCGAAAACTCCATCTACAACGTGCTCCTCGCCGCGCAGGTCGGTTCTCAGGGCTATCACTATCTCAATTTCCTCGAAGGCGGCAAGGACGCGCGCTATCTCGACCGCTGCACCTGCTGCGCCTCGCTCGGCACGCGGCTGGTCGGCCTGCTCCCGCAGTTCCTCTATTCCACCGCGGAAAACACCGTCTATGTCAACCTCTACGCCTCCAGCGAAGCCGCGCTCACCCTCTCTTCCGGCGACGTGCACCTCACCTGCGATACCCTGATGCCCGACAGCGGCAGCGCCTCTATCCATGTAGACTCGGCCGCCGCCCCCTTCACCCTCAAGCTGCGCATTCCGCGCTGGACGCCGAAGCACACCGTCGTCTGCATCAACAAAAACCCTGTCCTCACCGCCGCGCCCGGCTGCGCGCATCCCGGCTATGCCGTTCTGGAAAACGTCAGACAGGGCGATACCATCTCGTTCGACCTGTCCATGGGCTACCGCGTCACCAAATACACCGGCGGAGAAGAGCTCGTCGGCAAGGACCGCTGCGCCCTCGAATACGGACCGCTGCTCTACGCCGCCATGGGCCCCTCCGTCGTGCACGTAAGCTGGGACGTCAATCATCCCGAATGCTGGTTCGAACGGATCCGGATGAGCCGCAAGCTCCGCCTGAAGGGCGATCCCGCCCATGAATACTGGCCCTATATCGACATCCACGACGAGCCCTTCTCCGTCTATCCCGTCGTGCTGCCGCCCCGCTGATACAATACAGCCCGTCCAACCGCCTCCCCCGAAAGGAGCCTGTTCATGATCTACACCCCGCTCACCAAAAAAGCCCTCTCCCTCTGTTTCACAGCGCATAAGGATCAGCTCGATAAATCCGGCATGCCCTATGTCTTTCATCCCTTCCACCTCGCCGAGCAGATGACGGACGAATATACCGCCATCGCCGCGCTGCTACACGACGTCGTCGAGGATACCGATTATTCCTTTGCCGACCTCGCACGGATGGGCTTCCCGGAGGAAGTCATATCCGCTCTCCGCCTGCTGACGCATGATCCCGCCGTGCCCTATATGGAGTATGTCGCGCAAATCAAACAGAATCCCATCGCCCGCGCCGTGAAGCTGGCCGACCTCCGCCATAACTCCGATATGTCCCGTCTTGACGAAATCACCCCCTACGCCCTCGCCCGCGCGGAAAAATACAAAGCGGCCCTGCGCCTTCTGGAAGAGTGAATATCAGCAGATACAGCGTCAGCCCGGGACAGTTTCTCCCGGGCTGACGTCATGTTTTGGCTGTCTGCTTCTGAATTTTGCCGCACCACGACAGAAAAACCCCCGCCGCATCGCTGCGGCGGGGGTTTTCATTGAAGCTCAATGCTCAATCAGATCTTGCTTAAAACTGTTTCAGTACTGAATTACTGAGCAGCCTTCCAAGCGTTCATCTGGTTGACAACTTCGTCGATAACCTTCTGCAGGCCGTTGGCCTCCAGCTTGGCGTTCAGCTCGTCGATGATCTCAACAACTTCCTCTTCGTCAGTCAGCTGGCCCTTAACGAGGTCGTTGTAGTATT
>JAFQQU010000090.1 GCA_017410445.1 Clostridia bacterium | reverse complement strand
CAGCGTTCGTCCTGAGCCAGGATCAAACTCTTATGTTTAATCCTTCACTTTCCGCTCAGAAGCTCTCGCTCCCTCGCTTCCAGTTGTCTCTCTCAGAAATCTGACTGTTCTTTCTTGTTCGTCTTTTCTCACTATATCGTTTTCAAGGATCGCTTTCGTCGCTTTCGTGCCGGTCGCTCTCAGCAACCCGCTCTCTCGCGGCGACAGGTGATAGTATAGCAAAACTCCCCCGTTTTGTCAACACCTTTTTTCGATTTATTTTTTATAATTTCTCTTCCTATTGTATACGCCTCTTTATGTCATGCTTTTCCGACATTTTCTTCTGTTAACCGTACATAAACTCACATCCCTTTTCAGCTTTTTGATTTCCTATCTTTCGCCCTTCTCATTTCCTCAACATTTTTCCTTCATTTCCTTAACCCAATTCCCGAACATTGCTATTTAAGCCCAGTAAATCGTTCGTGGAAACACCTCGGGATACACAAAAGGCTGCGCCCTCGTTCCGAAGGCGCAGCCTGAAAAGTCCCGTTAATCCTCATAAACCTCGCAGATCAGGTGATCCTCTTCTATATATACATAGATCGTAAGCTCCTGATCGCCGAGATATTCAAACGCAAAATCGAGTTCGCCGGTGTAGTCAACCAGTACGGCTTCATCCCCGCCGCGCACATATTCCCCGACAAATGCATCGCCGTAGGTATACATCTCGGTAAGCTCAATGCAGTCCAGATCCTGAAGCGCCAGATAAATCGTCGATGCCACCTGTGCGACGCCGCCGCCGACCACCTCTACGCCCCGCCCATTCTCCGCAAGCCTGTAGCCGAAGCGCTCGCTTCGCGGGCCGACCGCCTTATTAAAGGAAAACTCATCGCCGGGGAACATCAGCCATCCGTCCACGCTCATCGCCGCCAGATGAACATTGTTTCTCTGCGCGCCCGAATCCGGTATGGGCGTCGCGGCGAATCCGTCGCACTCATCCGGCCGCGAAACGCCGCCGGACGCTTCCTCGGCCACATAGCAGCAGAGCGCGTCGTCGTCGAGCCACATATAAATGGTCATTCTGCCTTCATGGTAGCTGTTGAAGGCGAAATCGATTCCGCCCGCATAATCGGTCGCAATGGCGTCGTAGCCTGAATCGACATAGGAGCCGACAAATCTTTCATTATAAGTATAGATGCTGCTGTACTCGATATCGTCCCGCTGCATCAGCGCAAGGTAAACCGTCGTCGCCACCTGCGCGACGCCGCCGCCGACCACCTCGACGCCCCGCCCGTTCTCCGCAGGCAGGAAGCCGTATTCGGCCGCGCGCTCGCCGACGATATCATTGAACGAAAACTCGTCTCCGAATCCCAGGCACACGCCGTCCACGCTCTGCGCCGCAAGCCGTATATTATGAAGCTGGGCCTCGTCCGCTCCGTAAAGCGGCGTCTCCGCATAAATCTCATCCGCAGAGGCACTGCCCGCCGCAAACGCGCACAGGCAGAGGATCAGGCTCAGAATCCACATTCTTTTCATGGTTATTGCCTCCCAATTTGCTGACGTCATTAAGACGATGGCGGCAGATGATTTGTTCCGCAAAGCATGCCGCCGCCCGCAAATTAACCGGGACAGACATATATTATATATGAAGTCATCGCCCGGAGTTCGCCTGTCAAACGGGACGACTAAAGAATCCCGCAAAAAAAGTTCGATTTTTTTGAAATTGGGTATTGACAAATGCGTTCCGGCGAGGTATACTGTAATACGTGCTTCGGGGTTATAGCTCAGTTGGTCAGAGCGTTACGTTGACATCGTAAAGGTCGATGGTTCGAGCCCATTTAACCCCACCAAATGCCCGATCAGAAATGATCGGGTTTTTTGTTGTATCCGGACAATTCAATAGGAAAATTTCGTTGAGGACGGCGGATTTGATGAGGATCTGCCGTCGTTTTGATGTTGCAGTTACTCCTTTGCCGTGATATAATGCGTGCAGCCGGAAAACCTTCATTCAGATCAAAACGTCCGAAGGAGAAGTTTTATGGAAAAAGCAAGCTTTCGCCCCAGCGCGGTGCCCCTCGTAACGGTTGATCCCTATTTTTCCCTCTGGTCCTTTGCCACCAATCTGACGGATGATTCCACCCGCCACTGGACCGGCAGGCGCATGGCCATGACCGGCATGATCCGCTATGACGGAGAAACCATGATGTTCATGGGCAAATTCACCGGAAGCGACCGCAATTACAACGAGCGCGTCCCGGCGCTCCCTCAGACCGGCTGCACTGTAACCCCCACCTCTTCGATCTATACCTTCGAAAACGATCTGCTCTCCATGAAGCTGATCTTCACCACGCCGATTCTGCTGGATGATTTGGCTCTTGCCTCGCGGCCGGTTTCCTACGTCCGCTATGAAATCACCCCCAAGGACGACAGGAAGCACGAGCTTGAGGTGTACGTCGAAATCTCGACCGAAGCCTGTATCGAAAGCACCAACCAGACCGTCGCCATCGGCCGGACCGATTACTCCATTTACTGCGGAAACACCGAGCAGAATCCCCTGAACACCGCGGGCGACGACATCCGCTGCGACTGGGGCTATCTCCATCTCTGCCACCCCGACGCCTTTGTCTCCCGCAAGCCGCTGAGCAAATACAAGCGCGGATTCTGCAGAGGCGCGGTTGAGGTCCTGCCGGAAGACAAAATCTACACCTACGAGGACCGCGCAACCCTCGCCTTCATCAGCCATGAGTATAAGGACATGTATGCCCTGGCCTATGACGACGTGCATTCGGTCAACTACTTCGGCGACGTCCTCGACGGTTACTACAAGACCAGGTACGGCACGTTTGACGAAGCGGTTAAAACCGCGCTGGCCGAAGCGGACGAGATTTTCGAGCGCTGCGCCGAGTTCGACGCCCGGTTTACCGCGCAGATGAAGGAAATCAATGAGGATTTCGCCAATGTCGGCGCGCTGGCCTATCGCCAGGCATTCGCCGCGCATAAGCTCTGCCAGTCCAAAGAGGGCGAGATTCTCTTCATGTCGAAGGAATGCTTCTCCAACGGATGCATGGCCACGCTCGACGTAACCTATCCCTCCATTCCGCTCTTCCTCTTCCTGTGTCCCGAGCTGGTCAAGGGCATGCTGCGCCCGCTGGCAAAATTTGCCCGCAGCGAGGCATGGCCCTTCCCCTTCGCGCCTCATGACGCCGGGTGCTATCCCCTCTGCGACGGACAGCGCTACGGCCTAAAGCCGGACAAGACCTACAAATTTGAAGAGCAGATGCCCGTCGAGGAATGCGGAAACTTCATTCTCTCGGTAGCCGCCGTCTGCCGCGCCGAGAATTCGAACGCCTTCGCCGAAGAGCACGCCGACCTGCTGAAAACATGGGCGGATTACCTCGCAGAAAACGGCTACAAGCCTGAAAACCAGCTCTGTACCGACGACTTTGCCGGACATCTGGCCTACAACTGCAATCTCTCCATCAAGGCAATCATGGCGCTTGGCGCATACGGTCAGCTGACCGGCGACGCCCATTATACGGATATCGCTAAAGACATGGCGGCGCGTTTCATGATTGAAGCAAGGAACGAAAAGGCCACCCGCCTCGCCTTCGATCAGGAGGACACCTGGAGCCTCAAGTACAACGCCGTCTGGGACAGACTGCTGGGTCTCGGCCTCTTCCCCAAGGAGTTTTACGAAAGGGAAATCGCGCTCTACATCGAAAAGTGCGAAGAATACGGTGTGCCGCTGGACTGCCGCCGCCCCTTCACGAAGCTCGACTGGCTCGCATGGACGACCGTTCTCACCGACAATACCGAATACCGCGATATGATTCATGCCAAGATCGCTAAAATGGTGTCCGACACCGTTCAGCGCGTGCCGCTGACGGACTTCTACGACACCATTACGACGCACCAGCACATGTTCCAGCACCGCTCCGTCGTCGGCGGCTTCTTCATCAACCTGCTGTGCGGCAGCCGCAATTTCGAATAAATGCAGTCATCCTCAAAGGCCATGGATTCAATCCCGTTTTCTTTCACCGACGCCCGCTCAGAAATGAGCGGGTCTGCGCGTTGACAAAGTCAACGCTTGTGGACGGGGAACTGCGGTT
>JAFQQU010000089.1 GCA_017410445.1 Clostridia bacterium | reverse complement strand
GTCTCGGTGATGTTGAGCAGCGCTTCCAGAGAAGCATACGCACAGACGCGGTCGTCGTGGCCGTAGCCCAGGATCATGCTGCGGTCCAGACCGAAGTCGCGGGTCTTACCGGCGGGAACGGCTTCGATTTCGGCAGACAGCAGGTCTTCCTCATCGATGTCGTACTTGTCCTTCAGAATTTTCAGAAGCATCGCCTTGACGGGCTCCTTCTCCTCGCCCTCCAGAGGCTTGCCGCACATGATGATGTCCAGCGCCTCGCCGGAAACGACGTCCGCCGCCTTCTTGCCCATGTATTCGCCGGACAGGTGAATCAGCAGCTCGGAAATGCCGACAACCGGATCGTTCTCATCCTCGCCGATAACGACGGTCACAGTGGTGCCGTCCTTCTTGCAGACGACGCCGTGCAGCGCCAGCGCGCGTGCTACCCAGTGATACTTTTTGATGCCGCCGTAGTAATGAGTATCGGCATACGCCATGTCGGCTTCCTCATAGAAGGGGTTCTGCTTGAGATCAATACGGGGAGAGTCGACGTGAGAGCCGACGATGTTCATGCCCTTTTCAAGCGGATTCTTGCCGATATGGAACAGCGCGATGGCGCGGCCGTAGCAGGTGGCATACAGCTTATCGCCCGGCTGAACGGCCTTGCCGGCCTTGATGACGTCATCCAGATTGACATAGCCCTTGGCCTCAACCATCTTGATCGTGGTGTTGACGCACTCGCGCTCGGTCTTGCCGCTGGTCAGGTATTCCTTGTAGCGTTCGCCGACCGCCATAACCTCGGCAACAGCCTTCTCGTCATAGCTTTTCCATGCATTGGGTCTTTCCATTTTGATTTCTCCCTTCATATTCAATGGTTCGCAGATCGCGTATGGAATGATTATACCATGTATCGCATCAATTTACCATACCATGAAGAAATTATTCCTCAGAACACTCACAAAAAGGCTCCCCGAAGGGAGCCGTGATCTTGTATGTTTACTTAAAAGGCATTGCCGCACTCGGAGCAGAACTTGGGCGTAGTGCCTTCGGCGGGCGTGAAGCCGCACTTGGCGCACTTGAGCTGCTCGGGACGGGGAGAGCCGCATTCCGGGCAGAACTTGCCGCTGTTCTTGCTGCCGCAGCTGCAGGTCCATCCCTCCGGCTCGGCTGCGGACTCACCAGCCTCCTGCGCAGGCGCTTCGGCTTCCTTTTCGGGCTCAGCGGCGGCGAAGGCAGAGGTATCGATCAGATAGACATGATACTTGCGGTCGGTATCGTAGCCGACGACGACGGAGCCGTCATGGGAGATGTTCAGGTCATATACATCGTCGAACTTACCGTCCGCGGGGATGATCTCCTCGCCGAACAGGGTATACACGCCGGCCTTCTTCTCCTCCGGCTCGCCTGCGAACAGCGGGCAGCCGTTGCTGTTGGCGATGCGCACCTCGGCAAAGCGCTTATCCAGCTCGCCCGCCGCGCCGCTCAGCACGATGATGCTGCCGTCCAGATCGGCCAGATGGGTCATGGGCATCTTGTAGGTGCTCTTGACGATATTGGAGGCATACTTGAATTCGCAGGTGGTCTCGCCGCTGGTGTTGACGAAGCCGACCTTGCCGTCCTTCACTGCGATCTGATAGCCGCCCTCGAAATAGGTCTCGCCGTAAGTGATTTCATCGTATTCGCAGGCCATGACCTCGCGTCCGGTGCGGTCGATCAGGCCGTATTTGCCGTTCATGCGGACCTTGGCATAATCGCCCTCGAAATCATAAATCGATTCATACTTGGCGTCCGCGGCGAAGGTTACGTTGCCCTGCAGGTCCACAAAGCGGCCGTCGATCAGAAAAATGTCTTCCTCGACGTCGTCGCTCGTCAGCGTGCAGCCGGGAACGCCCACCTGCTGGCCGCTGCCCTTATGGAAGACGCCGTCGCGGGTCTCGTCATACTCGCTGCTGCCGCTGAAGGAGGGCACATAGGAGGACGCGGTCATGGTGCTGTCGTAGCAGGCGTAGTTGCGCTCCTCGTCGGATACATAGAGATACGCGCCGTAGGGATAGGCGTTTCTGTATTCCAGGCGGCCCAGCTCGCCCGCCTTCTGGCCTTGATAGTATACGTCGTAGCGGGAAATCAGATAGAAGGTCTTGCCGTCGAAGGTCTTATAGTCGTAATTCTCGGCGGTGGCCTCCTCCAGAACGACGCCCAGCTGCCAGCGGTCAGACAGGCAGACGGTATCGCCGTACTGCATGGGAACCACGAGCTTGCCGGTGCTGTCGATCATTCCGAACACATTGAGGCCCTCTTCGGTGGCCACGTCGAACATGGTATCGTTTGCATCCATGTAGAGATAGGGATCGGTGAGCGGCGTGCCATCCGCGGCGGCCAGCGTATACCGGCCGTCTTCGCGGCTCTGGATGACCAGAACGCCGGTCTTTTCATTCAGCGTGACATAGGCGTTGTCCACCGACCAGCTGTCGGTCACGGCGCCGGCCTGAGCGCAGGCGCACAGCGCGAACAGCAGAACGAGCATCAGGGAGACGATTCGATGAAGTTTCATACGCTTGTTCTTCCTTTCCGGAATTTTATGTAAATCCATTGTAAGCCAAACGCCCGACAAAGTCAAACAAAGCTCATGTGAAGATTCGCTCAGGCTTCCTATTCCTCTATCTTCATATAATACCGGTTGTCCCGCATGGGGTCGACCAGCACCTCGACCGTACCGTCGGAGAGGCGGGAGGATGGGTCCTGCATGAGGAAGCCGCTCTTGACCTTCATCTCCTGCCCGGTATAGGGATGGATTAAGACCGCGTGAACCACATAGGGATGGCGGTGGTTGATGGCGACGAGCATATTCTGAGAGATATCCGTAATCTGCGCGGTGACCGGCGTGCCGTTCATCATCAGCGAGCGCTTCATAAGCGCCTTGGGCAGCACGGCAATCAGAAAGCCCAGCCCCAGCAGCGAGAACACGCCGCCCACGATCATGAACACGCCCCAGACCGCCCAGTGATCCATCCGTCCGCGGCCGGGATTGCCGGGCTGATACCACACCGTAACCGGGTCGCCCACATGCATATCGCTCGAATACGTGCTGCTGCGGATTTCATAGGTCTTTCCCTCGGCCTGATAGCGGATCCATGTATCGCCCTTGCCCACGCTGATGAACTCGCCCTGTACGCAGATACCGCCGTCCGCCAGAGCGTCAAGGGTCTCCCTCACGCCGAAGGACGCGCCCATAAAGGCCAGCCCCATCACCAGAAACAGTATGCCCGTCAGAATCAGTACGCCTCTTGCCGTTTTCATGATCTGTTCCCCCAGTATTCAGAATTGACTTTGATTTTCCGATAGCCTGACATTTCTCCGCGTTCGAGCTTCACATAATACCGGTCTTCATCGTTCGGATCGGCAAGCACTGAAACCGTGCCGTCCGTCAGATGCTTTCCCGGATGATCCAGAAACCATCCGCTGCTGACTTTCACACATCTGCCCGTCCCCGGATGCTTCATGCTCGCCTGAACGCGGTAACACTTCCGCCTGCTTGGAGGAAAACTCCCGCTTTCTATTTCATCAATCTGTGCCTGCACGCTGACGCCGTTTTTCAGAAGATCCTTAAGCAGCAGATTCCTTCTGATCCTGGCATACAGAAACGCCGCGCCGACCGCCGCAAATGCCACGCCCGAACCGATATACGGACTCCATTTGTCCGCATCCGTCACGCGGGCCGTCGCGGGATTCTCCGGCAGATAGCGCACAGCCGCCTGTTCCCCGGGCTTTCCGCCCATGAAGCAATCAAGGAGATATATCTTTCCATCCGCCTCGTATCGGATGCATGTCTGCTCATTCTCGTCTTTGATATATACGCCCGCGGTCTCAACGCCGCCGGCCGCAGTCATCCACACGCTCCCCGCGGCATGAAACAAACCGTTCAGCAAAGAAATCAACCCGACAAACAGAAACAATCCGCCGATCATTGTAAACTGATCTGATAACCGCCGCATTCCCGATGCCTCCGTCTCTTTATACGTTCAGTATATCCCCGCTCCCTGTCCCCTGTCAACCGGAATCGGCTGAGAGATACGCAGCGGTGTCTGAAAGATACAAAAAAGCACAGAGCCGATCATTTCTGACGGGCTCTGCGCGGGAAGGTCAACCCCTCCGTCATGCGATGCATGACACCTCCCCTTGCACAGGGGAGGCTATTATTACGCGTTGTAGGTGTTCTCGGTGTTCAGAACGACCCCTTCACCTTCCTTGCGGCGGGAAGAAGCGCGGCGCTTGTTCAGCTCCTCAAGGAACTTGGCCTCGTCCATGGGCAGCTCGATGGTGGAATCGGTCCACGCGGAGAGATGCATGGCGTTGGACAGGGTCAGGCCGTTGATGCCCTCGACGCCGGAAGCGACCAGCGGCTCGCCGTGCAGGATGTGAGCGGCGAAGGCGCGCAGAACGCCGGCATGCTGCGGGTTGAAGCCGTCGGTCTCGACCTTGATCAGGTCATAGCCGGGCTCGCCGAAGCCCTTGGTCCAGGTGCGGGAGAACTCGGGCTCGCTCATCTTGTTCTTGTACAGCCACAGCTCGTCCTTCTCGCAGACCAGCTTGCCGCCGTCCATGATGATCTCGAAGCGGTTGGTGCCGGGGGTGTCGCCGGTGGAGGTGATGAACACGCCGGTCGCGCCGTTGGCGTACTCGACGTAAGCGGTGACGTCGTCCTCGACCTCGATGTCATGCCACTTGCCCTCGGCCATGAACGCGCGGACCTTTACGGGCATGCCGCAGATCCACTGCCACAGGTCCAGATTATGCGGGCACTGGTTCAGCAGAACGCCGCCGCCCTCGCCGGACCAGGTTGCGCGCCACGCGCCGGAATCATAGTAGCTCTGAGAGCGGTACCAGTTGGTGATCAGCCAGTTGGTGCGGCGGATGCGGCCCATGGTGCCGGACTCGACGATTTCCTTCATCTTGCGGTATACGCAGTTGGTGCGCTGGTTGAACATGATGGCATAGGTCGCCTTGGAGCGGGAAGCCAGCTCATTGACCTCGCGGACAGCCTGAGTGTAAACGCCGGCAGGCTTTTCGCACAGGGCGTGGATGTCGCGCTTTAGGGCCTCGGTGACCAGAACGGGATGATCATAGTGCGGGGTGGCGACGATGACCGCGTCCACCTTGCCGCTGTCCATCATCTCGATGGCGTCGGAGAACAGCTCGGCGCCGGGGCAGTTTTCCTTCGCCCACTCAAGACGCGCGGGGTTGGTATCGGCGATGGCCGCCAGGGTCATGCCCTCGATTTCACCGGCTACGATTCTCTTGGCGTGGCTGCTGCCCATGTTGCCGACGCCGATAATGCCTACTCTTACGATGTCCATAGTGGTTATCCTCCTTACAATGTGTATGGGATAAACGGGATCAGGCCTCCCTCGCCAAGGGAGGCGGCGCGGCGGAGCCGTGTCGGAGGGTGTCTCGTTAATCTGATACGGATGACTCCCTCAGTCTGCTTCGCAGTCAGCTCCCTCAGAGAAGGAGCCTTTTGGATTACTTATTGTTCTTGCCGATGGCTTCCCACAGGCCGTTCAGGTACGCGGCGCCCAGAGCGCGGTCGTACAGGCCGTAGCCCGGCATGCACTTCTCGCCCCAGATGGTGCGGCCATGGTCCGGACGGATCGGGCCTTCGAAGCCGATGTCGTACAGGGCCTTCATGATCTCGTACATATCGAAGGTGCCGTCCGCGGACAGATGCGCGGCTTCCTCGAACTTGGTGTCGGAGAAGAACTGCAGGTTGCGGACATGCGCGAAATGGATACGGCCCTTCAGACCGCGGATGATCTCGGGCAGGTTGTTCTTGCGGTTGGTGCCCAGAGAGCCGGTGCAGATGGTCAGGCCGTTATGGGGATTGTCGCAGGCCTTCATCATGCGATGGATATTGGCCTCGTTGATGATGATGCGCGGCAGGCCGAATACGGACCACGCGGGATCGTCGGGATGGATGGCCATGTTGATGTCGTACTTATCGCAGACGGGCATGATGGCCTTCTGGAAATAAGTCAGGTTATTGAACAGGGCCTCTTCGTCAACGCCCCTGTACAGCTCGAACATCGCCTTGACATGCTCCATGCGCTCAGGCTCCCAGCCGGGCATGACGAAGCCGTTGGTGGAGTCGCTGATGGAGTTGAACATATCCTCGGGGTTCATCGCGTCTACGGTCGCCTGATCGTAGGCCAGAACGGTGGAGCCGTCCCAGCGGGGCTTGGCCAGGTCGGTACGGGTCCAGTCGAAGACGGGCATGAAGTTATAGCAAACCATGCGGATGCCTTCCTGACCGAGGGATTCCAGAGACTTGATGTAGTTCTCGATCATCTGATCGCGCTCGGGCAGCGCAGCCTTGATGGCGTCGTGAACGTTGACGCTTTCGATGCCGGTGACTTCAAGGCCGGCCTCTTCAACATGGGTTCTCATGGCATGGACGCGCTCGCGGGTCCATACGTCGCCGGGGGCGGTGTCGTACAGAGTGGTGATAACGCCCTTCACGCCCGGAATCTGGCGAATCTGCTGAAGCGTTACGCTGTCATGTCCTTCGCCGTACCAACGCAGAGTCATTTTCATGGTATCCATCCCCCTTTCAATTGATCATACGCATTCTGTGATGCGATCAGTCGCTGATCTGGGGCATCCGT
>JAFQQU010000088.1 GCA_017410445.1 Clostridia bacterium | reverse complement strand
CATGTCCCGCAGCCGTCGGATGAACGCCGTCACGCAGCCAGTAGGAGGCTTCACACTTTTCGCACAGCGCGTCATACTTATCCTGAAGCGGAATGAACGGCAGGCCATGCTTCTCCGCAATCCATTTTGCCGACTTTGCGCGCAGCCGGACTTCCCGGTCAAATTCTTCCCAATGCTCCTCGGTGCCCGCACCGCGAAGGACGAACGGCTCGAGAATGTAGATCTTGATCTCCGGAAGCGCCTGTTTGATCTCTTCGATCAGCATGTCGTATACCTTGCGGAACTTGTCGTCCTCAACGCCGTTGGGCTCAGCCGCATACTCGTGCCATACGTCGTTTACGCCGATCAGGATGGACAGATAATCCGGCTTGAGGTTGAGGAAATCGCGCTTGATCCGCGCATACAGGTCGACGACCCGGTTTCCGCTGATGCCGCGGTTGATGATATTGAATTCACCCGGATAATCCAGCAGCAGCTCAGCCGATACCAGATTCGGATACCCCTGTCCGCGCTGCCAGTCGTTGTCCCGGCTTCTTCCGGCGTCGGTAATGGAATCTCCCTGAAGCAGAAACGTTTTCATACTCATATCCTCCTTATTCATTCAGAAACGGCTTGGCGGCTCATCCGTCAGCCATTCTTTTCAAACACCTTCCGGACCTCTTTCAGATATCCGATGATTCCGAGCTTCTGTGGACAGCTCCTCTCGCATGCGCCGCAGCCGATACAATCGGATGCCCTGCCCCGCGTCTTTGCGACATCCGAGTAGGCAAACTCCATCTTCCACAGCTCTTTAGGACTGCGCGAGTACTCATTAAACAGCGCAAAGTATCTGGGGATCGCAATCTGCTTGGGACAGCCTTCCGTGCAGTATCCGCAGCCCGTACAGGGCACAGCCGTCTTCTCCCGGATGATCCGCGCCGCTTCTCCGAGCAGCATCCGTTCCCGTTCGCTCATCAGCGTTTTTTCGGCCAGATTATCATCAATCTGACCGATGGTGTTCATGCCGCTGAGCACGACGTCCACCTGATCAAGCGATGCGGCAAACCGGATGGCCCAAGACGCCATACTCTCTCCGGGCTTTTCCGCCCGGAGCAGCTTTTCTGCCTGCTCCGGAAGAACCGCCAGATTCCCGCCCTTGACCGGCTCCATGACCAGCACGCGCTTTCCGTGCTTTACCGCGATCTCGTAGCATTTTGCCGACTGAATGGACGGGCTGTCCCAGTCCAGATAGTTGATCTGAAGCTGAACAAACTCCATCTCCGGATGCCTTGTCAGAATCCTGTCGAGCAGTTCCGGGCTGTCGTGATAGGAAAAACCAATCTTTCCGACTTTCCCCGCCCGCTTGAGTTCTTTCATAAACTCGTATGCGCCCAGCCGTTCGCAGAGATCGTCGTTTTCCTGATCCAACCCGTGCAGAAGATAATAATCGAAATAGGACACGCCGCAGCGCTCGAGCTCCTCTTCGAAAAAACGGCCGCAGTCTTCCCTGCTCTTCAGCTTCCACGAAGGCAACTTGTCCGCCAGTTCGTATGCTTCTCTCGGATATCGCTTCACGAGCGTTTCCCGGACGGCCCGCTCGCTGCCGCCGTTCATATATGTATAGGCCGTATCGAAATATCTTCCTCCAAGAGCAATGAACCGGTCGACCAGCTCGCAGGTTTTCTTCAGATCAACGCTGTTTTCATCCTGCGCGTCCTGACGGGGAAGCCTGAGAAATCCGAAACCGAGTTTGTTCATCCGATCATCCCCTCAGATCTTCATCGCATCGGTATACTGAATCTTGAATATTACGCCTGCCGCCGCATAAACCGCCGCACTGATCGCCATGACCGTCCATGCGGGCCATACGGTCATCAGCATCGAAAACAGCTGAATGCAGACCATCGAACCAACGCTCATCATAAGCATCCGCATCGACGAGATAAACGGCAGTTCCTCCGCCGGCACCGAGTATACAACGCCGGCCGGGATGGCATAGGCAGAAATGTTATTGAACATCATATAGCCGAAATACAGCAGGAAGAAAATGACAGGCGACGCATTGAACGCCGTCATCACCGCACACAGGCCGGCTACCAGATTTCCGATCAGCGTGATGGTACCGGTTTTCATGCGCTTTTCAAAATACATAAACGCCGCACAGCCGACCATCGTACCGATAACACCGATGGTAACGATCAGCGAACTGGCCGAAATGGGCGTCGCCATCCGCTCCATCGAAATGACGACAAAATAGTAAAAACCGCCGGTCGCCACACCTCTGAGCAGATGCGGAAGCAGAATCCACGCGCTCTTCAGCGTCATCCGCCCCCCGGGGATCGGTTTCCGCCCGGTCTCTTCTCCGCTTACCATCGGCCGGTAGAAGCGGATTGCCGCAGCAGATACTGCCAGAGACGCCGCAGCCGCGATAAAAATCGCAATATACCCGGCCATGGAGCCGCTGTCATCCATGAGCGACGCGCTCAGCGCACTGACCAGCGCTGCCAGTCCGCTGCCGATCATGCCGCACTTCCCGCTCATCAGGCCATACCGGCTGCGGGGCATAATGGTCGGCACGACGCAGTAATCACACGAGGCCCTGAATCCCTGAGCAAAGGAATGCAGCGCGCTGAAAAAGAGAATGACCGCGCCCAGCTGCGGAGACAGGCTGACCAGCGTCAGCATAATCGGAAGAATTGTCAGTCCCAGCGCCATGACGAACATCGGCGTCATGTAGCTGTTGTTCCGGGGCTTATAGAAGCTGAACAGCGCATACGACGCAAGCGCGCCGGCGTTTCCCATCGTGCCGTACAGACCGATCTTATGAACATTCATGCCCAGTTCCAGCAGATATGCCTGAATATAGCCCTCGCTCAGAAAGCTTGTGCCAAGACCATACAGTACGCTTACAATCAGGAAAACCGCTTCATTGTCCCAGTTGAATTTGAGCCTTCTCATGTTCTTCACCTCTTGAGCCGCCTTTTCCTATTTATGCGAACTCAACGTTTGCACGCTGCGCCGTCTCTGTCAGCAGCTGCCCGACAGGGGCCGTACAATTCCACATCATCTCAGCAAACAAAGCGACCGGGAACCAGATTTTCATTTCAAACAGACCGTCTTCTACCAGTCCGCACAGAGCAGCTTCTCCTCTGGTCGCATGGGCATACTCAGCGATCACTTCGCGGCATGCTTCGGCATTGACCAGCCAGTGGCTTTGAACGTATTTCCAGATTTTCTTCTTCTCCGGCAGCAGCCCTTCCATCCATGCACGCGACGCGCATCCGATCTGAACCGGTCCCTCCATGTGACGGAAGGTCTTCCAGTCCAGGCAGCAGAGGCCCTTGAGCGTCGCGCCCGCGCCGATTCCGTCCCGCAGAGAAGCAAGCACCTTCGTAGACTCCATTGCGTTTCCGAACCCCGGAACATCCAGCTCGGGAACATAATTATACGGAAACTGTCCGGCGTCCTCCCAGATAATCTTTACGTTCGGATTGGTTTTTGCAATGATCTCCGGCGTATTCATTACAGACATCGCATGAAGGCCCCAACGGAAATCAATCTGAGGAATCTCTTCTGCAATTCTTCCGTAGATGGTATTAATCCACTTGACGGCGTATTCGGCAATCAAGAGACCGTTAATCTTTTCATCCCGGGTCTCGGTGAAGGTCTGTACGTACACGCCGTCTACGATCCCCTTGTCATACAGCTTTTTACAGCGTTTAAGCGCGATCTCCGCCCATTTGTTCATCGACTCCTCGGAAGAAATATCCTCCTTTTCATCCCAGTTGAGCGACAGGCCCCAGATAACCCGGATTCCGCGCGAATGAGCGTACTCATATACTTCCTTTTCGTTTACCGGAGCAAAATCGTTCCAGATGGTGATCGTATTCAGCTTGCAGCGCGCCATGTTGTCAAAATACGCCCGGTAATCATAAATTACATGACCCCAGGTCCACAGTCCGCGCTCCTTCAGCGAAGGTACGGAAACATATGCCGCCTCTTCAAACCCCTCTTCAAACGGATTTTTGAAATAGTAATACTCCGGATTATGCTGATGCGCCTGCGCAGCCCGGGGCAGATACTTCTCCGCCAGATCCACACAGCCATACATCAGACCGAGTTCTGTTTCGGAGACAACCAGCACCATTTTTCTTCCCGGACAATAAGGATGCTCCTTAAACGCAACCAGATATCCCTCGCCGCTCGGAATCGTCTGTCCGGCAATACTGTCCAGCTCTTTGTTCTGGCAGTTGTTGCCGTTCCGGCAGGCCAGAAGGATGAGGTCATCCTCGAAACTCAGCGAAATGCTGTCCGAAACCACCGGCTGGTAATGAAGATATTCCTGTGCGGCTGCCTGTACGCATTCAAGCCCGAAGTTCGCAGTATCCGTCGTACCCCGGTAGCAAATTTTCCAGCTCATTTCAAACATCCTTTCAATACAACCCAAATACACCCTTGAGTATATCACAAACAGCAGGTTTTGACCATATTTTTTCTGACGAAACGGAAAATACGCTTGCAAAAGACACACAGCATCGGTATTATATTGATCAGCTTTTTTCTGGAGGAATTTTTAATGAAGCGGGAAAGTTTCAAATCGAGAATCGGTTTTCTGCTCGTCAGCGCCGGCTGCGCCATCGGCATCGGCAATGTATGGCGCTTCCCCTATGTTGCCGGACAAAACGGCGGCGGCGTATTCGTCCTGTTTTACCTGCTGTTTCTTCTGCTGATGGGCGCGCCTGTTCTTACCATGGAACTGGCGGTCGGCCGCGCGAGCAGACAGAGTTCGGTCAAGGGCTTCAAGAATCTTGAAAAGCCCGGGCATAAGTGGCATTTTCACGGATGGCTCGGCCTTGCCGCGTGCTATCTTCTGATGATGTATTACACCACCGTCGCAGGCTGGATGCTGAGCTACTTCTATAAATTCGCCGTCGGTCAGTTCTCCTCTGCCATGGACAATGCCGCTTCCAATGCAGCATTCGGCGCCATGCTGTCCAATCCGGGCGAAATGATCCTCTGGATGGTCATCGTCGTTGTTGCCGGCTTCCTTGTCTGCAGCGCAGGCATCCAGAACGGTCTGGAGCGCATCAGCAAGTGGATGATGACCTCGCTCCTTCTGCTGATTGTCGTGCTTGCCATACACAGTTGCACGCTCTCCGGCGCAAAAGAAGGCCTCGCCTTCTATCTGCTGCCCGATTTTGCACGCGCTTCCGAGCTTGGCATCATGAACGTCCTGACCGCAGCGATGAACCAGGCGTTCTTTACGCTGAGCCTCGGCATCGGCTCCATGCATATTTTCGGCAGTTATATGACCCGCGATCACACGCTGGGCGGCGAGGCGGTCCGTATCTGCGGTCTGGATACCTTCGTTGCGCTCATGTCCGGCACGATCATCTTCCCCGCCTGCTTCTCCTTCGGCGTCGAGCCGAACGCAGGCCCCAAACTGATCTTCGTCACACTGCCCACGGTTTTCTCCGGCATGGCCGGCGGCCGCATCTGGGGCACCCTTTTCTTCCTGTTCATGACCTTTGCCAGCTTCACTACAGTCATCGCCGTATTCGAAAACCTGATTGCCGGCTGCATGGAAAACTTCGGATGGGAAAGAAAAAAGTCCACCGTCATCAACTGCATCTTCATCCTGATCGCCAGCCTGCCCTGCATCTTCGGCTATAACATCTGGAGCGATCTGAAGCTGATCGGCGGCCGGGATGTTCTGGATACCGAGGACTTCCTGGTCAGCAATCTCCTGCTCCCGCTCGGTTCCCTCATCTACCTGCTGTTCTGCACCAGCAAGTGGGGCTGGGGCTTTGACAAGTATATCGAGGAAGCCAACTGCGGCACCGGCCTCAGAATTCCCAGGAGCTTCAAGTTCTTCTTCCGCTATGTCATTCCGGTTCTGGTTGTAATCATCCTGATTCAGGGCCTGTAACGCATGCGGTGAGCCGGATAAAACAATCCAACGCCTGTTCTGATCCGGACCTTCCTCAGTGAATGGTCCGGATTTCTTTTTTCACCGGCTGATATTTCGCCGGAACTCTTCTTTCAGAAATACATCTCTCGTGCCGAAGCAATTAACATAATTTCAACAACCACACTTATTTACAAACCACGCTGTTCGTGATATAATTCATTTTGTTGTCAGCGAGACAAGGGGCATTAGCGCAGTTGGTAGCGCGTTTGAATGGCATTCAAAAGGTCAGGGGTTCGACTCCCCTATGCTCCACCATGCAGCCGGTTTCGTAAGAAATCGGCTGTTTTTTTATTGACAGTACACATGAAGCCGTGATATGATCAATCCAAGAGGTGAAGAATATGAATTACGGCTTCTTCATTCAGGCTTTTGCTGCCCAAGTATTTGCTCCGCACATCGTCTGATTCGGGCGGTGCGTGTGCGGAGCGGAGTGCGCTTTCCCTTCTCCGTCCGATCAGGCTTTGTGCTACCTGCATCAAAAAATGTAAGGAGCAAAGCCATGAAAATGAATCATCCTACCCCCACTATGCGTCCGTTTCTGATGCTTTGGGCTTCACAGAGCGTTTCTGCTTTGGGTACCGCGATGACCAATTATGCGCTGGTCATCTGGCTGTATAATCAGAACGGAACAGCATCCGGTATTTCCCTACTGACGCTCTGTTCTTATTTGCCTACCATTCTGCTACGCTTTATTGCAGGCGCCGCCGCCGATCGATGGAACAAAAAGCGCATTATGCTATTTTCCGATCTGCTTGCGGCCTGCGGAACATGTACGATTCTGATACTGTATTCCTTCTCCGCGTTGGCGATTACTCATCTTTACCTGATCAACTTCCTGCTGAGCCTGATGAATGCAATTCAGGCTCCTGCCGCTTATGTTGCGACCAGCTTGCTGGTTCCCGAAGAATACTATGCCCGTATCGGAGGACTTCAGACAATATCAGGCGCGCTGGTTTCCATCCTGTCGCCCGTGCTGGGCGCGCTTGTTCTTGTCTGGGGCGGTATCCCCGCGGTGCTGACGATCGACCTGTTCACCTTTTCCGTCGCTTTCATAACGCTTATATTCATCCGCATCCCGGAGGATAAACGCGGCAAGGAAGCAGCAGAGCCATTCAGCCGGACCTACACGGCAGGCATACGGTATCTGAAGGAGCATCCGGTGCTTTTGCGGCTGATTGTTTATATCGCAGCGGTTAACTTTCTTGCGAAGCTCGGTTCTGACGGTCAGATGTCTGTGTTTATCCTTAGCCGCACGAACGGCGATCAAGCTACACTGGGGTCCGTACAGTCTGCAGTCGCACTGGGTCTACTGGCCGGCGGATCGCTGTCTGCGCTCGCGAAACCGGCACGCGACCATCGCAGACTTATTATTGCGATGTGCTGCCTCATCTTCACCGCAGGCATTCCTCTTGCTCTCGGCAGAAACCCGGTCGTCTGGTGCGCGGCTTCGTTTTTTCAGTATCTGTTCGCTGCCATCATGAATGTGCACTGGGGCGCATACATGCGTACTGCAGT